>CAACVY010000006.1 GCA_900661335.1 uncultured bacterium | reverse complement strand
GGTTGGGTCGGTAGAGGCGAACATGGCTCGCGTGACCGAGAGCAGATCCGCGGTGCTGGCGGACGGCAGTGGCTGCTGCTGGGTCGCTCCACCGGCGGGGGCGGCGTGCGAATGTTCAGGCGCTAGAGTTCTCTCCAGTGCACGGCAGCGGATTTCCGCGCGTTACTGCCCAGTGGGCTCGATGTCGCGACCACTTCGGGTGAGCGGCCGGCCTGGTCCACGTCGGTGTGTTGCAGTATGATATTCGATTATAGATTGTTCGCCATGCGCATGGGCACATCACAACGGAAGTACGATCCGCCGGACAGTCCGACTTCGGTGGGCTGGACGGAGGCCAAGACCATTCGGATCGTGGAGGAAGGGCGCCCGTTCCGGTTGGAGCTGGGCAAGTCCATTGCTCCGGTGGATGTCGAGTATGAGACCTATGGGGAGCTATCCTCTGCGCGGGATAACGCGGTGTTGGTCTTGCACGCGCTGTCCGGCGATGCCCACGTTGCGGGTTGGGATCGCCGCGCCAAGGAAACCGGACGGCTGTGGCGGTTGCGAAAGCCGGGGTGGTGGGACGGCATGGTCGGCCCGGGCAAGTTCATTGACACTCGGCGGTGGTGGGTCCTCTGCAGCAACGTGCTTGGGAGCTGCTATGGGACTACGGGACCGTCGTCCATCGACCCGCGCACTGGCCAGCCATATGGACTACGGTTTCCCCTCGTGACGGTCGGGGACTGGGTGCGTTTGCAGGCGCGGCTGGCGGACGCTCTTGGAATTCGGAAGTTCCGCGCGGTGGTGGGCGGGTCCTTGGGAGGGCAGCAGGCGTTGGAGTGGGCACTGCGTTATCCGGACCGAGTAGAGAACTGCATCGTTTTGGCCTCCACGCCCCGGTTGTCCACTCTGGGGCTGGCGTTCAACGCGGTCGGCCGACATGCGATTCTGAGCGATCCGAACTTCCACCACGGGGACTACTACGATCGGGAGGTCAAACCGGACGCTGGGTTGGCCGTGGCCCGGATGATGGCGCACATCACGTACTTGTGCGAACACGGCATGGACGTGAAGTTCGGCCGTCGGTTGCGCCCCGACCGCCAATCGAAGCCGATGGATTTTGGGATCGCGTTTGAGGTGGAAAGTTACCTGCACCACCAGGGCCGGGCGTTCGTGGAACGGTTCGATGCGAACAGCTACCTGTACATTACCCGCGCAATGGATTTGTACGACGCCGCGGCGTGGGGGCGGGGCGATTTAGTGCGGGCGTGTCGGCGAATCCGCGCGCGGACGATGGTGGTGTCCTTCTCGTCCGATTGGCTCTACCCGCCGGCTCAGTGCCGAGAGTTGGCGTTGGCCTTATGCAAGGCGGGCAAGACGGTGACGTATGTGGATTTGCCGTCGAATGTGGGCCACGACGGGTTTCTCGTTCAGATCGCCGAAGTAGGCCCGTTAGTTCGAGCGTTTTTGGAATCAGGAGGATCGTGACCGTGCCGAAACCACGACCGACGCCGTCATCGCCGGCTCTCACGCCGCGTGAGTGGCGACAGATCGTCGAGCGCTTGGACCCCGCCCTGCGGCACTTGGGGCAAGATTGGCTCGACCGCTACCGACAGGCGCTTCGAACGCGGCGGCCGCATCCCGCGACCGAGCGCTGGCAGGACGATCTCATCGTGCGCGCAGTGCGGCCAGGCGCTTCGGTGCTGGATTTAGGGTGTGGATCCGGCGAACTGCTAGCAGAATTGGTGCGGCGCCGCAACGTGCGGGCGCAAGGTATCGAGCTGGATCCTCTGGAGGTCATTAAATGCGTGGAGCGCGGCGTGCCCGTGTTCCAGTGTGACTTGGACCAGGGGCTGCAAGGATTTCCGGCTCGCGCGTTTGACTACGTGGTGTTGGAAGAGACACTTCAGACCTTGCATCGCCCCCTGGTGGTGCTCCGGGAGATGCTGCGGGTGGGACGAGAGGGGATCGTATCCTTTCCGAACTTTGCGTGGTGGCGAGTTCGACTGAGCTTGATGCTGGAAGGCCGGATGCCCGAAACAGAGCGTTTGCCATACCGGTGGTACGATACGCCCAACATTCACTTGTTCACGCTGCGCGATTTTCTCGACTGGGCACGCCGCGAGCATGTGCGAATCTTACGCGGGTTCGCATACGAGGACGGCCGGGTGCGTCCGCTACGGGAGGATGACAACTTGCGTGCGGAGGAAGCGCTGCTGTTCCTGCGTCGATGAATCCGATCCATGCACCCGCGGCCGTGCCGAGTGGGCGCTTGATTCGTTTAGGAATTCAGGTAGCATGATGGCGACCCTCGCGGGCCGTGCGTGAGGAGACTATGATTGGACAGGCATATCGGTGGGCTGGATGGGTCGGACTGGCTCTGGTCGCAATCGGCGCTGGGGCGCAGACGGACGATGTGGACCGGGAGTTCGAATTCGCCTCCAAGTTGGTGGAGATTGGATTTGCCGACTACGCAGAACGGTTAGTTGACCAGTTGGTCGTGCAAAACCCTTCGCTGAAGGACCGCGGACGGGTCGTGCGGATCGAGATTTTGGCCAACCGGCGGAAGTTCGACGAGGCGGAGAAGTTGTTGGCCGAGATGCCCAAGGGGGATCCCAAGACGCAGGCCGCCCGGTTGGCGTTGGCCAACCAGATGTACCGCTACCGGGAAGTCGAACGTGCGCGCAAGCATTACGAGGAGTTCTTCAAAGAGTTTAAAACCGTGCCCACGGATCCCGACCTCAAACGGTTCTACGTGGATGCCGCCTACCGATTCAGTCAGATGTTACTGCGGGCCGGGGATGTTCCTAGTGCTATTCAGGCCATGGAGAGCATCCTAAAGGCCAAGCCGGAACCCGGTATCGAGCGGCGAGTCCAGATCGAGTTGATCCAGTTGTTGATCCAGCAGGCCCGCGGGAAGTCGGGCAAGGAACAGGAAGACCTGTTGAAGCGCGCTTGGGATCTGGCGGAGAAGATCACATGGGGACGAGAAGGTATTGACGTACCCTTTTGCCAAGCGATCGTGGCGATGGCCAATATCGAGTTGCTCCGGGGCAAGCCTCAGGCGGCGATCAAGCTGTTGCGGAACAACATGGATTTGATGAAAGGCATCGATGAAATTCTCAAGCAGGAGCGATTGCCCATGGGCGAGAGCCCCATGGCCTATGCGCGTTTCTTGCTGGGCGAGCTGTACGAAAAGGAGGCCCGATCCGCCCAAGGTGACGCGCAGCTTCAGGGGTTCGCGCAAGCGATCACGCAGTATGTCAACGTTTTCGCGAAGTACCCGGATAGCGATTGGGCGGCCGAGTCGGTGGTGCGAGCCGAGGCTTTGCAGCGGATGGTCCGGGAGAAATTCAAGCGGGAGGTGCGGATTGACTGGGGCCAGCACCTGCCCAATGTGGTCGCCGCGTTGAGGAAGGTGGTGGACGACCTCTACCTGCAGAAGAAGTACGCCGAGGTCGTTCCGCAGGCGCTGCGGGTGCTCAACATTGTGCCGACCGCGCCGGAGCTGGGGCCGATCTACACGCCGTTGTTGATTTCGCTGGTGGAAACGAGCAACCCGCTGTACTTGACTGTGGCGTTGGACCATATCGCTGATACCCGGGCGAATGACCCGAGCACGGGCCTGGCCTTGTTGGCGTTGGCCAAGCATTTCTTCGACAAGAAAGACACCAACAACTGCGTGCGCATCTACGGGCTGTTCGCGGACGTCTACCCGAAGCATGAACGGGCCCCTCAAGTCCTGTTTTTAGGTGCCCAGATGCTTAAAAAACAGGGCGACACGACCAAAGCCCGGGAGTGGCTGCAGCGCGTGATCGCCAACTATCCGCAAGACCAGTTTTACTTGCATGCGTTGAGCACACTCGCATGGGACTACTACGAGGCCAAGGAGTACGAGAAGGCAGCGGATGCGTTCGCGAAGTATATCCAGGACTGCCCACCTTCACACGGACGGGCACTGGCACTGTTCGGACTTGGTGATGCACAGATGCGGTTGGGGCGTCACCTGGAGGCCGCTGCGACGTTCCAGAAGTTGGCGGAATGGGTGCAGCCGAAGGAAAACAACCCCTATGCCAAGACGGCGGACGAGTTGAAGAAGGCGGCGGAGCTTTCTGAGAAAGCGGTCTTCTACCGTGCTTATGCGTTGTTTCAGGCGCCGGGCGATGAGGCGCAACGGAAGAAGGCGGCCGAGGAGGCACGGCAGGTGTTCGAGAATTTCGTCGCCAACTACAAGAAATCTGAGCTGGCGCCGAAAGCGCTGGGGTTGATCGGTGCGATCTATATGCAGCAGGGGCGCATGGATGAAGCCAGTAAGGTCTTTGACCGGCTGCGTCGCGAATATCCGGATTCGGAGGAAGGCAAGAGTGCACAATTCGCGCAGATTCGTGCCGCGATGGAAATCAAGCGCTTCGATTTGGCCGAAGAGGCGTTGAAGGCCATGCTCACGGCGGAACCTCCGGGAAAGCCACCGAAGCTGTATACGCCGGAGCAGTTCACGCAGATCGGGCAGTGGTTTCTGGATGCGGAGCGGTACGCCTCGGCCATGCAGGCGTTCGAGTGGGTGGTCAAGTCGGGAACGAACGATCGCAAAGTGTTGGAGCCCAGTCTGTACGGGTTGGGCGTGGCCGCCTCCAAGGCGGGGAACAAAGAGAAGGCGATCGAAGCGTTGGAGGACTTGTTGGTGCGGTACCCGCGTACGGGGCTGTTCTTCGAGGCTCGGCTGCTGCTGGCCAAGATCTACCGCGAGTTGGGGCGATATCCGGATAGCGTGGCAACCCTGAAAGAAGTGTTTACGCTGGCCCAGGACTCCTTGCGCGTGAGCCAGGCGAACATCGAGTTGGCCAGCGTGTACCGAGAGTTCGCGGGCAAACTGAAGGCACAGGGGAAGGATGCGGCGGCTATGGAAAACCTCCGATCGGCGGCGGCCTCGTACGAGCGTGTGGCGCTGTTTGGCAAGGAACAGAATGAAGCGGAACGACCTCTGGTGGAATTGGCCATGCGCGAAGTGGTGACGGTGCTGGAGGAGTTGGGTTTGTTCAATGACGCGATCGAAGCCGCGGAGCGCTACTTGAACAAGTTTGGTGACCGCCCTGAAGCCGCGACGGTGCGTGGGCAGCTCCAGGCACTGCGATTGAAAGCGGCGGCGGCCGCACCAGCCACCTCGGCGCCACCGTCGTCCGCGGTATCGCCGGGTCGGAAGCCATGAAAACTAGGACAGGAGTGCTGGATATGACACGACGAATTCTGGCAGTGCTAGTGGCAAGCGCATGGTGGACCGTCACCCATGCGGCCCCGTATGTGATTCTGGCGAATGGCCAGCGGATGGACGGTGTGGCCATCCGCGTTCGCTCGGACGGAACCGTAGTCCTCACCCGCGCCGATGGCCAGCAGATCAACCTCGCCAAGGGTCAGTACAAACAGGCCGTGGCGGATAAGCCTGCGGATCTGGACAAAGCCGCCGCGGCCGTGCAGGCGGGTCGGTTCGACGAGGCGATTCCGATTCTTCAGAAGATCATGGAGGAGTACCGGCTGCTCACCTGGGACTTCGAAGCGGCCAAGCTGCTGATCCGTGCTTACACCGGGAAGCGGGACGGTGCGGGAGCGCTAAAGGTGTGGGACGCAGTCATGGCAGTGTACCCGGGTCTCAAGTCCGATCCCGAAGCGGGCTGGCAGTACCGCGAGGCTCTGTTGGCGGCGGGACGCTATACGGACTTGTTGAACGAGCTGCAGCCGCTGGTGCGATCGGACAACCGACGGGATGCGGCGCGGGCACTGCTGATGCGGGGACAGGTTCACGAGGCACAAGGCAACCTCGAATTGGCCATTCGGGACTATTTGCGTGTGGTGCTGTTCTACGAGCGCGAGACGGAGATTTTGCCCCGTGCGTTGCTGCGGGTTGCGCAGGCGTTGGAGAAGAATCGCGATTCCCGCGCGAAGGATTTCTTCCGACGCTTGGTGCAAGAGTTTCCGGACAGTCCGGAAGCTGCCGCCGCCAAGGGCAAGGCATGACGGTTGCAGTGGTGTGGCCGGTTTGGTAACATAACAAGCACTTGAAGTTCGGACTGTAGCGTCGTGGAACGACGTCGGTCCAACACAGGGAGCGAACCGAGATGAAGAGTTCGATTCGGCGTGTGGTCGGAGTGGTGGCGATCGCATTCATTTGTGCAGTTGGGTGGGCCCGTGCGCAGGAGGCAAAACCTGAAGGCGAGAAGCCCGCGGCCGGTACGACCGTGCTGGACGAGAAAGCCAAGGCCGCCGAAGAACAGGCGAGGAAGGCGCAGTCCAGCATGGGATTTTGGACCGTTGTGACCAGCAGCGGTTGGCTCGGGGTCATCCTATGGTTGGCGCTCGGCGCGACCTCCGTGGCGGCGGCGGCCTTGATCATTGACTCGTTCATCACGATCAAGGAGAAGAAAATCGCTCCCGAAGACCTGGTGAACAACGTGCGGGACGCGATGCAACAGGGCGACGTGATGAAGGCGATCAAACATTGCGAGAGCCGTCCCACGCCGTTGGCCAACATTCTGACCGCGGGATTCCAGAACGTCCAGGAAGGCTTCGATGTTATCCAAGACATCGTCGGGGTGGCTGCGGATCTCGAGAGTGAGAAACTTCTACAGCGGGTCGCATACCTGAACGTTTGTGCCAACCTGGCACCGATGCTCGGTCTGCTGGGAACGGTGCAAGGTATGATCTACGCGTTTATGACCCTGGCGTTACAGGAGGCGGGCGCAGCGCAAACGGCGCTCCTAGCCAAAAACATCGGGCAAGCTCTCTGGACGACCGCTGCAGGACTCATCGTCGCGATCCCCTCGGTGGGCTTCTACACTTACTTCCGCAACCGAGCGACCAAGATCATTCTGGGCATGGAAGGTCTGACCCTGGACCTGATCAAGTCGTTGCGCAACGTCGAAGTCGTGGCGGAAGAGGAGTGACGCCACCGTCGCGGGGGTGGTGAAACGCCATGCGACAGCGGAAGGAAGAAGGCGGTCTGAACATGACGCCGATGATCGACGTCGTGTTCCAGTTGATTATTTTCTTCATCGTCACGGTTGCGCAGCAGCAGAAGGAAGTCGAGATGGAGTTGCGCCTGGCGATGGCACCCGACGGCAAGGCGGTCGAGCGAAAGGACCCCCGGACGATCACGGTGGACGTGGATGAGCAAGGGCGAATTTACATTGCCCGCCAACGGCTCTCCTTGCAAATGCTCCAGAATATTCTGCGAGGTGCCGTGGCGCGTCACGGGCAAACGCTTCCGGTGGTGATCCGCGCGGATGCGGGAACTCGGCACGAGTACGTCCGGCGGGTGATGGACGTCTGCAGCCAGGCTGGTTTGTGGAAGATCAAATTTGCTGCGATCAAGGAACGGGCGAAGTAGCGAGGTGGGGCGGATATGGCACGGAAACGCAAACCGAAGGAAGCGCCCGAAGCGGAACTTCCCATGACGCCGATGATCGACGTCGTGTTCCAGCTTCTGATCTACTTCATTTTCACCATCAAACCGTTGGATGTCCTGGCACATCTGGATGTGTTTCGCCCCGGGCCGGAACAAAGGACCGAGCGGTTGGAAGTGCCGCCGAACCTCGTGCGGATCGGCATCTTCTACGATGGGTTCACGGTCAACGACAAACCCGTCGCGGAGTCGCAATTGGAGGCCCTCATTCGCCGTTTGGCCGAGTTGGACCGCAAGCAAACGGTTTTGATCATGTGTTCAGCCGCCTCTCCCCACGAGTTTTTGGTGCGGGTTCTGAACCTCTGTGCGAAATATCAGCTCACCAATCTTTCCGTGATTAGCGTTAATTAGCCGACCACGGGGCGTCGACGCCATCGGCCAGCCAGTCTTGCGGCTTTTTGGTGTTTCCCAGCATCGGTCTGCCTGTTGGCAGCGGTGGCCCCGGGTCCGACAACGGTTCGGAAGGGTTTGACTACTTGCCAAGTCGCTCGAGCGCTGGGCCAGCGTGACCGGTTGGTGGGACACGGGGGGCTTGCCGCGATCGGCGCGTGAAAGGGCGCACGACGAGTGTGGATAGGATCGCAGGAGTGGACACGCAAAGACGCCGACGCCTTGGGGCTCTCGAAGTCCTTCCCCGCTGCGAGGGGGATCTGCGGCCACAGCGTGGCAGCGTTAGGCCGTGAACGCGGGTCGGAGGTGTCCGCGCAACGCTTTCACTCGGGGCAGGAATGTGTAGAATAGCCAAGTCCGGCGGTGGCGATCCGTTGGGCGCGTTGGGAATGGTTTCCATGGGTGACGGAGACAAGACGATCCGGGTGTACCTACAAGAAATTGGGCAGGTTCCACTCTTGACACCCGACCAGGAAGTCGTGCTGGCGGAACGAATTCGGAAAGGCGACGAAGAGGCGCGCAAGACCATGATCTTGGCGAACCTTCGGCTGGTGGTGAAAATTGCCCAAGATTATGCCCGGTATGGATTGCCACTCCTGGACTTGATTTCGGAGGGTAACATCGGCCTGATGAAGGCCGTGGAGCGCTTCGACCCGAAAAAGGGGGGCAAGCTCAGTACCTATGCGGCGTGGTGGATCAAACAGGCGATCAAGCGTGCGCTGGCCAATCAAAGCAAGACGATCCGACTTCCAGCCCACCTCGTGGACAAGATCTCGCGAATGCGCCGGATCGAGCGCGAGTTACAGGAACGACTCGGCCGTGCCCCTACGGACGCGGAGATCGCGGAAGAATTGGGCGTAGACGAAGCCACTGTCAGCCACTGGCACCTGGTGGCACTGCAACCCCGGTCGCTCGACAGCCCGATCACAGAAGACGACTCCGCGACGTTTGGTGAAATTGTCGGAGATGAATCCGCCGTCACGCCCGACGAGGCATTGAGCGACGCCCAATTGCTCAAGGAGCTGGAATTGCTAATTCGGTACCTACCACGTCGCGAGCGTGAGATTCTGAAGTATCGGTATGGGTTGGGCGGGGTGCAGCCGGAAACGTTGGAGGAGGTCGGCCGACGCTTCGGTATCACTCGCGAGCGCGTGCGGCAGCTTCAGCTTGAGGCCGAGGCGAAGCTCCGCGATTTGTTAGAGGAAAAGATCCCTCGCCCGAATGACTTGCCGGAAGGAGAGCCAATTCCTTTGACTCAAACCGACAAGCCATCGGGGGCAGCCGTCGTGTCGGCCGCGGAAGGCGGGTCGCCGAACGGACCTCGCCCCCCGGCCGGACCAGCGAGGGCGAAGGCCAAAAGTCGGAAGCGGAAGCGCGCGTGCGCCAAGAAAGTCCGCCCACGGACTCAGAGTACGAAGACGCGCCGCCGCACGGACGCTTCGAAGAGCGCCCGTGCAGCGCCTCGGAAGCGGCGGACAGGGCGAAAGTGAACAAATGGTGATGACGACCCTCGAACAGTTGCGCCAGCGACTTCGAAGCGCCATTCGGGAAATCCCGGACTTCCCGAAGCCTGGGATCTTGTTTCGGGACTTGACGCCCGTGTTGGGAGACGCGAGTTTGTTTGCAGCCACGGTCGGGGCGTTGGCCTCGCGGTACGCGCACGAGCGAGTGGACTTTATCGCGGCGATCGAGGCGCGGGGGTTTTTGTGGGCTCCAGCGTTGGCCACGCAACTGGGGGCGGGCCTGATCCCCATTCGAAAAAAGGGGAAGCTCCCTTGGAAGACGCGCGCGGTGGAGTATGAGTTGGAGTATGGAACCGCCGTGTTGGAAATGCACGAGGATGCGGTTCGCCCCGGTGCGAAAGTGGTGGTCGTGGATGACTTGTTGGCGACGGGCGGCACGGCCTTGGCCGCCGCGCAGCTGGTGGAGTCGTTCGGTGGAGAACTTGTGGAGATTGCGTTCGTGGTGGAACTTTGGGAGCTGAGGGGTCGTGAGCGATTGCGACCGCGACCGGTCTTCAGTTTTCTGAAACTGCCCGATCATTAAGGAGCTAGCAGCGTGAATCGAGCGGCCATCTATGCGGGCACGTTTGACCCGATTACGTTGGGGCACGTAGACCTTATCGGTCGGGCGGCGCGTATTTTTCCTCGCTTGATTCTCGCGGTAGCGAAATATCCGCCGAAACGGACGCTGTTGAGTGTGGACGAACGCGTGGCGATTGCGCGGGAATCGGTCGCGGCTTGGCCGAACGTGGAGGTGGAGCCGTTCGAGGGGTTGTTGGTGGAGTTTGCCCGGCGCAAGGGGATATATGTCCTGGTCCGTGGGCTCCGGGCGTTTTCGGATTTCGAGTTCGAGTTTCAAATGGCACTCACAAACCGAAAGCTTGCGCCGGAGGTCGAGACGATCTTCTTGATGCCGAGCGAGGAATTCAGCTACATCAGTTCCAGTACTATCCGTCAGATCGCGGAACTGGGTGGAGATGTCCGCCGGTTCGTTCCGGAGCCGGCGTGGCGGGCACTGCGAGCCCGCTGGGAAGCGGCGACCAACAGCGGGACCTGAGCCATGCACATCGATTTGACCACGTTGAGCGCAGAAGGGGTGGTCTACGAGGGCACCGAGGACGCGGCGATCCTCGGGTTGACCGCGGTGGACCTCTGTCAGCCGGACGGCCCGATCCACTATGTACTGACGGCGCGACGGGTGCAGCGCAGGGTGGTGGTGAACGGGCGAGTGGAACTGCGCCTCACGGCGACCTGCCGGCGCTGTGGTCGGACCTTCTCAACGGTTGCAAATGAAACGGCGTTCCTGTACGAATATCTGCCCCGTGTGGGGCAGTTAGAGCTGGACGTCACTCCCGAGATTCGGGAAGCCGTGTTGTTGAGGCTGCCGTCGCATCCGCTGTGTTCGGAATCTTGCCCGGGCCTGTGTCCGCATTGCGGACGGGATTTACGGGATGGACCGTGCGATTGCGCGGCGCCGGATCGGCCCCGAAGTGCGGACCCGTGGGCCGCGCTTGATGAGTGGTCGGAAAAGTGATGGGTCCAGTGAGGAGATGAACCATGGGTGTTCCCAAACGGCGTAAGTCACGAAGTCGGAAGAAGATGCGGGTTCGGTCTCACCGGCACCCGATGCCGTCGCTCGCCAAGTGTCCGAAGTGTCATGCGTGGACACAGCCTCACCGGACGTGCCCGTCGTGCGGATACTACGGCGATCGTCAGGTGATCAGCATTACTGCCGAGTAGCCTGACCGTCGGCTATGCGCATTGCCGTAGACGCCATGGGGGGCGATTTTGCCCCGGGAGAGATTGTCGCGGGGACGTTTCGCGCTGCCGTTGCGTTGGCGGACCAGGTCGAGGAATGGTTGCTGGTCGGCCGCGAGGATGCAATTCGGTCCGCGGCCGCCGCTCTTGGGCCTTGGCCCCCTCGGGTGAGGATTGTCCATGCGGACGAGGTTGTGGACATGGGCGAGTCGCCCGCGGTGGCGGTTCGCCGCAAGAAGAACTCGTCCATTAACCAGGCGGTGGCGTTGGTCCGGAGCGGCGAGGCTGCCGCGGTCTTCTCAGCAGGGAATACCGGTGCACTGGTGGCGGCGGCCACGCTGAAACTTCGGCCGTTGGAGGGGGTGCTGCGGCCGGCCATTGCGACGACGATCCCCGGCGGCGGTCGGTTCCCGTGGGTATTGATCGACGCGGGTGCGAATACCGACTGCACGGCGGAGATGTTGGTGCAGTTCGCCGTCATGGGCGCGGTGTATGCGCGCGAGATCCTGGGCATTCCCGAGCCGCGGGTGGGGTTGCTGAGCGTCGGCGAGGAGGATGTGAAGGGCAACGAGGTCACGCGCGAAGCCTTTGGGCGCCTGCGAGCTTCGCCGCTGAACTTTGTTGGTAACGTCGAAGGCCACGACTTGTTCGAGGACCAGGTGGATGTGGTGGTCTGCGACGGTTTTGTGGGCAACATCGTGCTCAAGACCAGCGAGAGCGTGGCGCACTTTTTCGGTCGGCTATTGCGGGAAACCTTGACGACGACGCCCTGGCGTGCCCTGGGTGCGTGGCTCATCCGCGGAGGCCTACGCGAGCTTCGTACACGAGCGGATGCTTCCTCGTACGGCGGGGCTCCCCTACTTGGTGTGCCAGGGGTTTGCATCGTGGCGCATGGCGCCTCGCGTGCCGAGGCTGTGGCCAACGGGCTTCGTGTCACGGTGGAGGCGGTTCGACGCGAAGTGCCACAAAAAGTCGCCCGAGGCGTTCAGGAGCTCGCCCATTCATGACTTCGCAAGCGCCGGGACGGATCGCCTCCGCGGCCGATAGGACTGTCTGCCGTGTAGCTGTGATGGGGTGGGGTTCCTATGCGCCTGCGCGGGTGTTGACGAACCGCGACTTAGAACGAATGGTGGCCACCACCCACGAGTGGATCGTCGAGCGCACCGGCATGCGAGAGCGGAGAGTGGCAGCGGAACACGAGGCAACCTCCGATCTCGCCACCCTGGCCGCCCAGCGCGCGTTGCAAACGGCCAACGTGGCGCCGGCAGAAGTCGACATGATCCTCGTCGCGACAATTACGCCGGACTACCCGTTTCCGAACACCGCATGTTTAGTTCAAAGCCGGTTGGGGTGTTCGCGGGCGTTTTGCTTTGGTCTGGAAGCGGCGTGTTCGGGGTTCTTGTATGGCATGGAAATTGCCCGTGCGGCGGTGGCCACTGGTGGGGTCCGGACCGCCCTGGTGATTGGCGCGGAAAAAATGACCTCGATCCTCGATTGGCAGGACCGAACCACGTGCGTGTTGTTCGGGGACGGCGCGGGCGCCGTGGTCTTGCAACCGGCACCAGCGGGACGCCGCGGAATTATCTCCACGGTGCTGGGATCGGACGGCTCATTGGCGGATTTGTTGATGATGCCCGCGGGCGGTTCTCGCCATCCCGCCACCGCGGCGACGGTCGCGGCACGACAGCACTTTCTCAAGATGCGAGGCCGAGAGGTCTTTCGCCACGCGGTCCAACATATGTGCGAAGCTGCCCGCGAGGCTTTGAGCAAGGCGGGAGTGAAAATTCAGGATGTGCGTTGGATTATTCCTCACCAGGCCAATTTGCGAATCATTTCGGCCATTAGTGAACGACTTGGCTGTCCCATGGATCGGTTCGTCGTCAATGTAGAGCGCTACGGCAACACATCCGCCGCCTCGATCGGGTTGGCGTTGGACGAAGCCGTGCGGGATGGTCGGATCCGGGATGGGGATGTGGTGTTGATGGTTGCGTTCGGCGCCGGGTTTACGTGGGGCGCCACCGTTTTGGAATGGGGTGCAAAATGACGGATGGTTGGGCGGCAGTCTTTCCTGGTCAGGGCGCGCAAGAGCTGACGATGGGTGTGGATCTTGCCCGATCGAGAGCTTCGGCGGCCGCTCGGTTTCGCATGGCCTCGGATCTGTTAGGGTGTGACCTTCTACGTTTGTGCGAGGAAGGACCGTTGGAAGAATTGACACGCTCGGACCGAGCGCAGCCCGCGATTTTCGTGGTTAGTATGGTGTGCTTCGAAGCATTTCAAGAAGAAGCGCCCGAGGTGAGCTGGACCGTGATGGGCGGGTTGAGCTCGGGGGAATGGGCGGCGCTCTGTGCCGCCGGGGTCGTGACCTTCGAGGACGCCGTTCGAATTCTGGAGGCCCGAGGCAGGTTCATGCAGGAAGCGTGTGAGCGGCAGCCCGGGGGAATGGTGAGCGTGATTGGGTTGGACGTGGACACGTTAGAAGCGATCGCCCGGGCCACTGGGGTGGAGTTAGCCAACTTCAACTCGCCAGAACAGACGGTTCTCTCTGGTCCTCGGTCGGCGGTGGCTATGGCAGCCGAGCAAGCGCGGCAAAAGGGGGCGCGGCGCGTCATTCCGTTGCAAGTGGCCGGCGGATTTCATTCCTCCTTGATGACACCCGCGGCGGAGCGGCTGGCGGAGGTGCTTCAGAGCGTACGGCTGTCGCCACCCAAAGTCCCGGTGGTATCGAACGTGACAGGGGAGCCTCACGGGGGAATCGAGGGCATTCGGCGCCAAATGGCGGCTCAAGTGAATTCGCCGGTGCGATGGGTGGATTGCGTGCGAACGATGGCGAAGCTGGGAGCGCGGCGCTTCATGGAGTTTGGGCCCGGGCGCGTGGTCAGCGGGCTGATCCGGCGGATTGACAACCAGCTTGAAATTCATAACATTTCGGACCTCCCGAGCCTGCAAGCCGCTCTCGCAGCAGTGCGCGGTGAACGGTGATCGCGGGCCGACGGGCCGGCATGAGGATCGATATGGGACGTTTCGACGGTCAAGTGGCAGTGGTGACGGGCGCGGCCCGGGGGATCGGCCAGGCGATCGCCTGGCGGTTAGCCCAGGAAGGGGCCGATGTGGCGGTTTGTGACCTCGACGCAAGTTGGCTGACGGAGACCGTAGAGAACATCCGGTCGATGGGTCGCCGGGCCGAGGCCTTTGCTTGCGATGTTGCCCGGTCAGACCAAGTGCAGGCGGTCGTGGATGGTACCGTGTCGGCCTTGGGCCGGTTGGACATTTTAGTCAACAACGCTGGCATCACCCGGGATGGCCTCCTGGTCCGCATGAGCGAGGCCGATTGGGACGCGGTCTTGAATGTGAACCTCAAAGGCGTGTTTTTGTTTACAAAGGCGGCGGCGCGCGTCATGATGAAGGCTCGGTCGGGAGCGATCGTGAACGTCGCGTCGGTCATCGGTTTGATCGGGAACGCGGGCCAGGCCAACTATGCTGCGTCCAAGGGCGGAGTGATCGCCTTGACCCGAGCGACGGCTCGCGAGTTGGCGCCGCGGAACATCCGAGTCAACGCGGTGGCGCCTGGATTTATCCGAACTCGGATGACCGACCAATTGCCTGAGGAGGTCCGGCATCGGATGTTGGGGACGATCCCTCTGGCTCGGTTTGGTGAGCCGGCCGATGTGGCGGCGGTGGTGGCCTTTCTGGCCAGTGCCGACGCCGCCTACATCACCGGGCAGGTGATTTCCGTGTGCGGGGGCATGGTGATGGCCTGATCCGCCACGAGCATGCAAAGGAGTAATGCACATGTCACTGGAAGACAGAGTCAAGAAAATCATCGCCGAGCAACTGGACGTCAATCCGGAGCAGGTGACGCCCGAAGCCTCCTTCATCGAGGACTTGGGAGCTGACTCGCTGGACACGGTCGAGCTCATCATGGCCTTCGAGGAGGAGTTTGGCGCAGAGATTCCCGATGAAGATGCTGAGAAGCTGACCACCGTCGGGGCGGTGATCAACTACCTGCGCGAGAAGGGGTTTCAGGACTGAGATCCCGAGGGTCGGGGCAGGTAGCCCCGACCCATCGCCCAATGTTCCACCCGGAAAGGTAGCGCAGCGAGTTGTCGGATCGTCGTAGAGCGGTAATCACCGGCCTTGGGCTCGTCACCCCGCTGGGCTGTGACGTCGAGACTTTTTGGAGCCGGCTTGTCGAGGGTCGCTCGGGAATTCGGGCGATCACGAAGTTCGATGCGTCCGCCTTCGATTCCCGCATAGCGGGCGAGGTGGTTGAATTCGACGTCGACAAGTTCATTTCCCGCAAAGACCAGCGTCGAATGGACCCGTTCTGCCACTATGGCGTGGCGGCGGCGAAAATGGCTGTGGCCGATGCGGGGCTGGACTTTTCGCGCGAGGACCCCTGGCGCGTCGGCGTGATGCTGAGCAGCGGAATCGGCGGGCTGTACATCCTTTTCCAGCAAACCAAGCTCTACTACGAGCGGGGTCCGTCGCGGTTTTCGCCGTTCATGATCCCGCAGATGATTATCAACATGCTTCCGGGGCTGGTGGCGATCGAATTTGGTCTGAAAGGGCCGAACTTTGCAGTTGTGTCGGCCTGCGCAACGGGCACCCATGCGATCGGAGAAGCGCTGCGTCTGATCCGTGATGGCTCTTGTGACATCGTGCTGGCAGGCGGCAGCGAGGCCGCGGTGATGGAACTAGGGGTTGGCGGCTTTTGCGCGATGAAGGCGTTGAGCACCCGCAACGACGAGCCCCAGCGGGCCAGTCGTCCGTTCGATCGGGACCGCGATGGGTTCGTCATCGGCGAGGGCGCAGGGGTGCTGGTGGTGGAAGAGTATGAGCACGCGCGGCGGCGCGGTGCGCGAGTGTACTGCGAGCTGGCGGGGTACGGCCGCACTTGCGACGCCTTTCACATCACCGCACCGGATGAGCAAGGGATGGGGGCGGCCGAGGCGATGCGAAGGGCCATGGAAGATGCGCAGGTGTCGCCGCAGGAAGTAACCTACATCAACGCCCATGGGACCAGCACACAGCTCAATGACCGATGCGAAACGATGGCCATCAAGCTCGCGTTGGGCGAAACGGCCGCGCGCGCCGCGATGGTCAGCTCGGTCAAGTCCATGATTGGCCATCTGCTCGGCGCCGCCGGCGGCGTGGAATCTGCGGCCTGCGCGCTGGCCATTCAGCGCGGAGTCGTTCCGCCTACGATCAACTACGAATTTCCCGACCCGGAATGTGACTTGGATTACGTTCCCAATCAGGCCCGGGAAGTGCGCATTCGGGCTTGCTTGAAGAACTCACTTGGATTTGGCGGCCACAACGCCACGCTGTGTTTCAAAGCGATCTAAATCGAGCGAACTTCTCGGCGCGTGTGAAAGCGAAACGCCTCGCACAAGCGCTTTTCTAAGACGCTGGAAGCGGACACCGCGCTCGGTCGGCGAGGCGGGGTGCCTGCCCCTGAGGGTGGGCGAGAACTGGAGATGCGGATGAAACTGGACCTGCGGCGGATGCCGATGGCGGAGCTGGCGCGGCTGCTCCGTGATATTGCCAACGAACTTCAATCGCGGGGCAACTCCAGCCACTGGAACTCCACCGGAAACACATACAACCGCGCGACTGGATATGGGCCAGCGTTCAACGGGGCCTACGGGTCCGGTTATCGCTCGGGCCAACAAGAATTCCACTCGCCGCAGCACAAGTACCACCGACGTCGTCGGCGGCGCTATTGTTCCTCGGATGGTGCCAGCCATGGGTGTGGCGCCCAACCTTCCCAGGGCGGCGAGCCGCCGCTAGCCCAGGATTCGGGTCCATCGCCGTCGTCGTCGGGAGACTGACATGCTCCGGTCCGGCATACTAAATCCGCACTTGAACTCGCTCTTGGCGCGGGTACGGCACACCAACACGCTGGTCATCGCCGACCGTGGCTTTCCCTTTTGGCCAGGGTTGGAAACCGTGGACATTTCTCTGGTGGACGACATTCCGACCGTGCTGGATGTCGTGCGTGCAATCCGCCCGAATTTTCAAATCGCCCGCGCGTGGATGGCGGAGGAGTTTCTTCGCGTCAATAACGAAACAGTTCAGCAAAAGTTCCGAGAGGCTCTAGAGGGGGTGCCCCTGGCCTTCGAACCGCACGTGGAGTTCAAGAGGCGGGTACCGGGCGCGGTAGGGTTGATTCGCACGGGCGACACGATTCAATACGCCAACTTGATCGTCGAGTCCGGGTAAGTTTCTTTGCGAAGGCTCTGTACTCAGGCTGAACTCGATGGAACGTGTTCGGTCGCTTTCGTTGTGACGCTTGGACGTCAAACAGCCGCCCGCCACCGGCATCAGGTGGATTTTCCCGGTAGGGTCAGAGCACGAACCGAGCCGTGCTCGCGCCGGGCTGTGGGCATGACTTGGCTCGTGCGGCGCTCGGGCAACTCCGGGGACTAGGACTTGCTGAGCGCCCGGGCTTAAGGCTTGCCCAGGACGCGTTCTAGAATCGGCCGTCCGAGCTCCTTTCCATCCACTGCGAGCAGGGCATCCGCTGCCCAAGACTCTGCGCCATCAAGTTGGATTCGTTCGCAACGCTCGATGTCCGCTACGAGGCGGATCGGGCTGGCGCTGTCGGCCGATTCGATCGTTACCCGCGAGCCCTGAATTGTGACGTTGGGCTTTTGGAACACGAACCGTTTCCGGAATTCTTCAAACGCGTCGTCCGAAAGTCCTTCGGACACGCGGATTTCTGTGGCAATGGCATGCACGCCGGCGGGCGGCCGCCGGCTATGAACCCAACTTAGTCGTTGGGCGTTCCAGTCGCGGCCATCGCGTACGATCTCCACCGAACTGTCGTCGCCGGTACCCCAAAGAAACCGCACCGCCATGGCCGCGTCGCCGTCGCGCACGAAAATTGCCGTGTCCGGACTAGGCAGAACGATCCGCGGGTCCGGGCCGACGGGTTGGGGGCGTTCGCCGATCCAAAGTGGAAGATCTGCGGGCAACACCCAGTGGGACATCAAACAGGTCAAATTGGTGCCAGACAGGCGAAATGCATTTGGGTTGGCCGTGGAGGCGACCAGCAATGCATAGGGGCCGCGCTGCACGGAAGCAAGGAACGGGAACACGTGGAAAGCTTTGAGATGACCGCCACCCGTGACGTAGCGATTCTTTCCGTACGGGTCCAGCCGGGCATCCATCAGGAATGACACGGTCGGTCGTTTCTCGCCAGGAAACAGCACAACGGCAACCTTGTCCATGGAGTCGGGATATGCGGCGCCCGTCGTGCCCAGCGCAATCCGCCGGCCGACCCACTGGGCGATGGTGTGACCAGGTTGACTCGACCATCGGCCACGGACCATCCGCGGAGTTCGCTGGCGCAGCGCCAATGCGGAGTCCGGCGGCGGGGCCCAGCAGGCATTGTCGAACCAAGACCGCTCGCCGGTAGATTCCGCTGAGGGCCATCCGGCGCACGCCGCCCAGTGGTTCAGGCCGGAGATACCGCGCAAGTAATCGTAGTCTCGGCTATGAGGGCCGCCCAGACGGCCGGCGGGATCGAACCAATGGGCAGCGACTTCGGTCCATAGGAACTCCAACCCGGCTTGCGCGGCCACTCGTGTGTTCGGGTCGCGCGAGTGGCGGGCGATCAACCCCAGGTTTTCCATGTCCACGGCGTAGTAGGTGGGGCTGAGATACTCCGACACTCCGTTCGTCCACGTGTGCTCGATCCATGTCCGCAGCATCCGCCGCCCTTCTTCGGCCAGGTCGGGAATTCCGAGCGACTCTCCCATGGCGATGCAATTCCAGGCCTTCTTGAGGTAGATATTGGTGTAGCTGGGAGATACCCGGTGCCGCCGAATTCCCTCCGCGGCATATCGGAAGATCGTCAACAAAAGTTCTCGTGCGCGGGGCGATAGCCGTTCCTGAAAGTACATCCACAACAGCGTCGCGCGTTGCATGGAGAACTCCACGCAGTTGCGGTCGACCGGCTTCTCATCTTCCCAGTACCAGGCGAAATTCCCATACGTGGGAGAGTTGGGGGTTCGGTCTTGTTTGCGGGCGGCGTTGGCCAGTGCGGTCTCGATTCGCTCTGCCGGCTGTCCGGCGGCGGCTGCTTCCAGTGCGTACGCGAAGAAATCCCGCGTGCCGAATCGCGGAGGCGGGTTGGAAACGGAGACCCACCACCGTTCGAGTCGGCTGACCGGCAAGGTGGCGTTCGCCGGCGGGCTTGCGGCCAAGCCCACGTGAACGAACCACGCGGCGGAGAGGAACACTGCGGTCTCGATCGTGTTCATTCGACCAACTTCTTCGAACTTCGAATGGGCTGCCAGTCATCATGAAAGGGTGAACGAGCAGCCCGGACCCTTCTACAACATGCATTCAGCTCTGGCAACCTCGGGGGCAACCCGGATGCTCTGCCAAGTTCCGACACTGCAACGGCGCGTCGGCGGGATGGTATCCCAGTCTGCAACCGATTCGTTCATCCCGCGTACTAGAGGTGTTCGCGGGTAGAGGCCGTTTAGCGCATGGTGACCTTCAGGCGGCGGCCAGGCACGAGGAACTCAGGACCGTGAACGTGGTGAAGAGTCTCGGGCAGCTCCACGCCACGGGCCACCCACGCCCGAACCACTTCGAGCACGATGAAGTCGTACCTAGACGCCCACGAATCGTCCCGCACTCGGCATTCCAAGTGGGCGTAGCAGGACGGAATCAGTGGAGCGCTCACGACGGTTGCCGGTTCGGGTGTCCAACCGCACATGGCCCACTTATCCTTCTTTCGGCCAGACACGCTGCCGCACCGGACCACTTCGCGTGCCAGGGGCGCGGTAGGGATGTTCAATACGCACTCGCGGGAGCGCTCGAGGAGCTCATACGTGAAGTGCTCCCGGCTGATCACGCAACCGACCAGCGGCGGGTCGAAATCGAGCATCGTATGCCACGACATCGGCATGATGTTGGATCGGCCGGCGTGCGCCGTAGTGACGAGCACGACGGGTCCGGTCTGGATCAACCGGTTGACCTGCTTCAAGGGCCATTCGCGTTTGTTGCGCGGTTTCATGGATGCACCTCCCACTGTTGCGTGCCAGCTCGGGCCGAGCCGGGGATGGTCGGGGCGGTGGGATTTGAACCCACGACTCACAGCTCCCAAAGCTGTCGCGCTACCGGGCTGCGCCACGCCCCGACCGCCGCTCTATTATTGAAGCATCGTGCCACCGTCACCGCAAGATGACGAGCCGGTTGCGCGGCGCGGCTTGAAGGAGATTAGGTGGAAAGCTGCCCTGAGTCGGGGCGGAAGCTCGGCTTCTTCCTTTGATTCTCTAAGTGTTCGCGAATGACGGACCGTGGGGCACGGGCGTGCCGAAGCGATGCCGAATCAATTGCAGAGCCAGTGTTGTCGGCTCCAGTCCACTGCCCGTGGGTCCGTATGTCGAATCTCGACGCTCGGGTGCCGCCGCCCCGCCCGTGGATCGAGGGATGAAAGGCGCATTGTCCGTTGTGCGAGCGAGTCATTCCGGCGAAGAAGCACTGAAACTACTCGACAAAGTTTGTTTGGCGAGCCAACCGAAGGATCCACGTGTTGGCTTAGTGGGTCGTCTCTCGGCAGCGCTTGACCTTCATCGAGCTTGACCTGAAGGCAAAACCTGTCCAGCATGACGGGCCGGTCCGACTTTGGTTCGGGCCGAACGACATGATGAATCTATGAGCCAAGCCACTCCAACTGAACGATTGACAATGGAAACACTGGCCGCGCTGTGCAAGCGACGCGGGTTCATCTACCAAGGCTCCGAAGTCTATGGTGGCTTGAACGGTTTTTGGGACTACGGGCCGTTGGGGTGCGAGCTGAAGCGAAACATCCGAGAGTCCTGGTGGCGGTCGGTGGTCCAGCAGCGCGATGATGTCGTAGGGCTGGACGCGGCGATCATCATGCATCCGAAGGTTTGGGAGGCCTCCGGTCATGTGGACAGCTTCGCCGATCCCATGGTGGACTGTCGCGCATGTCGGCGCCGGTTTCGCGCGGATCAGTTGTTGGAGGAAATCGGTCAGAAGCTCGAACGGACACCGGATGGCAAAGGGTATGTGTGGCCCGACAATGTGGCGTGTCCGGCGTGTGGGGCGAAGGCCTTGACACCGCCGCGTCCGTTCAACCTGATGTTTCGCACCTTCGTCGGGCCGGTCGAAGACGAGTCTTCGGTGGCGTACCTACGGCCGGAAACGGCGCAGGGGATTTTCGTGAATTTCGACAACGTGGTCAGTACCAGCCGCGTGAAGGTGCCGTTTGGCATCGCGCAGATCGGCAAAGCATTTCGCAACGAGGTGAACCCTCGCAACTTCACGTTCCGCTCCCGTGAGTTCGAGCAAATGGAGTTGGAGTTTTTCATCCGGCCCGGCACGGATGCCGAGTGGCACCGATACTGGGTGGAGGAACGCTTGAAGTGGTACGAGTCCATCGGGTTGCCCCGCGAGCGGCTGCACCGATACGACTATCCGCCCGAAGAATTGGCGCACTATGCCAGCGCGTGCGTGGACATCCTGTACGATTTCCCATTCGGTCGGCAGGAGCTAGAGGGGATCGCGGCGCGAGGGGATTACGACCTGAGTCGCCATCAGGAGTACAGCGGTAAGTCGTTCGTGTACTTCGACCCCGACACGCAGGAGCGTTACATTCCTCACGTGGTCGAGCCTTCGGCCGGCGTGGACCGCATCGCGCTGGCGCTGCTGTGCGAAGCCTATCGTGAAGAGTGGGTGCCCACCGCCGGCGTCCAGGGCGAGCCGAAGCCAGTGGAGCCGGGTCAGCCCGCACCGGAGGGGTATGAACTTCGGACTGTCTTGCGGTTTGCCCCGTGCATGGCTCCGATCAAGGCGGCTGTATTTCCGCTGCTCAAGAACAAACCTGAGTTGGTGGCGAAGGCGCAGGAAATCTACCGGAAACTTCGGCGTCGGTGGCCCGTCTTTTATGATCAGCAGGGAGCCATTGGGCGCCGATACCGACGCCAAGATGAAATTGGCACGCCAGTGGGAATCACCGTGGACTTCCAAACCCTGGAGGACCACACGGTCACTTGGCGCGATCGTGATACGATGCAACAGGTGCGGGTGTCGGTGGAGGAGCTACCCGCCCGAATCGCGGCGATGCTCGGGGAGGATTAAGCTTCGAGCCGTACGCCGCCGGTTCGCCATTCGTCTCATGTGGGTCCAGGTGGTCGGTGGAGGACCACTTTGGGCTGGCGCGCGGAAGCGGCCTTCGCGTGTGACCAGGTGATGACGATGGTGGAAACGTTGCTTGGCATCTGGCGTCCGAACCCAGAACGTGCCCGTGCTCCGAGCCTACAGGTCCCTTCAGTCGCGTTCGAAGTAGGTTCGCGTAGGCTCGTGCATACCCACCTTCGAACCGGCACCCACCGTGAACTGATCCTCCAAGCACGTCGCCCACTCGTGTGCGCCCGCCTTTCCCACTCCGCTTGCTGGGCGCAGAACGTTGCTTGCTTCATCGGCTGCTGGGCCAGCGCTTAGACTGTTCCCGCTACCATGCCGCAGCTTGCCGGCTTTGGCCGCTCACGAAGATGCCTCATCCTTCGTCTTCTCACTGTTCGCAGACTACGCCTGTATACTTCCGATCCTGCCGAACTCAAAGGATCGGATACGGCCCAACCGCGCGGATGGCCTATGCGAGGTGGTGGGAACCAGTGCCCTGGGGATTCGCTCTAATTCAAGACCGCGGCTGTCCCATGGAAGGTCAGCGGCTTCGATGGCCTTCCATGAATCGTAACAGCTGGGCCAGGCAGTCTACGCGAGGCATCTCCGCGCCGTGTTTGCGGGCGAGCGCCACAGGGCGCTCGTAAATCGCCTCGATCTCCATGGGCCGTCCGGCTTCGAAGTCCAATTGCATGCTGGGCGCGTAGGGGGTCATGCGATCGGTCAGTTCAAACATGTAGTCCAGGAACTCGTCCGGAATGCATCGACCTAGGGCTCGAGCGCCCGCTTGAACTTCGCGCATTAAGTCTCGTGCCAGGGCCCGCGTGGATGGATCTTGGACGAGTTTTCGCGTGTCCGTCCGCAGGGCGACGCAGAGGCCGCTGAATGGGATGTTCCACACCAACTTCTTCCACCTCGATAGAACCAAGTCCGGTGAGACACTGACCTCGACGCCGGCACTTGCCAAGTCCGCGGCGATCTGTTCGGCGATGGGAGTTGGGCCTGTCGGCGCACCGGTCGGGGACCACGATGCAAGGGTGACCATGCCGTAGTCGAGGTGACGGATGTGCCCAGGCCCGACCTTGTGGCTGCAGAGGAAGCATAGGCCGCCCAAGATCGGGTGATTGGGTCCGAGCACGCACGCAGCATCCTCTTCGGATCCCAGCCCATTTTGCATCAAGACCACTGGAGTATTCGGGCTGGGCACAGCGCGCGGCAACACCTCGGGAAGGAACTGGTTGGAAGTGGTTTTCCACGCGACGACCACCACATCCGCGGCGGGCAGATCCGCGGGCGAATCGTAGACTTCCGGGTTCTCGATGCGCCATCGCTGGCCGCGACTTTCGAGCAGGAGACCATGGGTTCGCCAGAGTTGGGCATCGGAACGCACCAGCCAGCAAACTGGGTGGCCGGCCAGATGAAGCAGAGCGCCGTAGTATCCGCCCACGCCGCCCGCGCCGAGGAACAGATAGGACCGCTTCCTCATCGCTGCGCGCGCCACTCGTCCACAGCTCGGCGAATGGCGCGGACATGATCCGGCGTCGTGCCGCAACAGCCGCCGACGATGGAGGCCCCGGCGGCCAAGAGCTCCGGCACGAGGCGCGCCATATACTCGGGCGTATCGGGCCAAACCGGGCGGCCTCCGTGCAGCGTCGGCAACCCCGCGTTGGCGTGGACCAGAATCGGGCGATCCGAAACGACCCGGCGCATGGCGCGAACGATTTCGATCATACCGGCAATGCCTCGCCCGCAGTTGGTTCCGAGGATGTCCACTCCCGCCTCACGCAGCGCCTGGGCCACTTCCTCAGGCGTGTGGCCCATCATGGTGCGTGGTTCCGGACCGCCCGACTCGAACGTGAACGTGCAGGCGATGGGCAATGACGAGACTGAGCGCGCGGCCCGCACTGCAAGGAGTGCCTCGTCCAAGGCGGAAAAGGTCTCAAGGCACAGAACATCCACGCCTCCGCGATCGAGGGCACGAGCTTGTTCGGCGAACGCCTCGGCCACGGTGTCCTCGCTGACGTCGCCCAGCGCCAGGATTGCGCCCGTGGGGCCCATGGAGCCGAGCACATAGTGATCCTCTCCTGCGGCGGCACGGGAGATTCGCGCGGCGGCTTCGTTCAATTCCGCAGCTCGCTCCGCCAGTCCGTGCGAGGCCAGCCGGACACGGTTGCCGCCGAAACTGTTCGTCTCGATCATGTCGGCCCCCGCCGCGAGGTAGGCGACCGCGATCTCCGAGACCACCTCCGGATGTTCGACGTTCCACAATTCGGGCGCTTCGCCAGCTGGGAGACCTCGGGCTTGTAGGAATGTGCCCCACGCACCGTCGGAGACCAAAACCTCGCCGGCGGCCAAGCGTGAAAGAAGCGATGGTCGCGTCATGTGGTTCAACCGCTCCTAGCTACAGAGTACTCGCGAGGACGGCATGGACTCAAGCACGAGATCGAGATCCGATTCAATGAGCGAAACCAGGCATTTCAGACCAGCGTTGGCGCTGCGTGTTATGACGTCCCGCGAAACGCCGGATTGTTCCGACGTGCGTGGACCATGAAGGCGAGCGAGCGCCCACGACGCGGATCGAATCGTTCCATGTCGTCCCTTCGCTCGCTTCCCCCCAGCGATCGGTTCGATAGGTTGACACGGTGGGCGGGGCCGGGTAAGTATTGGATGGACTTGGGCGCTTAGCTTAGTGGGAGAGCGCCTGCTTCACACGCAGGAGGTCACAGGTTCAAATCCTGTAGCGCCCACCATCTCCCCGCATCGAGTCCGCGCTGCAACATGCTGCGTCATGCTTTCATGGCAGCTTCGAGTTCTTTCCAACCTTCCGGAGTCCCGATGTCATACAGCGGCGGCTCCACTGGAACCGCAAGGATCTGTTTGGCGGCCGCCCACGCCGGAAACACGTCCCGTTCGAGTGAAAGCGGGGAATCCGCAGGTAAACTGTCCAGCGCCTCGCGCCGAATCGCGTACACCCCGGCGTTGATCCATCCAGGACCCGCGCGCCCTTTTTCGAGAAACCCCACCACTCGGTGCTCGCGAATCTCCACGGTGCCGAACCGGGTGGCGTCGGGAATCTGTGTCACCGCCATAGCCATCCAAGGATTGGACGGCGAGGCCAGTGTGTCGTCCAAGGCTTGGACGCGTAGGTGGGGCAAAAAGGAGTCGCCGTTGACGACCAGAAAGTAGGGCGCCGACAGACCGCTGGCGGCGAAGCGCGTGCCTCCGCCTGTGTCGAGCGGGCGTGGCTCGACACTCATGCTGACGAGCAGAACCGTTGGAGCGTCGTGCGTCGCGCTCCCGGACGGGTGCAAGGGTACTGGAACCGCTTGCCACGGATCGAGCGATACATCCGGCGCAAGGCCGGCGCGTACGCGCAACCATTGAGCCAGCAAATGCGCCAGGTGTCCCGCCGCCAAATGAATCCGCCGCACGCCACCTCGCGCAAGCCAGTCCAGCTGCCATTCCAAAAACGGACGACCCGCCACAGGGACCAGGATTTTCGGAAGGTTCGGAGCCACCGACGCGAGTCGAGTCGCACGGCCCCCGCATAAGAGGATGGCTGGTGCGTTCATGGCGTGACGGATGCGACCAACCAGCCGTCGCGCAGTCGGGGCCATAGGGAGCCCAGCAATCCCTCTAGGCCGCGATAGGTGTGCAGGAGGGCGTTGCGCAGTGGCCGGCCGCACTGGCAGAATGCGCCGCTGAGGTAGGTCAGGTGGCGGACTCGAACGACCTTGAAACCGACGTGTCGGCAGAGGGCGGCGAACTCCCCGGCGGTGTACAAATGGATGTGGGGATAGGTGGCGCAGCCGGCCACGTCCTCGGGGATCGGCAGGTGGAACGGGCTCGCGCCGAACAAAAGCAATACGCGGTTCATGAGACTTGTGAGGTTGGGCGAAGTCGTTACCAGCAAGCCGCCCGGTCGCAGCACGCGAAAAATTTCGCGCAACGTCGGGAGCAACACGTTCGGGGGTAAGTGTTCCACGACTTCTGACAGCGTCACGATGTCGAATGAAAGATCCGGATGCGGCAAGGGCGACCGGGTCAGGTCCAGCTCTGAGAGCTGAAGTCCGCGTGAGCGAATCAGCGAATCGAAGGCTTCTTGGTAAGCGGCGTGACGGCGGGGAATGTCCACGCCTTCCCACTGGATGTGCGGGCAGAATTCGGCGAGCGTGAGCCACAACGTGCCTTCGCCCACACCGACTTCGAGCCCACGAAGTTGGCCGATCACCGGCGGAGAGGGCGCGTGGGCTTCGATCGCGTCGAGGATCGCTTGAAAACGGCGGAGCATGTCCCGGCGGGCCTCCGGATGGACCCGGGAGTGTTGCAGTTGAGGGTCCAACCGAATCACGTCGTCGTGAATGCGGACCACATCGCGGTACTTCAGTCGGCGGAACGCGCCGCGGGTGCGATCGTTCATAGCAAGCTCCTAACCGGACGTGGTGTGCAATCGTACACGCGTACGGCCCAAGATCCAGCCACGTAGGTAGTAGAAGGCAAACACGTACATCACCAAGAACGCGAAGCCGGGCACCCAGATGAGCTTCCAGCTTTGCACTTCGCGGTAGATGGGCCAGCTCCATGCAACGGAAAAGGCCCCTACGACCAAAAGGGTCCACGGCCACGTGGCCGGGTGCAAGGAAGCGATCGCGGCCAGCGCAAGCACGTTGCGCAGCGTGAAGTCGCGAAGGTATCCAGGTTCGTGGTCCAGATTGCGCAGATAGACCGGCACCGTCGCGCCCATGCATTCTGCGTTGCGTGCGTATTTCCGCAACAGGGCCCAAGGTCGGTGTCGCCGACCGTACCCATGCAGGTGTTCCACTTCGATGCCCGTGTCGGCGATGCGCCCCTCCCGCGCCAGACGGACGCGGAAATCGAAGTCCTCGCCTCCGAAGGGGAAGCGGTGTTCATCGAAGCCGCCGATCCGTTCGAAGACGTCTCGTCGCACCGCGTTGAACTTCGTATCCAGGTCGTGCAGGCAGCGGAGCCGCTGGTAGCGAGCCATGAACACTTGACCCCAAAAATCGTAGTCGGCGAATGCGCGGCCGGCGCCGAGGCCCGTGAACGTCGTGGCGACGACCTGGGGATCGTCGAAACATCGGACGGTAGTTTCCAATGCGTGGGGATCCTCGATGCGAACGTCCGCCTGCGCGAAGAGGAGAATGGATCCGCGGGCGGCCTTGGCGCCGTCGTTGCGGGCGTGGTTCATGCCTTGCCGCTCCGGAGGCGAGGACAGAATGCGCACAGGAACGCGGCGCGCCAACGGGTGGCGGGCAATGATTTCGCAGGTGCGGTCGGTGGACCCCCCGTCCACAAAAATGACTTCCCAAGGAAAACTGGTTTGCTGCCGCTCCAGCGAGTCCAGCAGCCAGTGGACGGTGGTTTCCTCGTTGCGCAGGGGCACGATGACGGAGACGAGAGGGGGCGCGTCGGAAGCTGGGGCGGTCTCCACAGTGGTCATGAGGAAGCCATGTCGTCCTGGAAGATAATCCGACTGCCTTCCGAGCCGAGCCGCACGTGAACTTCCCGCAGTCGGTGCAGTGCGCGGCGGATGGCGCGATGCCGTTCGGGCGGCGCCCAGACGAGGACGAACCCTCGGCCTCCGGCGCCCAAAAGTTTGCCGCCCAAGGCTCCCGCGCGTCGCGCTGTGGCATACACATCGTCGATCTCGCAGGTCGAAATTCCTCGTGCGAGTGATTTTTTCAGGCTCCAGCCTTCGTGCAGGAGTTGTCCGATCGCAGTCCAGTCATGGGTTTCCAATGCGCGCACAGCTTGCGGGACTAGTGCGCGGAGCTGACGCAACGCGGTACGGTTGTGGCGGGTTCGATGGACCTGTTCGTTCAGAATCGCTTGGGCGGACTCTTCGCGACCCAAATAGAACAGTAGGATATGCCGCTCGAGCTCTTCCACCGCGGCTCGGCGGAGCGGGAGCCGAATGACGGACACGCGATCGCCGGGTCCGAATTCGATTCGCACAATGCCGCCGTAGGCTGCCAGATACTGGTCCTGATGCCCTCCCACGTCTCCGACGCGGTGGCGCTCCACCTCAATGGCTTCTCGGGCCAAGTCCTCAGGATGTACCGTCTCGCCGCGGAATGCATGCAACGCGTGCAGCAGCGCCACCGTGAAGGCCGAGGAGCTGCCCAGGCCCGTGCGACCGGGCAGGTCCGCCACGTGAACGATTTCCAATCCGTCGCGGACATCCAACATGCGGAGACACTCGCGGATGAGGGGGTGTTGGAACTCCGCCGGGTCTCGCACTAATTCGGTGCGTGAGTAACTGGCGCGAAACCGGTAGGTAAACAAAGGGCTCAGGCGGTGGAGGGAGATGTAGGTGTAGGCGTGGATGGTGGCGGCCAGTACCTCGCCGCCGTGCTCGCGATAAAACTCGGGGAAATCGGTCCCCCCGCCGAAAAAACTGATTCGAAACGGTGCACGAGCGATGATCACGAGGGAATCCCTCCCAACCGACGGCACTCTTCGATGAACGCACGGACCGTGTCGCGGGTGGGCGGCGGGGGCCGGATGGCTTTCAGGCGTTCGAGCGCGATCTCGTAGCGCTCGAGGGGCACCGCGGGATGCAGCGTCGGAGGCGGCACGTCCGAGATCCACTGCGCCACCTCGCGCAGGGTCACGATGCCATCGCCGCAAACGTTCAGTCGCGTGCCTTCCACACCCTTGTCGAGTAAGTCGAACAAAATCCGTGCCAGCTCCCGCGTGTCGAGGTACTGGTAGGCGGAATCGGGGTGGACGCGCAGTGGGTGGCCTTTCAGGAGGTCGAAGATGGAATTCTTCCACAAGCGTGGGCCCACGAAGCCTCCCATTCGGAGGATGAGCCAACGCCGCGCACCTTGGACCACGAGGTTCTCCGCCAGCCACTTGTGAAGGCCGTAGGTGGACAGGCGCTCGGGTACAATGGGCGTGTCTTCGTCGGTCGTGGCCGGCGAGCTCGGGTCCGGATACACGTCAATCGTCGAGAGGTAGACGTACAAGTCGGCGCGAAAATCGTCCAGCGAGTGTCGGACACTGCGAACAGACAGGTCGAAATCCATCGAAGGGTCCTGGGCGGCGAGGTATTTCTTGGAGTTTCCGTTTGCGTTGATCAAAACGTTGCACGAACTTCCGATGGCCGCCTCGTACTCGTTGCGGTCCACGGGCAATAACGACCAGCCTCGTCGGCGGGCCTCCGCGACGATGGCGGATCCCACAAACCCGTTGGAACCAAGGACTAGACAGCTCCGATTCACAACCGCACGGTTCCTTCGTGGCGGGCACGCTCGAACCATTCGATGGTCTTGCGCAGTCCTTCTTCCAGCGGCGTGGAACAAGAGAGACCGAGTGAGTGGAGCCGTCGCACGTCGAAAATTTTTTCCATTTGACCATCGGGCCGGCTGGTATCCCATCGGATTTCGCCTTGGAACCCCGTCAGCCGCGCTACGGTCTCGGTGAGTTCGCGAATGGAGGTGCGGGTTCCGGTGGAGATATTAACGGGCTCCGACGAATCGTAGTGGGCCAGGAACCATGGAATCACCGCGGCCACGTCACCCGCATACACGAAATCGCGCACGGGGCGTCCGGTGCCCCAGGCGACCACGTAGGCATCTCCTCGGTCACGGGCTTCCACCATGCGGCGGATCAGCGCCGGGATCACGTGAGCTTGCCGGAGGTTGAAGTTGTCGTACTCGCCGTAGACATTCCCCGGGATCAGGACAACGGAATTGAACCCATGTTGCACTCGGTAGGCCCAGGACTGGACCAGGACCACTTTTTTGGCTACGGAGTACCCCGCACTTTCGATTTGCGGAAACCCCTCCCACATTTGGTCTTCGCCGATGGGGGAGGATGCCCGCGCGGGGTAGGAACAACCTCCCATCAAGGTGAGGAACTTTCGAACGCCCGCGCGAAATGCGGCGTGAAACATGACCGTGTTGATCATGAGGTTTTCATAAAAGTAGTCCGCGGGGCACAATCGGTTGTCTTCGATGCCCCCAGACCGCGCCGCCAAGTGCACGACCGCATCGGGCTGTACTTCGGCCAGCAGACGCTCGGCCGATCCGGGCACCAACAAATCGGCCTGCCGTCGGCCGACGCCGATGACGGTGCTCTCCGAAAACTTCGCGCGCAATTGTGGCACGATGTGGTGGCCAAGAAATCCTGTCGCACCGGTCACGAGAATTCGCTTGAACATGCTGGACACCTTCGGCGGAACTCTTGCCGCCTACGGTATGAATATGCGAAGCCAACCGCCTCTTGTCGAGTGGAGCGACCTGCTCGCATTCCGTTGGATCGGCCGGCAGCGATCACGGTGCGTTGAACAGGACGCGGCTGAGATCATGCCTTGAAAGAAACGCCCGGTGGCGTCAACTGCGGATTGGTTTTGTCACGAGACCCCGGCCTCCGACGGCAGTGTCGACGTTCTGTGTTTCGCTCGTTTACCCGGCGCCAGTGCGGGCCAGCAGTTCGCTTCCGACGAATGGATTCAGGTAGCCGCAATGGAATCAGCCACTCCCAGGCCGTCCATTCGAGCTTAGGCCGGCCTTGCACAATCCATCGAGGTCAAAATTTAGCCAGGACGTCGAACTGGAAGCGTTGGTAGTCTTTGGGGTTGTCCAGGCGACGTTCACCGATGAAGTACTGCACGGACATTTGAAAGTTCTTCAGGACTTGGACTGCAAGCGCCAGGCGGTGGCTGTGTCCGTCGGTTCCTCCACCGAACGAGTCCGCATCTGTGAACGCGCCCACTGTGACGTCGCGCTCGAGACGGCGGTAGTCATAGCCGAACTGGACCGACCCCGGTTTCGAGAGTTGTCCCACCCGAAGTCCGGCGGTCCAACCCTGGTTGTCCTCGTCTGCTTCGGGGTTTTGCACCCAGGCTCCGAAGATCGTGATTGGCCAGTGCCATTCGAACTTCAGACTCCCAAAGCCTTCTAAGGGCAAAAAGTCCGTTGAGTACACGAGGTTGGTGGTATTGTCCTCCACGACCCTTTGGATGCTATTCCCGAAACTACGGTTCTCCTTGGCCCAGTCGAACACTGGACGGCCTTCAACTTCGGTAAACCGATATGCACTTACGCCGAGAGTGAAAACCACGTGGTCGACCAGAGGTGTGGCCAGGGCGAGCTGGCCTCCGAGCAGTTTGGAATCGTCATCGTTCGCGCGCTCCTGGAGCCAGGTGTAGGCTGCGTTCGCGTAGACCTTCCATGAGTCGCCCCACTCCCATTGGAGCGCCACGCCCTCGGGCGTGTAGTCGCTATCCCACAGATGGTCATTGACGCAGATGAACGGTTGATTCATTTTGCCGGCCGTGAGCCGCAGGCCAGGGAGCTGTTCGGGTTTCCAGTCAAAGTATGCGAGGTCCAAGAACAGCGCTTTCTTCGTGCCGAAATTTGAGAGCGTCCGATTGTAGGACAAAGGATCGCCCTCCCCGCCTTTAGACTCTGATGTGGCCAAGCGTACGCCGAGGTTGACTTGCTCGTTGACCGGAGCCAGCACTCCAAGTCGAAGCCGGATGCGGTCCCGTTGCTGCGTCGTCGTGTCGTTGTCGGTGTATTCAACTCGGTATCGCACGTCGAGACTAGGTTGAAGGTTGTCATACCAAGCGCCTTGCACGGCCCACACCATGGCCGCCTGGAGGATGAAGACCATTCGTCCATGTCGCATGTTTCCTTATCTCCTCGGTGGGTATGTTCTCCCAGTGTCACTGTATTCTAGGTGCGCCATCTCGACGGTGCAAGTTTGCAGAGTGGTTCGCCTGCGGGCGAGTCCAGCCGTTGGAACCATGCGAATGGGAGGGCCGGCACGTGGACAGGTTGGGCGCATCAAATCGGTCTGTTGCTTACTAGACCAGTCTGAGCGTGTCGAGCGACGCTGAGGCCGTGGTCCGACGGGCAGTAGATTGCTCCACGGCTTGCTGGTTTGCTGTGTGCGTGGAGTCAATGCGAGGAGTATGAGCACCAACATTTTTAAGATTCTTGACTTCCGCACGGCGTCTCACTAGACTCGCGAATGAAAGCGGGAAGAATCCGATGACGGAGGACGCACGATGAAGGCAATGGTTCGCGGAATGTTGCTCCTTGGAGTCGGGCTGGTGACCACGCTGGGGTGGACGGCCGATGTGACGCTAGTGACGCACGACGGTATGGGGCATAGCGCCTTTCTAAGCGGGACAAACTGGTCCGATGGCAATTTGCCCAGTAGTGCGAACGATTACATTGCAGCGTTCAATCTGCGAACCCCTGCCAATGCGAACGCCTACACGTTCGGTGGGCGCTCGTTGCGTCTCGATCCGGGAGGGACCCTTTTGTTCAAAGGTTCGAACGTAATCACGGTCTCCTATCTGAAACTGAATGGTGGGACGGTATGGCAAGGCTCCGGAGGTGCTACTCCAGATATCGTGCGCTTGGCTGGGGGTATCGACGTCTTGGCGCCGTCGTTTTTTGCGACGGACGTGGGCGGGCGAACGATCGATATTCAATCGTCGTTCACTGGCAAGCAGGCCGTGGTGTTTCGAACTACATTCACGACGGGCACCCCGTTTACGAACCTCCTCCGAGGGGCGAATGGATACTTCGAAGGCCCGATAGTGATTGCCGATCGGGCCGTGGTGGTCGTAGACAGCGAAAGCCGGCTGGGAACGAACGTGGGGCCGGTGTTGATCACCGATCTCCTGACGCTGACGAATGGCGGCAACTTGTACATCACTACCGGATCGACATTCGACGATCCACAGCGGGGCGTGACATTCCGGGCGGGTGCAATTCACCCGGGTGGGCAAATCACTGTGGCCGGTGGTCAAACGGTGTGGTGGAAGCTTCCGATGTTCGGAGATGGTATGTTCATCAAGTCTGGCGGGGGGACGATGAATCTGCGGGTGATTTCGAACGTCAACGCCAACACCTACAGCGGCGGGACGATCGTCGAAGGCGGGACGTTGAACGCCTACACGCGGCAGTCACTCGGCTCCGGGGATTTAGTGGTGACGAATAGCGCGCGGGCGGAACTGTTTTCCCGCGCGTTTGGCGGGACGGTGGTGAACGTATACAGCGGAACGGTGGCGTTCAGCGCGGCCAATGCCGCCAATGGGGCGACGATCAATTTGGACGGCTACGGTTCACGTCTAGTGATCGGCGCTCAAGGTGCGACTAACGGTTCGACGCTGAACTGGGGCAACGGCGCCATCGTGCAGTGGGCATATCCAGAGCTGCTACCCCAGACGCCCGTGTTGGTGACCGGGAATCGGATGGTGGAAACCTATCCCAACTCTGCACGGCTGATCGACTCGAAGTTCGTGAATGCCATCGATCCGAACTCAGACGGGTTGATTGGGATTGGGGTGAACAACGCGGTGGGGGTGCTGGATCTTTCAGGCCATCCGAACTTGCAGATCGGCACGGCGCAGAACTTTTCGTATTGGGGCTTCATCGTGCCGAATGGGACTGCCTACCGTTTCGGCGGGAATGGGCTTGCGGCGCGGCTGGTCGGGAATACCGGACTGTCCATTGGCACGTTGACCGGTGCGTACGACGTGGTGATCGGCTCGACCGGAGTCGTCACCCTGATCGCTGGGAACACATTCTCTGGGCGTATCGTCGTGACGAATGGAGGATGGTTGGTAGTGAATTCTGGGGACAATTCATGGGGGATCCCGCCGGCGAACTTCGAAACCAATATCATCTTGAACGGCGGCGGCATTCGCCCGCAAAACACTGTCCAGTTTACCATCCCAGCCACGCGAGGCATGTACCTTGGCGCCGCGGGCGGAGAAATCCACATTTGGGGTGGTACGGCAAAGTTGACGATCGAGGCTCCAATTTTCGGCCCTGGCGAATTGTATTTTTCCGATGCGGGCACCGCGGTGTTGTTGGCGACCAACACCTACGAAGGCGGGACGAGGAGCGGAACGTTCTTGCAACTCGGGAACTCCATGGCACTCAGTACAGGAAAGGTCACTATCACGGGTCCGCAAGGGGGATTGGGGGCCGCTAGTAGTGTGCCGGTCGTGGTGTCCAATGACGTGACGTTGAACAACAATGTGACATTTGGGCATCCGATTCAGAACGGTACACTCACCCTGGTCGGAAAGCTCGATCTCGGAGGGAGTGTGCGGATGGTAACGAACCGAAGCACCACTGTGATCGAGGGCAAGGTGGGCAATGGCGGCATGAACGTGGTGGTCCAGAATGATAGTACTCTGGCGTTGAATGCGGACAATAGCTTTGGGCTCGGCTTTCGAATCAGCGGCGGGACCCTAGCCCTGGGGCATGACAACGCGCTAGGCACCTCCACTGGATGGTTGGAAAACGTCCGCGTGATCTCATCAGATGTATCCACGAGGACGTTGACCAATTGGCTGACGATCGCGGGCAGCGGGGTGACACTTGGGGCGCCGGGCACGGGCAATCTTGTGTTCGATCACTTCGTGAATAATGGCGTGGTGGGCAAAGAATTCACCATGGATTCGATCACAGCCACATTCAACTATGGCCTTACCAACACAGGATATCTGTCCTTCCGAGGCAATGGAACGGTCAGCCTTGGTTCTACGGGCGTAATTACTCGGGCTTCGCAAGTGATTGTGCATCCGGGCATTACGCTGGATGTGTCCGCGCAATCTGCGTTCACGCGAACCAACGGCACACTTGAAGGCGGGGGTACGGTTCAAGGAAACGTGAATATGGGTGCTGCCACAGTGCTGGTGCCTGGAACGTCCAACGGAGCCCAGGTGTTGACGATCAGCGGCAACCTGACGATGGCGGCGACCACCACCAACCGATTCCAGGTGGGCGGAACGCCGACGTGGCTAGGTACGTCAGACCGAGTGGACGTGGGTGGCAGCCTCGAACCCAATGGGGCGGTCATCATCTTGGAGCCGGTTTCCGCGATGAGTGCGGGCACGCACACGTTGTTCACCTATGGTGGATCGAAATCCACGACGTTTACGCTCGGGACCAGCTCGCCGGGTTCCGATGTCCGCTACGGGTGGACCGGACTTTCAGAAGGCGGCGGCGTGGTGGGGCTAGTGGTGACGGGCAGCAGCATGACCCTCACCTACGATGGCTTTGGAAATCCTGTGTGGGACACGAAAAACACCGCCGCATGGAATGGCGGCAATGAAATGTTTTACCGCTTCGATCGCGTGGTCTTCGACGACATCGGCGCGCCTGGTAGCGTCACTTTGAGCGGCGTGCTCCAACCGTCGGGGGTCATTGTGTCCGGATCGCAAAATTATGTGTTCACCGGCACGGGGAGCATCTCCGGGTGGACAGACTTGGAAAAGAGCGGGAACGGAACGCTTACCATTGGTACGGCGAATAGCTTCACGGGCACGGTTCGAGTTCTGGAGGGTGTCCTGCTCGCCAACCATGCCAGCGCGCTAGGTTCGCCGGATGCGGGGGGCACGATCGTCACGAACGGTGGGGCTCTGCACCTGTTCGGCGTCAACGTGGGCGCAGAATGGATTCGGCTGAGCGGGGACGGGGTGAACGGTCAGGGTGCACTGGTCGCGACCAGCCAGACAGCTGCGACGATCCAACGGTTGAGCTTAGACGGAAATGCCACGGTGGGTACGCCCGACACGTCGCGTTTGGACTTGAGGGGTGGATCCGTTCGGTTCGTGGAGTTCAATGGGTACACGTTGACGAAAGTGGGCACGGGGCTTCTTGTGTTCGCCGACACTGTGTTCTCGAATGCCGGCCAGTTGGTCGTCAACCAAGGAACCCTGGCGGTCGAAGGCAATACTCGCAGCGTGGGGACGCCGGGTGAAATCCTGTTCCCTACGGGCAGCACGGTGGCGTTGTCGGGTGCGGGTGGCAGTCCCAGTTATCTTTGGACCAATGTTATGCAGGGTGGCGTGATCGGAAACTATGCATGGGTTGGGCTGACTCATACCGACGGGGCCGTGTACAGCCCATTCAGGTTGGAGAACGACACGGCGATGTCGTTCATTGGTGGGGTCATGACATTCTGGGGGCCCATCCATGGGCCTGGCCAGCTGCTCATCACGAATACCACGGGCACGATCACTCTAAACGGTACGAATTTCTATTCCGGCGGAACGTTGGTGACCAGCGGCCGCCTTCAGGTGGCGGGAGCGTCCGCGCTCCCGCTTGGAACGGGGCCGGTCAACGTGGTGGGAAACGACAACGGTCAATTGTGGGTGGCGGGCGCAGCTCGAGTGACTAACGCCGTGACGATCCGCGGCCTCGGATGGAATGAGAGCGCTGGGCGACTGGGTGCCATTCGCCTTAGCGGGACCGGCCTGATCAGTGGCCCGCTCACCGTCGCCGCCGACACCCGGATCGTTGCGTACGCTGGCGGGGATAGCGGTGAACTCGCTGGTCCCATTGTCGGGACTAACGTGGTCCTGGAGCTCAACCGCAACGACCCGGGCAAAACGCTGGGCAGCGGCACGATCACCCTCTCAGGAAACAACTCTGGATTCTACGGAAGCATGAGCCTGTATGGAGGCACGTTGCGCTTGGGGAATGACCAGGCGCTCGGCACTGACACCTTCGTGTGGGCCGGAGGGCGAATTGTGCCAACAGGGCTGGTTGCTCGGACCATTCCCAACAACGTGTTGCTCTCCAACGTCACCGTCTACGTGGGTGGTGGCCATCCGATGGACCGGGGACCGATCACGTTCAACGGTGTGGTGACAGGGTGGGCGGCGGCGGTGCAAATCGAGGGGTTCAATCCGGTCACCTTCAACGGTTTGGTCGCGCCCACGGGAACCATTCGCATCCTCGGCGCCAACTCAGTAACGTTCAATGGGACGATCAAGGAGACTGCGGGCTTGATCGCCAACGGCTATGGCGGGACAATCTTCTTGAACGCGGCGAACACGTATACCGGCGATACCATAGTGGCCGGTAAGAACCTTGTACTCGGGAATGCGAACGCAATCCCGTCGGGTGCCGGCCGTGGCAATTTGGTGGTGAGCGGGGGTATCCTCGACCTCAAGGGGTTCGCTCCGACCTTCAATGGCTTGGGAGGCACGGCGACCATCACGGACAGCGTGGGGACTGTGACGACGGTCACGGTGGGCCAGAACAATGCCACTTCGTCCTTTAGCGGCGTGTTGAGCGGGTCGCTGACGACCTTGCAAAAGGTCGGCACTGGTATACTCGGTTTGCCGCGTGGCCTGAACGGAAACGTGGCGGCACAAGCCGGGCGAGTCCAAATCAACGGGGACGTTGCAGGCGCGGTCTACGTCGCCGGCGGGGCGGTAGTCGAACTCAATGGCAACGGCTTGCTAGGCAAGTTCTACATGGATCACAGCTTGAATCAAGACAACGAGGAAATGCGCGTGTGGAGTCCAGAGTATTTCATCGCCGCCACGGAGAACACAAATCTTGTCGTCGAGGCAGCGAGTTCACTTCGAACCGCGACCTTCTCGTTCGGCGGCGCTACAGCACCCTTGTTGCCCCCGCCGTTCGAGAAAGGCAGCGACCGTGCCACCCAGTTCTCGGCGATCTGGCAGGGTAAGTTCATCGCGCCCACCAACGGGGAATATGTGTTCGCTACCCGAAGCGATGATGCGTCCTCGTTGTGGGTCAATGACCAACTGGTCGTGTACAACAATCGGTATCAAGGCGCGACTACTCGCAGCGGGTCCATCTACTTGACGGCGGGCGAGCATAACATCGCGATCCTGTACCGGCAGGGAGGAGGCGGCCTGGAACTCGATGCGCGACTGTCGGATTCTCCGATCCCCAACAGCTTGCTCAAGATGACGGATGTGGTTTCGGTCGGCTCGCTGACCGGTGCGCCGACGGCGACGCTCTCGCTGCCAGGTACTGTACCGGCACGCATCGTCCAGTCCACCGACGGAGTGTTCGCCGGTCAACTGACAGGCAGTGGCCCGTTGATCAAAGATGGGTCGTCCACGCTGCGGCTGACCGGGGCGAGCACTGCGTACGCCGGTACAATTTCGGTGACCAATGGGGTTCTGCAGGTGGACGGCACGCTCAGTCAAGCTGGCCTGATTGTCTACGCTGGCGGCACGTTATCGGGCATTGGAACTGTGAAGGACGTGAGTGTGCACGCTGGGGGTACGCTTTCTCCAGGGGCAAGTCCAGGAATTCTGACTGCAAACGGCAACGTGACCCTGGAATCTGGCTCGTCTCTGGCGATCGAGATCCATGGGCTCACGCTGGGGACCGACTACGATCAACTTTACTTGGCAGGTACCACGTTGACGTTGAACAACCCGTCGCTGAACGTCAGCCTCGGCTTCACGCCAAGCTTGGGCGACACCTTCACGATCGTCAGTGGTTTTTCAAGCTTCTCCGGTCAGTTCCTTGGTTTGCCAAACAGCAGCACGTTCACGGTAGGATCCACACAGTTTCAGATTGACTACAATCCGAGTGACATCACTCTGACGGTGGTACCTGAGCCCGGCACATTCGGGACACTGTTGCTGGGAGCGGCAATCGTGCTCCTTCGCCAGCGTTTGCGGCGATAACCTTTGGGAGCGCTGCCCACCACCGTCATTCGATCGGCCCGGTCCTTCACACGGCTGGGCCGTCTCGTTCTTGGTTCAAATCTCGTAGCACGCCGCAGACCACAGCAGTGCAGTCATGGGCTACAGGAGCCGGTAACGGCGATCTTTTTCTTGGGCCGTCTACCTTGTGCGGAGTGAGACGAAGGCCAAGGAGATAGGTGAACAACGCCGAAGTCAGATTCCCCTGACGCCAGAAGCGTACTTTCGGGCAACACCGACTGAGATCTACGCCTCGGGCATTTCTCCGGGTTCGCGTCATCTACCGAAGCCGAATGCCCTGGCGCGGGGCCCGAAAACCTCCGCCCAACGGGTGGGGCCCCCTCGAAGTGTGGCACAATAGAACGCTCAGCACGCAGAACCACAACGTGCGTGCAGGAGTGTCGTCCCTTCCTCGTTCTCGCGCCTCCTCCAAGGCGATCCGCAGATTTTCATTGGGCAACTTCCGAAATCTCTTTTACAGTGGCCAACGGCGGGAATCTTCCAGTTGGGTCCAGTCGAACCAGGGCAGGAACCGATCGAGTTTTATGCTGGGGCACATTCGCCGACGCGACATATTCCCGGGCGAGATATTCTCATGGGGAAAATTTGGCTTTGCCGAGTGAGATGTGAAGATAACGCGGAGATTCCCGATTTGTCCGAGGGGAAATTACGGCCGGGCTCGTGCCCGTCCCTTGACTTTCCTGCGTCGGTCTTGTTTGTCGTGGTCATCGCCGGTGTGCCGAAGCGGTTGACGCTGGGGGCGTTTAGGAGTAGGTAAGAAAGAGGCTCGGGCGAATTGGCGTATGAGAGTGATCGCGAGGGTTCATCTGGCCACCACACTGATGGTTGCTGTTTGCGTCGCGTCGGTGGCCGCGTCCGCGGCGAGCCTGGAAGAGGAATTTCGGAGTCCTCCCGCCGACGCCAGGCCGGCCTGCTACTGGTACTGGATGAATGGCCACATCACTAAGGCGGGGATCTCAGCGGACTTGGAGGGTATGCGGCAGGCGGGTCTTGGGGGCGCCATCATCATGAACGTGGGGCGTGCTTTTCCTCGGGGGCCTGTGCGGATGTACACACCCGAGTGGTATGAATTGATGAAGCATGCCATCCGCGAAGGCGGACGAAACAAGATCGCGATCTATTTGGCCACTTCGCCAGGAGGCGGATGGTCAGGCTGCGGGGGGCCGTGGATCACGCCGGATCTGGCGATGAAGAAGCTGACGTGGAGCGAGACACGGGTTCAGGGTGGCTGTCGGGTCCGATTATCGCTGGCGCGTCCGCCAGTGCTTAAAAGTTACCGTCCTGAATTTTTCGAGCCGCCGAAGCCGCTGGATTGGTATCGAGACGTAGCGGTTCTGGCCTTTCCCACGCCCGCGGTGGAGATGGGGCCGGACGGACCGCTCCGGGTGACGTCCGGGGACGGTCGCTTCTGCGAGGTGGCAGTCACCGACGACGATGATCTTACGTTCGCTCAGGTGAGCGTGGCACCGGATCAGCCGGGATGGATTCAGTTCGAAAGCGGCTCACCTTATCCGGCACGGTCGCTTTATGTGAAGTTCCACATGGGTCAGTTTGCTCCGCCGCGGGCAACATTGTGGAGGTCCGACGATGGGGCATCTTGGGAGAAGGTGCGGGTGTTTGCAGTTCCGAAAAGAGCTGTGCTGGCCTTTCCGTTTGAAGCTGCGCCTGCCAGGTTTTGGAGAACGACGTTCGAGTCTGGTGGTCCTATGACGGCCCGAGTGATTGAAGCCAGGCTGTTGCGAGGGTACCGCATCGAGCAATGGAGCGCCAAGGCCATGTTTGACGAAGTTGGCTTGGACGAGCCGCGCTTGCCGCCCGCGTCGGTACAGGTCGCAGAGGACTGCGTTGTGCGGAAAGACACGATCGTGGATTTGACGCAGCTTTTGCAGCCGGATGGCTCATTGGAGTGGGATGCGCCGCCGGGAGAGTGGACGATCCTTCGATTCGGTTACACTCCGACGGGGCGGTGCACGGGGACCACGCCGGCACATGGAGGTGCGGGTCTGGAATGTGACAAATTCGATCCAGAGGCGTTGGAGGTTCACTGGCGGCATGCGTTCGCACCGTTCTATGAAGACGCCAGCATTCGGACTTTGATTCGAGGAGTTCATCATGACAGTTGGGAACTCGGCGCTCAGAACTGGTCCGAAAGATTTCCCGAGCAATTTCGGACGAAGGCTGGCTACGACATTCGGCCCTGGCTGCCTACCATGACCGGGCGGGTCGTGGACAGTTTGGAGGCGTCGGAACGGTTTCTCTGGGACTTGAGGCGAGTCATCTGCGATTTGATTGCGGAATGCTATTTTCGGCGGTTGCGCGATCTATGTCACCGTGTTGGGTGGGAGTTTACGTGCGAGCCCTACCACGAGGAGCAATTTGACACGGACGTGGTCGGTGGAATCGCTGACGTGCCGGTGTGCGAAGCATGGGTCGGGCCGGTGATCCCACATCCGTTTTGGATGAAACTAGCTGCGAGCCCTGCGCACGTGTACGGGAAACGACGCGTGGGATGCGAAGCGTTCACGTCCAACAAGATTCCCGGCGATGGAGATTGGCCGTTGGTACCATGGGATCTCAAACCGTTGGGGGATGCCATTCTTTGTGGCGGGGTCAACTGGTTCATCTTGCACGTCTCCGCGCACCAACCCTGGATGGGCGTGGTACCTGGGATGACGGTGGAGTACTGCGGCCAGCAATTCCACCGCGGCAATACGTGGTGGTCGCTGGCGCATGGGTGGACGCGATATTTGAGCCGCTGCAGTCATCTTCTTCGTCAAGGCACGTTCGTGGCCGACGTGCTGTACTTTGCAGGCGACAGTCCTCCAGCGAAAAGTCTTTGGCCGCAACGGCCATGGGACGTACCATTCGGGTACGACTATGATGTTTGCGATCGTCATGTACTGCAGCGGCTTCAGGTCGAGGGGGGACGGCTAAAGGTCGAGGGAGGAGGGACGTATCGGGTATTGGTGTTGCCGGACCACGACGTGATCTCACCGGCAATTGCGCAGAAGATCTGGAGCTTGGTGGAGGGCGGGACGGTCGTGGTCGGGCCGACTCCTGGGCGTGCACCTGGACTGCAGATGTCGGACGAAGCCGTGCGCAACGCATTGGGTGGGAAACGCATTCGGGCGGAGCCGCTGGCGGTGGTACTGCGCCAGTTGGGGGTGGCGCCCGACTTCACCGCAGAACCGAGTGCGCCGTTTCGATTCATTCACCGGGCGTTGGACGATGGACGTCAGGTGTATTTCGTCGCGAACTTGTCCAACGAGGCGGTTTCGGTGCAATGTGGCTTTCGGGTGGTCGGTCTACAGCCGGAACTGTGGGATCCACTGACGGGGGAAATCCGCAGACTGTCCGAGTTCGAGGTTCAAGATGAGCGAACGGTGATTCCTCTGCAGTTCGCACCGCGACAGAGTTGGTTCGTTGTATTTAGTACCGAGCGTCCAGAAGTACCGCACTTAGGTCGGAATTTTCCTCAGTACCGCCCGGCGTTGGATCTTTCTGGGCCCTGGGAGGTCAGGTTCGATGCCCGTCTTGGCGGTCCGCAGGAGGCCGTTCAATTTGAGCGCTTGAGCGATTGGAGTCGCCATTCGGACCCCCGGGTGCGGTTTTACTCTGGTCCCGCAGTGTACCGGGTCAAGTTCGTGATGCCCGAAGTTCGGGATGCGCGGGGCTGGCTCCTGGATCTGGGGGAGGTACGACATGTGGCAGCGGTCCGGCTGAACGGTCAGGACTTGGGTGTGGTGTGGTGCGCCCCGTGGCAAGTGGGCATTAGTCATGTCGTTCATTCCGGTACGAACGAGTTGGAGATTACAGTGGTGAATACGTGGCAGAACCGAATGATCGGGGACGAGCAGCTCCCCTTGGACTACGAACGTTCTCCCGATGGGATGGTTCGGACGCTTCCACCGTGGTTGACCAACGCGGCAGCCCGGCCGAGCGGCCGACTGACGTTCGCGACGCTGAGTCCGTTCAAGAAAGATGACCTGCTTGTCCCCTCGGGCTTGTTGGGCCCAGTCCGGATTCTGCGCGTCGGAATGGAGGGTTCTGGTGAATCGTCGGAGCGGCTTGAGGCCGCCCAGGCCGTCGAACGCGGTTCCACCTTGCGGTCGGAGTAGACTGCTGTGCCTGGACCGTCGAGGGGGTGTGTCCGATCCACGGCGGGGGTTGGATCCCAACGTTCTGGCGGCTAGAGCGAGCACCGTGGGACTGGTACAGTGGCTCGTCGCATACTACAAAGGGAGCGCCTTGGGGAGCCGGGGAAGCGGGGTGTCGTCGGAGAGCCTCCGGGCAGGGATGGGCGTCGTGCCAGCACGTGCACGACCCTTCCATCGCCGAAGGTGTCGACTAACCCGAGGCACTCCGATGGTAGAAGGTGGCAAAGTGGCGCCGTACGGTTGGGAGGTCGGAAGGTTTCAATGAACTTGCGACGTTGGGGAATCATGCTCTTGGCCGTCGTCGCGGCGACCGTGGCGGTGCACGCAGAAAACATCGAGGAGCTGCGTCAGCGGTTCGTGTCATTGCCCGCGAATGCGGGTACAGTGACGATGTGGTGGCTAAATGGCCGGCTGAGCAGGGAACGAATTCGCGAGCAAATGTTCAAACTCCGGTATCAAGACGGCTTTGCCGGGGTGGCGCCCCTCGCACTCATTCGGTTCAAACCCCCGACCGAGCCGGCGTACCTTTCGGAAGAGTACTTCGATATGTACGGGTGCATCTTGGACACGGCCAAGGAGCTGGGAATGACGGTGGTGTTTTACGACGACTCAGATTTCCCCTCTGGCACGGCGGGCAACCAGATGGGGGAACGGTACCCCGATGACACGTTGAAATATCTCGCGCGCGCGGTGGACACGATCGAGGGACCACGGGAAGTCGCCTTGCGAGTGCCGACGGGCAAGCTAATGAGCGTCGTCGTAAAACACCTGGGCACCGGCGAGCGGCGAGTCGTCACCGCAGAAGCGAAACTGGAGTCCACCACGTCCCCCTGCGTGGGTGGGAGCGTGGGAATCTGGCAGGCCGAAGGTGAAGAAGGACGGTTCGAGTTCATTCGAGTGCTCGACGAACACGGGCGCGTGCTGTTTGAAGACCGGTTTGATGGTTCGTTGAGCCGTGATTGGGACTCCGCCGGTGCATCGCGTATCGAGCCGGATGGACTCCACGCGATGGGATGCCTCCCGATGGTGGTGAAGCAACTCGCGCTGCCAGCGCGCTTTACCATCGAGAGCCGGGTGGCGATCATTCGGACGGCGGCGGCACTTGCGTTCGGGGTTCGAGACGCCGACCACTTGTATTTCTGGCAGTTCAATGCGCGGGCCAGGGCGGTTCGGCCGCATTTCCGGCAAGGAGGTCCGGTTCGAACGCTGAACACCGTCGCGTATCCGTTCGAGACCGGTCGTGTGTACGATGTGAAATTGGTCGTCAATGGCGAGACAGTCGAGACGTGGATCGACGGCCAACGGATCGCGGAACACGCATTGCAACCCGCCATGGCCAGCGCGGTGCGTTGGACCGCTTCGGCCGGTCGTTGGGAGGTTCAGGCGTTCGTGTGTGCGACCGCGCCGCGGAAGCGGTTTGTGGACTATTTGAACCCAGAGTCCATGAAAAAGTTCCTGGAGCTCACCTACGATCGGTTTGCGCAGAAGTTTCCGGCCCATTGGGGTTCCACTGTCCGTATGACGTTTTACGACGACCTTTCGACCTACCACGTACCGGATTGCCTCGTGTGGACGCCGACGTTTAACGAGGAATTCCACAAGCGGTTCGGTCGCTCGCCAGAGCCGCTGTACCCTGCGCTTTGGGAAGACATCGGCCCAGAGACCGCCGCCGCGCGTGCCAACCTATGGGGATTGCGCAACGAGCTATTGGCCGCGGGATATCCGCGGGCGGTTCAAGAATGGTGTGCGCGCTACTCCATCCTGTGTTCGGGCCATCCGGCGGCGGCGTATCGTCCCAACCCTTTGCAGACTGCGGGCGACGCCATCCTGTGGTACAAATACCAGGGCGCGCCGTTGGTGGATTATATCCACTATTTCGATCATGGCATCGATGGCTTCAAGATTCCCGCTTCAGCCGCCTACAACTTCGACCGAACCTTGGTGGTGTGCGAAATTTTCGGCAACTTTCACCAGCGCATGCCCAACGACTCGAACATGCTGTATCGTGCCGCGATGGAGGTGTATGCGCGCGGCATCAACTACCTCATCTTGCATGGGACTTGGTGGGACCCTGTGGAGGTGCGGATCGTCCCAGAAATCTCATGGCGTAACCCCTCGATCGGCCCCGAACTGCCGCGCTTTAACCAGTGGGCAGCCCGCTGCGAAACCTTGTTGCGGGCGGGCCGTCATGTGGCGGACGTCGCCGTGTTGTACCCGATCGACGATTTGGCCGCGCGTTATCATGTGGGCTTGCTCCCTCAGACGCATGGACGGGATCCAATCCCGGGGACCGATTACTACGAGCTATCGCGGATCCTGACCGGCGAACTGCGTCATGACTTTACCTTCTTGCACCCGGAAGTGTTGGATACACGGTGTCGGGTCGACGGACGGGAACTGGTGTTGGACCACAGGCATAATTGGGAGCGCTATCGGGTCCTGGTTCTGCCTGCCTGTCGGACGATGCGGGTGACCAACCTCAGAAAAGCACGCGACTTTCTTGCCGCGGGCGGCTGCGTAATTGCGACCACTTGCTTGCCGCAACAATCCGTGGAGTTTGGACGTGACGCGGAGGTCCAGCACTTGGTTCGCGAAATGTTCGGGCCGGGCGGGAAGGGCATCTTCGTGCCCACGCCTGACGAGACATCGCTTCGAGAAACGCTCGACCGGTTGAACATTGCGTGGGACGTTCGAATCCTTTGCGCGACACAAATCCCGCGGGTGAATCGTGCGTGGGCGAACGCTGAAAGCATTCGTTGTTTTTCTGAGACCTACGAAGGAGGCAATCGTCTGTTCGCGTACCAGCACCGTGCCGTGAAAGATGCCGAGATTTACTTCTTCGCCAACTCCAGTGACCTGCAGGTACAGGCTGACGTGGAGCTACGTGGCCGACTTCGTCTCGAGGCTTGGGATCCCCACACCGGCACAATCCAACCGCTTGAATTCGAGCACGCGGAACGGTTCGGCGAACCGATCACCAAGTGGAGATTGAGTTTGCCAGCACTCCGTAGCGTGTTCGTAGTTGGTCGGGCTTTTCAAACGGATATTCGCAGAGCAAAGAATCATTCGCGCAACGCAGCCCGGAGCCTGAGCTCCGCTGGAACCCAAGTTGAACTTGGAGAGCTTGCACCTGCAAGGTGCATCGCAGGAGGCCTTCCATGAGTTGGCTACGATGGGTGGTCCTGATCGCCATGGAGGTGTCCATGGCAGGGTATGCGGAGGAGTTGGACCGTGCTTTTGTGACACCTCCGCCGGCTGCACGGCCTTGGGTCTATTGGCTCATCATGGATGGCAACCTCACGCGGGAAGGGATCACTGCGGATCTGGAAGCCATGGCCCGAGCCGGTATCGGGGGTGCGATCTTCATGGAAGTCAATGTTGGGGTGCCCCGGGGACCAGTAGAATTCATGAGCCCGACTTGGTGCGGGTTGATTGCCCATGCGATCCGCGAAGCGGAACGCTTGGGATTGGAGTTGGCCCTTCCCTCGGGGCCCGGTTGGTGTGGCACTGGGCGTCCTTGGGTTCGGCCAGAACAGTCCATGCAACACTTGGTGGCCAGCGAAATCCAGGTCGAAGGGCCGACTCGATTCGAAGGCGACTTGCCGCGGCCCCAGCCGAGGCCGCCGTACTTCGGCGAGCGAACACTGACGCCGGAATTGCGCAAAGCGTGGAAAGAATTCTGTCGCGACGTGACGGTATTGGCATTCCCGAGTCCCCGAGGGAACTACCGCATTTCGGACGTGCACGAAAAAGCGCTGTACGTCCGACCGCCGTACTCATCAGTTGCTGGCGTCAAACCCTTGCTCCTTCCCGATCCGAAGGTTCTTCCCGCCGAGGAGTGCATCCCCCGGCACCGCGTCGTGGAGTTGAAGCTGGACGGGGATCGTTTGGTGTGGGACGTCCCGCCAGGGCGCTGGACGATCCAGCGTTGGGCTCGCACATTGACAGGGCAGACTACGCGCTCCGCACCGACGCCGGGGCTGGGCTTCGAGACGGACAAGTTCGACTCCAAGGCGATCGAGGAGCACTTCGAAGCGTTCATCGGGCAATTGGTGAAGCTCGTGGGCCCGCGGCGACATGCGGATCGTGGTTGGACCATGGTGCATTTCGACAGCTGGGAGATGGGCGCTCAGAACTGGTCCGAGCGGTTTCGCGATGAGTTTCAGCGGCGGCGCGGCTACGACCTGCTGCCGTTCCTGCCGGTCATGTCGGGACACGTCGTGGAGAGCGTCGAGATTTCGGAGCGGTTTCTGTGGGACTTGCGGCGGACCGCGCAGGAGCTGATCGTGGAGAAGCATATTCGGCGACTGAAAGAGTTGGCCAGTGCCCACGGATTCGGACTCTCCATCGAACCATACGACTTGAACCCTGCGGGCGATCTTGCGCTGGGCGCTGCGGCCGACGTTCCGATGGGCGAATTCTGGTCCAGAGGCTACGGGTACCAGACAGAATTCAGCGTGTTCGAAGCGGTTTCGATCGCGCACACGATGGGCCGGCCGGTCGTGGGAGCCGAGGCGTTCACCTCGCGGGGCGACGCTTGGCGCCAGCACCCTGGCGCGATGAAGCAACAGACCGACTGGGCACTTTGCGCCGGGATCAACAGAATGGTCATCCACCGCTATCAACACCAGCCGTGGCTGGACCGCTATCCTGGGATGACGTTTGGGCCATTTGGCGTGCACTGGGAGCGAACCCAGACGTGGTGGGGAATGGCTTCGGCGTACCACACATACCTTGCTCGATGCCAGGCCATGCTTCGCTTCGGGTTGCCCGTGGCGGACATCCTCTACCTGGATGCCGAAGGCGCGCCGAACGTTTTCCGCCCACCTAGGTCGGCGACGCTGCGGGGTTTGCCGGACCGCCGCGGTTACAACTTCGACGGATGTGAACCTTCTGTGTTGATCCAGCGCGCGATTGTGAAAGATGGCAGGATCGTGTTCCCTGACGGCATGAGTTACTGGCTCTTGGTGCTTCCGCAGTTGGAGACCATGACGCCCTCGTTGATGAAAAAGATTCACGAGCTCGCCCGAAAGGGCGCGACCATTGTCGGTGCGCCGCCGCGGCGTTCGCCGAGTTTGGAAGGATATCCGGATTGCGACGCGGAGGTGCGTCGTTTGGCATCCCAAACGTGGAGTTACACCAACGTGATTTTGGAGACCTCGGTCGGGGCGTGTGCCGATGAGACGGCTCGCTCCATCGAGTCGGCGAAGTGGATCTGGCATGACGAAGGAACCTCCTCGCTCGACGCGCCTCCTGGGGTTCGTTACTTCCGCCGTGGAATCGAAATTACCCGCGCAGTGGTCCACGCGACGGCGTTCATTGCCGCAGATAACGCATTTCAGCTGTACCTTGATGACCGTCTGGCCGGAGATGGGTCCGATTTTCGCCGCGTCAACGTGGTGGACCTGACGGACGTCCTCCAGGTCGGTTCCAACACTCTCTCGGTGAGGGTCGTTAACGAAGGCGATCAGGCCAATCCGGCCGGCTTGATCGTTGCGCTAGAGATCGAGTACAGCGACCGTACTGTGGAGCGGGTTGTCAGCGACGGGCAGTGGCTCAGCGCTGTGAAACCTACTGGAGATTTCCGCCCGGTGCGCGAGTTGGGCCGATGGGACATGCCACCATGGAATTTGAATCCTCGCCCCCAAACGTTTCCGGACATCTACCCCAGTTACGAGACCACCGCGGCCATTTTGGCTCGGTTGGGGGTGCCGCCAGATTTCGAGACCGACGGGGACTTGCGGTACAGCCACCGAAGCGGCGATGGAGTGGATGTTTACTTCGTCGGGAATCGTAAAAGAGACGCTGTGTCGGCGAAGTGTTGGTTTCGTGTCTCCGGGCGCTTGCCGGAACTGTGGGATCCGCTCACCGGCGAAATGCGACCGCTCCCGGAGTTTCAGGAGCTCGAAGGGCGAACCCTTGTGCCGCTGCGGTTCGAGCCGGACCAAGCCTACTTTGTGGTCTTCCGTAAACCCCTTGGAGCCACCGTACCCGACCTGCGATCCAGGAATTTCCCGACTCTGGCCGTCCGAAGCACTTTGGATGGTCCCTGGACGGTGGAGTTCGATCCGAAGTGGGGCGGGCCGACCGGGGTGGTGGTTTTTTCCAGGCTCGACGATTGGAGCCAACGGCCGGAGGAGGGGATTCGCCACTACTCGGGTGTGGCCAAATATCGGGCCAGCTTCGAGTACCAGGTCGAGAACCCTCGCGCGCGCGTCTGGCTCGATCTGGGACGTGTGGAAGTGATGGCACGGGTTAGGGTTAACGGCCATGACTGCGGCATCGTTTGGACGCATCCGTACCGTGTGGACGTCACGCGAGCGGTACGTGCGGGGGCGAACGAATTGGAAATCGAGGTGGCCAACTTGTGGATCAATCGGTTGATCGGCGACGAACATTTGCCGCGGGACGTGGAGCTGAAAGCAGGTGGCTTGATCCAGTCGTGGCCTTCGTGGCTGCTGGAAGGGAAGCCCAGTCCGACGGGACGTCGTACATTCGTCACGTGGTACAGGTGGAGGGCCCAAGACCCCCTGGTCCCTTCCGGTTTGCTGGGACCGGTGCGAATCGTAGAGGGCTCGTTCGAGGCCCAGGGCGCGGAATGAACAGAGCGGGGTCAAGCGCGTTAGAGGCGGCCGCTGCGTGGATGTTGATCCTCGCCGGTAGTCTCTCGGGTTCAGATGCAGTGGGTGGCAATCCCTGGTGGCATACGTACACGCCAGTGGTGACCCTTCGCAACCGACAGGAGGACATTGAGCTCATCCAGCCTGGCGCGGCGCGGGGACTGTGTGCGCTAGGTTGGTATGGTTTCTGGTTTTGGGATGTCGCCTACGATCGAGCCCAAGGGTTTCACGCGGCCCGTCAACGCCTTGCCGAGAGAGGTGTCCGTCACATCGTTTATTACGATCTGGGCGAAGTGGGCGACTTTGCTGCCTTTTTCACCGACGACGGTCGTCCGGCGTTCACGGGTTGGTCCTTGCCGTGGTGGAAAGGCCAAGGCGTTCTGCACGCACGCTGGTTCGGGCTGGAAGCATTCATGAACGACGTGTCTTGGGCGCCCTTCCCCACAGCTCGGGCGTACGGCTTGAGCGCCTTCACAGCACCGGATGGTCAGCCCGCCAATCCATTGTATGATGTGTTGGCGCGGCGCGGACTAAATGGAACGTGGGAGTTCGATTTCTTCAGCAACCCCGACATCACGGACGAATGGGCCCAACGAAGCGGCTTGGTGGCCATTTCGACCACGCAAACCAATCGGGCGGATGTTCAAGGGAAGACCGGCTGGATCGTCGGCCGGCTGATTCACGTGGATTTCGCGAACCCTCAATTGCGCAATTACGTTGTTCGGGAGATCGAGCGGATTATTCGCGTGCTGCGGCCGGATGGCATCCACGCCGACAATTTTGGCGACAACAATCTCGGATATGCGGATCAATCGGCTTTTGGCGTATGGTCAGTTCACACGTTTCGAGATTATCTCCGTCAGCGCTTCAGTCGCGCCGAGCTAGAACAAATGGGTGTGGGCGACCCTTCGACATTCGATATTTGTGCCTACATACGTGACAAACCGCTTGAATCACGCGGTCGACTTTGGCACACGCACAACCCCAAGTGGGCGACGGATCCGGTGTGGTGTACTTACCGAGTACACCTTGTACATGCGGCTCAAGCCTACCACCGCGCGTTCTACGCTGCGGCGAAGCAGGTTGCTCAGCGCGAGGGTATCGAATGCGCGGTGTTCGGTAATTCGATCCCGATGCCCTTAGGTGGCAGTCTCATGAAAGGGGCGTGCGACATCGCGCACTTCGAGTGGAGCAGTGTGCATGGATGGTGGGGGATGCGTCCCATGGGACTGCCACCCCGTGGGCGCGTGGGATATGTCACGCGACTCGGTGCTGCGATGTCGGACGCGCCGTTTTGCTGGCCGAGTATATACGTAAAACACGACCAGGCCGGTCCGGGCCATGAGAACCTTCACAAAGTGCTGGCATTCGACTGCTTGGCCAACCGGGGTTTGCTGGACTTTGGTCACCAGTACCTTGATGGCTACTCTCCAGGCACCCCGGCCAGCGCGGGCTTTGTAAACCAGTTCATTCGTGCCCACGCCAAACGGCTTAGCCGCCGTCGTTATCTGGCCGACGTGGCGGTCGTTCACTCGGCTTGGTCGGAAGTGGCCTCGATGACCGTATTCAACCCGGTCATGGATCAGTTCGTGGATGAGTACTGTGGCTGGTGTCAATTTTTAGGTGATACGCACCGACAGTGGGACGTCGTTTTGCAGGAAGATTTGGTCGCCACGAACCTGGCGCGTTTCCCGGTGCTGGTGCTTCCCTCGGTGCTCGTTCTGAGCGACGCGGACGTGGGGGAGTTGCGCCGATACCTCGCCGGTGGCGGACGGCTGGTGGTCACCGGCCAGACCGGCACACGATATGGCCCCGAGCGGCATCTCTTTGCGCGTGAACGGCCGGTGGTGATCGAAGGAGCACGCGTGGTAACAAATAAACCGGGGGTGGCGTACTGGCGCAACGAGCGCGACCCGGCTGCGGCGCAGCACATGGCTGATCTGCTCAAATGGCCAGGCTTCGAACCCCGACTCACGACCGATGCACCCTCCACCGTGGGCGTCAACCTAAACCTCTGCGAGGATTCGTCGCTCACGTTGGACTTGAATAACTACGACCTCGATGTAGAGACCGACACGCTCCGCCCCGCGCCCGCGATCACCACGACCATCCGCTTGCCCCAACCGTGGAAGGCGGCGGAAGCGACCTATGCATGTCCGGAAGAGCCCGAACGCCCGTTGCCCGTGGACTGCGAAGGAGGGATCCTGCGCGTGCGAACACCACCGTTCCAGACCATGCTGATCGTGTATCTTCGCCCAAAGACCGATGTGTCCGCAGGCTCCCAGCCCGACTCGGTGCCCGGCTGGGACGGATCGATTCTCCAGCAAACACGGTAGAGCGCGACGTGCGCCGAAACCCCCGCTGGCCGAAAAGCGATCGTGGGCTCGGTGAACTGACCGCGGGCTCTTGGACAAGATGACGAGGGCGAGGGATATTGTGATGTGAACCTCGAGCCTCCAACCAGGGTGTTCTACGACCGACAGTGCCCGCTGTGCTGCGCCTGCGTCGAGTGGGTGCGCCGGCGGGTACGCGAGGGCGAACTGGAGTTCGTGGATGTGGCCGGAAGCACGCAAGGGGCCGAGGGTTTCGCGGCCATCGGTTGTGCCGACTGCGCTCCAGATGCGCTGCGGGTTCTAAACCCAGATGGAACGTGGTACGAAGGCGCGGATGCGGTGCGCGAGCTCGCTCGTCGGACCGGGTGGGGCCGTTGGGTCGGTTGGACTGGTTGGCCCGGATTCCGCTGGCTGGCCCGCGCGTTGTACCGATGGGTGGCGTCCCATCGATACGCGCTCAGCAAATGGCTTTGACGCCGCGTGTACGTGCCCGCGGATCGTTGTGGGCCCGGGAGGTCGACCATCTGCCACGGGGCAGCCCTGTCAGGCGAGTCGGCGGTTAGATTCAAACTTGTCACCCAAGGAAGACAGCCTTAGCTCGACGCGAAGCGTCGGTGCCCGAGGTGTCCGGACGGATCGCCGCCGTGTTTTCGGGTAAATGAAACGGCCAAGTGAACTTTTTGAACTGCCCCGCCGACGTATAGCATGAGGGATGCCCATGGACGGGGTCCCGACAACCAGAAAGGAATCATCTGTGAACACGACGTGGATGAAGAGCGCTGGGGCGATCGGGGTCGTGATCGCACTCACCGGCTGCGATTTTCTCGTGCCCATCTCCCACGAGCCGGCGGGTCGAGTGGATGAGACCCTCGTGGGTCTGTGGCGGCGGATGGATACGAGCGGGCACGCCGAAGACTTGCTCGTTCTCAAGTGGGATGACGGCCACTGGCTGTTCAGTTTGCCCGCGGGACGAGAGGACGCCTTGTATGCGCGCGCGTGGCCCGTACGGGTAGCCGGCCGCACCCTGGTTCAGCTGGAGTGGATCGGAAGTGGCAAAGGTGCGCTGGTTCAAGAGGCGCGGCGCTATCAACTGGCGACGTGGTCCCGAGACGGGGACCGGCTGATCGTCCGCCGTATTAATCCTGAAGTAGTTGGGCGCGATTGGCGCGAGTCTCAACGGCTCCGAGAAGCGATCGAAAAGACGCTGAATCAGCCGGAAGTCCTTATTGACGAGCGGGTGTTTCACCGGGTACCTCAAGAGCCGTGACAGGGGCGGAAATGGATGGAACCTTAGACTTGGTCCGCGTGTACGCCACGTGTCGCGAAGATCTTCGTCGATACTTCCAGCGGCGTGTAAATCTGAATGGGCCAGTCGAGGACCTCCTTCAAGAGGTGTTTCAGCGTTTGGCGGCGCGCGGTTCTCGCGCGTTGCCCACGCCGTCTTGGAGGTCGTACGTGTTCGGCGTGGCCCGGAGAGTCGTCGCCGACTACTGGCGCGGTCGGTACAAGGAACACGCGGCGTGGGCGGCGGCTCAAGAGCTGGGCGAGCTCCGCGCGGACTCCCACTTGGCGGCCGCGGCAATGACCGAAGGGGTCCGCGATGCGTTGCTTTCTTTGCCGCCGTTGCACCGAGAAATTCTGGAACTTCGTTTTGAACATGACATGAGTTACGCGGAGATTGCCGCTGCCCTCGGCATCCCGATCGGCACAGTGCGATCGCGCTTGCACCATGCGCTTCGCCGCTTGCGAGCGGCGATGGACGCCGATCCGGATAACTCCTCAAGGATGGCTCGATGAAACCGGAGTGGTTGGAGCAATTGTTGATCGATCGGGAATTGGGCGAACTGGATCCGCCTGTCGAAGCGTTATTGACGGAATATCTTCGAACCCATCCGGAGGCGGCCATGGAGGCTCGCCGGTGGGCGGACGTGGTAGCCGTTGCGCGGTCTGTTATACGGCACACGCCCCCCGTGGTGCCTGTCGGGCGAGCGCGGCGTTGGAATTGGCGCGCGCTTGTGCACGTGGCCGCCCTGATCGTCCTGGCGGTCGGTACTGGTTGGTTCGTCGTGACGCGACCAGCGCGTCCAGTCCGTCCTGTGCAGCGTGAGCACCCCGCCGCACCCCTTGCCACGGCGTGGTGTGCTTACGACGTTCAGTTCGACGCGTTGCGAGGCGAATACCGAGTAGTTCCGATCGAACCAAGGAGCACGTTGCGATGAAGGGACGAAACCTCGGATGGGTTTTGGCGATGGCTGCACTGTGTGGGGGCTGTGTGGAGGAACGGCTCGTATGGTCTCCCGATGGTTCCACAGGCGCGTTGTGCAATCGGGGGCGCCTGGCGCTCGTACGGCCCGATGCATCGTTCCTGAGGGAATGGCCTTGGACGAACGTCGTGCGCGCTGCGTGGAGTGGAGACGGTCGCGCGTTGGTGGTGGTGCGCGCATGGCCCGTGGCCACGTGGACCGATCTGGTGGTGCGGCTGTCGACAGACGAGCGGCGGCTCATCGAATCGCTTGGGAACGGTCTGCCCCAGCTGCTGAACTCGGTGCTAGAAACGGTGGACGGCGACGCCAGCCGGTTGGGAGAAAGCTTCGGCCGGCCCCTTGGAGTGGAATTGGATGCCCATCTACTGGCGGCCGCCATGCTGTTCGTACGCGATCAGAACACGAACGGGTGGGCCCAGATCACGGCGAAGCTGCACAACCCGAACCCAATCGAGTTGGGTTCGAGTTTGAATGTGACGGTGTTCGAGGTGGGCCAGGCCGCCCTGGATCCGGTTGGGGGGTGGCAGCCGTGGTTCCGATCCGTCCGGCCCATCACCGACGTACGGGCCAACCCTCGAAGGCCTGTGGTGGCTGTCGCGCAGGGGCGGTGGTTGTGGGCGGTCACAGCGGAACGCGAGCGAGGCCCAGATGCTACCCTCGTGTGCGACCGACTCTTCGGGACTCCGGACTGGAGCCCGGACGGGCGCCACTTGGTCTATGTGGCGGCGGCCACTCGGGGTGCGGCGGAGAACACCATTCAGGCAGGCCACCTTCAAGCTACGGAGGTCCATTGGGAGGGAAGCGATGTAGTGTGTGGTGAAACTACTGCGTGGCTGCTCGGGTTGTTTGCGTTCCCGCCTCGGATCCGGGTCTTGCCCAGCGGTGAAGTGCTGGTCCCCACACTGACCGCCACATTGCCTTCGCCGATGGCAGGCTCGGAGCGCCCACAGCCCCAATGGTACTTGGTCGGCATGTCCCCCGGCTCCAACGCGGCCCTGCGCGCACTTGCAGCGGCGGGGTTGCCCATGGACTTGCGGGAGTTCAGCGTCAGCCCTGGAGGACGCAGGGTGGCGGTGTGCGAAGCGGGCTCCGACGCAGTGGCGGTGTACGACCTCCAATCCCAGCGAGTGGACCTCGTTTGGCCCAAGACAGGCGCTCAACAGCGGACGCTTCCCGCGTGGCGGACGGACGACGAGTTGTTTTTCGCTGTGGCCACGAAGTTGCCCGAGGAACCGATTCGTTGGATGCGGTGGACGCCCGAAGGGGGCGTCGAGGTCTGGTCGCGGCGATGGCCCTCACAGTGGCTGGAGGGACTTTTAGAGTTGCCTGCTCGGTAGGCCGCTGCTTCTCGATGGGTCGCGCCCCAAAACGCCTTGCTGCCTCGCGTTCAGCGAGATCGGCGCTGCCGTCCTTGGACTTCCATACAGTTCCCGTTCGCCGTGTGCGGCGGACTGCGAAGTGGCCGCAATTGAAGCAGTGCGGGGCGATCTGAGAGGCTCGGCGAGTTGGAAACTCTGAAACCTTCCTGCCCGACTCAGCCAAGAATCTCTACGCGCGCTCGGGCACGGAAGGTTGCAGCGACCACGGCAGACCGGCATTCCACAGCCTCATGGATCGCGCCTGCTCCCGCTAGAAAAGTAGCCTCAGGCCAGATAACACGCACAGAAACCGCACAACGGTTTGGAACGTGCCCTCGGAGAGACGATGAAGTAGCGCTCGCCCCAGAAACGCGCCGCCCAGAACTGCAGGGACCATGGCGGCCGCCAGCAGAAGGTTTCGGATGGAGAGGATGTCCTGATAGCTGAAGATCGCCACTTTGGCGAGGTTGACCAACAAGAAAAACCACGCCGCGGTTCCCACGAACCACTGCCGAGGCAAGTTTCGGGCGAGCAAGTAAATGTTCATAACGGGCCCCGCAGCATTGCCCAACACCGTGGCCGCCCCCGCGAACACACCCGCGCTGGCCGTGGTGATCGGATGATGCACCAGGCGATTCAGGTCGAGTCGGTGTCGTAGAGCGTCCAACGCCACCATCGTCAGGACCAATGTTCCAAGCACTCGTCGCAGCGCAGTGTTGTCCAACCGTGCTAGCCACCATGCGCCGACGGCCATTCCCACCGCCACCCATGGGGCCAACCGTGCGATCCAATCCCAGCGGGCAGTTTGGCGGTACATGGTCACAGCCACGCAGTCGCCAACCAACAGAATCGGTAGCAAGGCTCCGACGGACTCGCGGGCGGGCATGGCCATGGCCATGATCGGCACGGATAAAAAACCGAGCCCGGGAATGCCGCATTTGGCCATGCCGGTCAACAGGGCCGCCACGGCGGCGGCGAGAATGGCGGCGACGCTCATCGGGAGCTGCTGGAACCGTTAGCTTCCGTGGCCGTTGTCGCCGGCGCTCCCGAAGGTTGGCCCACGCGCCGTTGGAGCCATTGCTCGATCGTCGTTTGCCAACGCGCGTATCCTCGCTCGTTCAGGTGGAGCTGGTCCGGCCGAAACAACTGCGGATCTGGCTCGGCCCCCGACGGCACCAACAGGCAGGTGGCCACGTCCAAGTAGTCCGCCCCGTGGGCGCCGCAAATCTCGCGGATGCGCTCATTGGCCTTTTGCATGGCGGGCCACAGGGTCCATCGTCGTGGAGAGGGCTTCATGGACAGCACCGCCACGAGCATGTCCGGCCGCAGCTGCCGGCAGCGGCGCAAAAGTTCCTCGTAGTCGTTGGCGGTTTCGATCGGATCTCGACCCTGCGCAATGTCGTTTTCGCCACAATAAACCACTAGTGCCCGTGGCCGGTAGGGCGCGATCACACAGTCAAACGCGCCTAACAAGTCCGTCATTGTCGAGCCGCCAAACCCTCGGTTCAACGGACGCCACTTGGGGAAACACTCCGCTAGGTTCGTCCACAGCCGGATGCTGGAACTTCCCACGAACACCACGGGGTCCGGCTGGAGAGGTCGCTGCTTGTCTTCCAATGCGAACCGCTCGAACTCTGCCGAGTAGCGGTGGAGGGCATTTGTGCGGGATGCGCTCGAACCGGCGAGGCCGGCCATCAGGGACCCGGCCCAGCAAAGAACCAAAGTAAGACGCATCGCAGGCCGGTTCACGGGGGTAGAATGGCGCGCAAGTGCTCCGGCAGTGCCGCGATCACTTTGGCTTGATCCAGCTCGATGCATGCGCCCGGCTCGTCCAGCATCCAGCCCGGCGGCAAATCGTGGATGATCCGAGCCACCGGGTAGGTCACGCGCCCCAACTTGATCTTGCACATCAAATCCCATGGATCCACCTCAACCACGATTTCCGGAAGAGGCTCAGTTCCCCACTTCGGCCCTCGCAAACGAGGCGGCAGAGCTTCGAGGAATAACGCCGCGGGCAGCCGTACAACGTTCCGGTAGCTGCCCAACGCGTCCTCGATCGTCCAAAACACTTCCAGCAGCGAGTCCAACGACTGATCCGCTTCGTTGTCCAAATTCAACGGCGCTCGGTCGGGCGCCGAGCGAGGATAGTGCTGTTCGGAATTACCTCGTCCGTTCATCGCCACGTTCGCTGCGCGCCCCATCGTATGACAAAGTGCGCCTAGAATCCAATTCATTTTGATCTCCTGGCCCATCTGGGGTTACAGCAGATGGTATGCCAGACTGCCCGCGATCTACGCCCGGCAGCATTCGGGGCCTAACTGCGAAGGGTTTGAGCGGGTTGGATCGGGCGTCGATTATCGGGCATGAAAAACTTTGCGTGTTTGGAATTGCAAACGTGCACGGGTTTCGGGCACCGTGGGGGCCCAAGCGGTCTCGCCACGCCACGGTACTACGCGTCGAGTCAACCCAACGTTCCCTCGTATTGGGCGGCCGCGAACCAAAGGTCCTATGTGCGTGGCTCA
>CAACVY010000005.1 GCA_900661335.1 uncultured bacterium | reverse complement strand
CCCATGTCCAGCGCCTTCGTGAAGGCCAACAAAGTATTCTTAGGCGCCACGTACGACGCGCCACGGTGAGCGACGATCAAAGGGTACCCAGTTGGACCTTCCTTCCACAAGGTCTGGAACCTCAGGGCCGCGCGTTCTCCTCGCGCGCAGAGCATGAGCCCGACGCTGCACAACCACGGCTCTATCATCCGCCATACCTCCTGGCTAGATCCATTCCAGGCGTTCGCAACGCGATTCTTCGCCAGCTATTCCGCCGCGGTTCCGTTGACTCCCGGCCATGACGCGCGGCCAAGGCCTATGGGGCAGCCCAAGTGCCAGAATCATTCGGTACGCTCAGCGTCGCTGCGTTGGTATTGTCGCCCTAGCCCTGTAGGGGCGCAACCTCAGGCAGTTTGCCGGCCGCTTCTTCGATGGTGTTTGTTCCGAACCTTCGACATGCTATAAGTGTCGCCGCAGGAGAGCCATGCCCATGAAAGTCTGGAGGTTCCGTGACCGTACCCGGATGGGTCCGGCCGCTGCGGAACGCGCCGCTGAAATCTTGAGAGCAGCCCAAACAGAACGCCGTATTCCGCGTTTCATTGCGGCCACTGGCGCATCGCAGTTCGATTTTTTGGCCGCCCTCGTGCGCCAACCCGGCATCGATTGGGCCCGAGTGGAGATGTTCCATCTCGACGAATATTTGGGTCTTCCCATGCACCATCCTGCCAGTTTCCGGCGCTACCTTCTGGAGCGCCTGATCCGGCCGGCGGGAATCGTGCGGAGCCATCTACTGGATGGGGATGTGGCCGATCCGGTAACGGTATGTCGGCGGATTGGGCAACGTCTCCAGGAGGAGCCCGTCGACGTAGCATTCGTAGGAATCGGCGAAAACGGCCATCTGGCTTTCAACGACCCTCCCGCCGACTTCGATACTGAGGAACCGTACAAGATCGTAGATCTCGATGAGCGGTGCCGCCAGCAACAAGTCAACGAGGGCTGGTTCCCGAACCTAGACGCCGTGCCCCGACGAGCCATCTCAATGACCATCCGGCAAATCCTGAAAGCAAAGCGAATTCTTTGCATCGTCCCCGAGGCGCGAAAAGCGGAGGCCGTCCGCGCCTGCTTGGAAGGACCCATTTCGCCCATGGCGCCCGCGTCCGCGTTGCGCATGCACCCCGAGGTGGAAATTTACTTGGACACGGAGAGTTCATCGCTCCTCCAGTCCACCCCCATGATCGACGTCCCCTAGAAGCACTCCGTGCGATACGAAGGCCCAGGGTTGTTCGATCTTCAAGTCAACGGCTACGCTGGGGTGGACTTCAACTGCCCGAGGCTAACCACAGAAGACGTGCACCGAGCGGCCGAGAAGATGCACGAAGCCGGCGTCACTGCGTGGTTGGCCACCTTGATCACCAGCCCGCTCGATGATTTTGCTCGGTGCGCGCGTACCATCGTCGCCGCACAAAATCCCGCGGTGGTTGGAATCCATATGGAAGGCCCCTACATCAACCCTGCGGATGGACCGCGCGGTGCTCACCGCCGTGATTGCGTCCAGCCGCCATCATGGGAGGATTTTCAACGACGGCAAGAATGCGCCGGAGGCCACATCCGTTTAGTCACGATCGCCCCGGAGCTTCCCAATTCACTCAAGTTCATCGAACGCGCAGTGGCTTCGGGCGTTCGAGTGGCCATTGGCCATTCGGATGCCACGCCGGCACAGATCGCGGATGCAGTCGGCGCAGGCGCAACCATATCGACCCACCTCGGCAATGGATGCGCTCGTCTCCTACCCCGCCATCCCAACTTGCTCTGGGCCCAACTCGCCGAGGACCGCCTCTGGGCCGGCCTGATCGTGGACGGCATTCACCTGCCCCCCGAAACGGTCAAAGTCATGGTCCGCGCGAAAACACCATCGCGCTGCATCCTCGTGACCGACGCGGTCGCGGCCGCCAACGCACCACCGGGGTCGTACACTGTGGGGGACTTGACCATCTGGCGAATGACTGACGGACGCGTCACCTTGCCCGATCGTACCACCTTGGCAGGATCCTCCTTGACGATGGAACAAGCGATCGCCAACACGTGTCGGTTCACTGGACTCCCGCTAGAAACGGTCTGGGCGATGGCGTCGGATCATCCAGCCCAGGCCATGGGAATGTCCCCCCGAGGTCGAGTTATCGTGGAGTGGAACCCCGAGACGAACTCGCTTCAGGTCTGTCGCGTATCCGAGCGCGGTGGCTCCTTAAATTCTTAAACCACCGCGGCCGCAGTCACGCCCGGGGCAGACCACCGTGGCCACGGGAGGGCAAGATGGAATCACCGCCTCGAAGATGTGCATCCATCGCTCGCGCGCAATCCCGCCCCTCCTCTATCGCCCAAATGATGAGTGACTGCCCTCGTCTCGTATCGCCTGCCGCAAATACACGGGGGACGTTGGTCGCAAACCCGTTCGAAGTCCGGAGGTTACCCTGAGGGTCCAGTTCGACACCCAGTTGGGCTACGATGCCGTCGGCCTCCGGGCCCAAGTACCCCAACGCCACGATCACAAGATTCGGCTGGCCACAGCCGCTCGGACCCGGGCACCTCTTCCAACGAGGGAAACCGCTCCCCGGGTTTCGGTAGCTTCGCCCGTACGTCCATGGTGCGAACCGCTTCGACTCGCCCGGCTGAGCCGATGAACTCGTTCGTGGTCACAGCAAACAACCGTTCGCCCCCTTCCTCGGGAGACGTACTCGTTCGCAGCCGCATAGGATAGAACGGCCACGGTTGGTGCGGGATCGGTGCGAGGAAGACCGCGTAACAACTCGAAAGTCAGCACCGACACCGCCCCCTGTCGGATCGCCGTGCCGATGCAATCCCTCCCGGTATCTCCGCCGCCGATCACGATGACCCGCTTGCCCTGAGCCGTACTTGGTGGCTCCGGAAGGTCGCCTGCTACGACCCGGTTCTGCCGGGTGAGACAGTCCACGGCAAAGTGGATTCCGGCCAGCGACCGCCCCAGGACATTCAAATCGCGCGGCCGCGTGGCCCCCGTCGCCAACACCACCGCATCGAATATGGCTTGCAGATCGTCCGCCGTGACATCGCGTCCAACATCCACCCTCGTTCGAAACTGCACACCTTCGTCTTCCATTTACGCCAAGCGACGGTCCACGACCCATTTCTCGAGCTTGAAGTCCGGTATTCCATACCGCAGTAGACCACCGATCCGGTCAGCCCGCTCAAAGACGACCACTTCGTGCCCTGCGCGGTTGAACTGCTGCGCGGAGGCGAGCCCAGCTGGCCCCGAACCGATCACGGCGATGCGTTTCCCTGTTCGTCCCTGAGGAGGCATCGGCCGCAGCCAGCCTTCACCGAACGCCCGTTCGGCAATCTCGTACTCGATCTGCTCGATCGTCACCGGAGGCTCGTTGATTCCGAGCACGCATGCCTCCTCACACGGAGCTGGGCGCAGCCGTCCGGTGAATTCGGGGAACTTATTCGTCGCATGCAGGCGTCGCGCCGCTTCCTCTCACTTGCCTCTCCAAACCAAGTCGCTCCATTCCGGAATCAAGTTCCCAAGGGGACATCCGGAGTGACAAAAGGGAGCCCGCAGTCCATGCACCGAGCTGCTTGCTGCCCTGCCTTCTCCTTGGAAAAAGGGAGCGGAATGTCTCGAAAGTCTTGGATACATTCCGAGACCGGCCGCTTCGGCGGCAACTCGCGAGCGTACTCAAAAATCCAATCGGTTTTCCCTTGGCCGGTTTCCCTCATGCCAATTCCACCAAGACCGGCGCCCCTTCGGGGCTCATCGCCACGGCGCGCATCAGTTCCAACGCACGACGGTAATCGTTCGGAAATACCTTTACCCATCGCGGACGCAACGCATCCCAACGGGCTAGGGTGTGGGCGGCGATCTCACTCTGCGTGTACAGAAGGTGCTGACGCAATAGGTACAAAACGTTGCGAATGTCTTCTTTGTCTTCGATCGGCTCGAGCGTCACCATGTCCATGTTGCACCGCATGGGGAATTTTCCGTCGGCGTCGTACACAAACGCGAACCCGCCCGATATCCCGGCCGCGAAGTTTCGCCCCGTCGAGCCGAGCACCACAACGATCCCGCCCGTCATGCACTCGCAACCATGATCGTCCACGCCATCCACCACGGCCCGCGCCTCCGAATTCCGCACCGCAAACCATTCGCCGGCTCCCCCGCGAACGTAACATTCGCCCGCCGCCGCGCCATAGAACGCCACGTTACCGACCACGATGTTGTCCTCGGCTCGGTACCGGATCCCGCGGGGTGGCCGAACGGTTAGCTTCGCCCCAGATAGACCTTTGCCAAAGTATTCATTGGCCACACCTTCGCGATGAAACGTCAATCCGGGAGCTCGAAACGCGGCGAACGACTGACCTCCCACGCCATGGGCATGCACCGCGATGGTGTCTTCGGGCAATCCCTTTCCACCCCATCGCCGCGCGATTTCGCCGCTTAATGGCGTCCCCACCGCCCAGTCGGAGTTGCGCATGGCCACCGACAGCTCAACCGGCGACCGTTTCCCAAACTGGAGCGCAGCCGCGGCTATGCGCATGAGCTCTTCATCCACGCGGGCGTTGGGTGCGTACGGAACCTGCCACACACATCGCCGTTCCCCTCCGAAGGGGCCGGCGGAAACTCGATGATCAGTTTCCAGTCCAATTGTCGCCCCTTCCAATGAGATTCCGGTGGCTGGTACTCCAGGCGGTGACTCTGGCCCACCATTTCGTCCACCGTCCGATACCCCAATCGGGCCATCCACCGGCGAAAATCCTCCGCGATGAACCGGAAAAAGTTCGCCACGTGCTCGGGGCGACCGACGAACTTGCGCCGCAGATCTGGGTTCGCTATTGCCACGCCTACCGGACACGTATTCCAGTAGCAGGCGCGCATCATGACGCACCCCAGGGTAATCAACGGGGCCGTCGCGAATCCAAATTCTTTTGCGCGGAGAAGACATGCGATCCAATATCGCGGCCCGTAAGAAGCTTGCCATCGCATTCGACCGAAATCCGATCCCTCAGCTCGTTGGCCACCAACGCGTGGGGAGTCTCGGATAGTCCAAGCTCCCAGGGAATTCCTGCGTGCTTGAGGGGCGACTCCGGCGACGCGCCGGTCCATCGTACCCACTGATCAGCACCATGTCCGCATGCCCTTTGACCACACCGACCGCGACAGTTCCCACCCAACCGCCGCCACCAATTTCACGCTGATCCGAGCATCGGGTATGGCGTTACGCAAATCGTGGATCAACTGTGCCAGGTCCTCGATCGAGCAAATTTCGTGGTGCGGCGGTGGAGAAATCATCTGCACCCACGGCGTTGAATGTCGCACCTTGGCGATCCACGGGTACACCTTCTCCGCCGGTAACTGACCGCCCTCGCCTGGCTTCGCCGCCTAAGCAATTTTGATTGGGAGCTCGCGTGCGTTCACCAGGTACTCAATCGTCACGCCGAACCTACCCGACGCGACCTGCTAGATCGCACTGCGGCGGAAGGTGCCATCGGGCAACGGACGATACCGGTCGGGATCTTCCCCCCCCCCTCACCGGAGTTGCTTCGTCCCCCGATCAGGTTCATGGCGATCGCCAACGTTCAGTGCGCCTCCTGGCTCCAACGATTCAAGCGACATAGCGCCGTATTTGAACCGTCGGACGATGGACGTCCACGGCTCCACTTCGTTCACAACGGAACCGCCCTCGACAGGTCTTCTCGAAACGTCAGAGAGCTCCGCAAGGTCACGCACCGGCTGGCATCGGAGTTGACCAACTCGCAGTATTCCTGAAATGCCGCCTCATCCCGTTGCGGACTGCCTGTTGAAGACGCGCGATGACCAACGGCTGCAGGAGGTGACGCTCGCCAGTTTGACGCCACTTGTAAATTCCGCCGACGTTCAGCTGCGTGAGCGAGTCGTCGTCGGGTACGCCCAGCGGAACTGGCGCTCGATGCGCCGGCACGTCCAATACCCGTTCCAACGCCTCGCCCCCACCAGGTTCACATCGGATCACAAGCGTATGCGCGCGCAGCCTCGGCAAATCCAAGCCACGCAACCGGGCCATTTTGTGGAAATCTAATGGGATGGTCGATCCGTAATTGTCGGACGGCTGTCTCCGATTCTTTATGCGGCGCCCCTTGGGCCCCTAAGCACTTAGAAGTGACCAGCTCCTCCCGGATGGCGTCCAAATAGTCCGTGGGGATCAACTGCACACGTGCGTTCGATCGCTCTCGGGTCATGGCCGATTACGCGCAAGACGCTCATACTTCTTCCGTGCTACAAATAACCGTCGTTCGAACTCGCGTTCGTCTCGAGCTGCTCCTGAGCCCAGCAACACCTGGACCACCGCAGGGCGGCCTGCAAGTACGACCGGGCCGAGTACGCCTGGCTGCGTGGGTAGGCCCCTCCAGCCTAGGACCGGAAGTCCCTGACTTTCCAAGCACAAAGCCAACGTCTCGCATGCGGTGGCTCGGTGGTCAGGGTGCGTCGGAAGAAACAGTTGTCCCGCGGCGTACGACCTCGCGGGCGGCAGCGCCCCTGCCCGTCGAATACGTTGCGGAAGAATCGGCCCGATACCTGGACCATCAACTCTGCACCGTCGCCCGTGTTCTCGCCACATCCACGCGCGCCACGGTGGGCGAGTCGGCTCAAAATCTCGATCACTTTTCGGATCACCTCGTGGGATGGCTCGCTGCTAAGGCGTGCCACCAATCCCACACCGCAAGCCTCGCGCTCCACATCGAGGGATCAAAGGTTGGGGCGCTGGGGCCATCTTCTTATATGGATCCGCATGTTCCTTTCGCAACGGTGACCTCAAACGCTAGTTTGCTGGGCGTTCCAGCGACGCGCTCCGGATACCGTCCCGTAAAGCAACCGAAGCAGTAGTCCCGGCCGCCGTTCAGCACCCGGGCCAACCCTTCCAGACTCAAGTACCCCAACGAGTCCACTCCGACAATCCGAGCGATCTCCTCCTCTGTGCGGTCAGCTGCAATCAGTTCTCCGCGAGTAGGGAAATCGATCCCGAACCAACATGGCCAACGGATCGGAGGAGACGCAATTCGTAAATGGACCTCGATGGCGCCCGCCTTGCGCAAGGTCTGAACGCGCCGTTGTACGGTGGTGCCCCGCACCAACGAATCGTCCACCACCACGACCCGACGCCCCCGAACCACGTGCTCTACGACCGCAAGCTTCAGATCCGCCACGCGTGCGCGGTCTTCCGCAGTGGGGCGAATAAAGGAGCGGCCGATGTAGTGGTTCCGAATGAACCCCAGGTCCATGGGAATCCCAGAGGCCTGAGCGAAGCCCATAGCCGCGGGCAACCCGCTGTCCGGAATCGGAACCACGACGTCCGCCTTTACCGGTCGTTCCTCGGCCAATTGCCGTCCCAGTGCCACCCGAACCTCGTGCACATTCCGCCCAAAGAGCACGCTATCCGGGCGGGCGAAATAAATATGCTCGAACACACATTGCCCCCCGCGCGCGGGTCGGGCGGTCAACGCATATTGACGCAGCTCGCATCCCTCCCACACCAACACCTCGCCAGGTTCGATCTCGCGAAGAAACGTCGCGCCCACTTGGGGAAACGCACATGTCTCGCTCGCCACGATGTATCCGGAGCCCAAGCGCCCGAGTGCTAACGGCCGGAATCCGTGCCGGTCCCGCGCCGCAATCAAACGGTCCTTGTGAACCAACACCATCGAAAACGCCCCGCGCAAGGCCTGTAACGCAGCGACCACTGGCTGCGGCTGGCGCGCAAACCGAGGGTGCGCGATCATGTGAAGCAACACCTCTGTATCGGTGCCCGTTTGGAAAATGGCCCCCCGGCTCTGCCACTGGGACCGCAGAGCCCCTGCGTTGGTCAGATTTCCGTTGTGCGCCAAGGCCCACATGCCACTTTGGCACTCCACCACCAGCGGCTGAACATTGCGGAGATCCCATGCTCCCGTTGTCGAATATCGCACGTGACCCACCCCCACCCTTCCGTGGAGGCGGGCCAGCTCATCTCGGTGATGATCGAGCAGGTCGGACACCAGGCCGGCAGTTCGAACCGCATGGAGGACCTCGCCATCGCTGACGACGATCCCCGCGCCTTCTTCCCCCCGGTGCTGGAGCGCCATGAGGGCCCGCGCAATCACGTCGGCCACTCGCTCTACGCCCACCACACCCACGATCCCACAATGGTGGACCGGGCGGTCCGCTCGAAGACCGCAGTAAGTCGGAACCCAGCTGGACGGTCGCTGGCTCATATTGACTTTACAGTCTACGCTAGAAGCGCGCTAATGTCACCCCTAGGCCTAATTCGCCGTATGATCAATCCGTTTCGCGGCCCGCTGCAACACACGGTGCAACAAAAATGTCGGACAGCCCCCCAGACGTCCGACAAAAATGTCGCTACAGAAGGGCTGCTCCCCGCCCGGCCACCTGGGGCCATCTTTGCTCGTTTTCACCGCCCACGAGCCGCCCAACGGAGCGACCTGGACCCAAGGTGCTAAGGCAAAGGCAAAGAGTCCGGTCGATCCTGACGCGACAAAGACCGCCAGGACTGCACTGTGCATGATGGTGGCCACTCTTTTGGTGTTCCTGATGCACCTGGGAGTCGTAACGGTAGAGGCCGGGCTGAACCGTGCCAAAAACGCCGTAGACATCTTGTTCAAAAACACCATGATCCCTGCGATCGGTCTGATCACCTATGCCGTCATTGGCTTCGGCCTGATGTATCCGAGCGATCACTGGTGGGTGGGCAAGCTTCTCGGGTTCGCAGGGTTCGGAATCGGCACCGGGCCAGAAGAAGTGACTAGCGCGTACAACCCGGGCTACACGTACTGGACGGACTTCCTGTTCTAAGCGATGTTCGCGGCCACAGCGACGACGATCGTTTCCGGCGCCGTCTGCGAACGGATCCGGCTCATGAGTTTCCTGATTTTCTCGAGCGTCTATGTGGCTCTAGTCTACCCATGGAGAGGCTCATGGGCCTGGGGAGGGGGTCGGCTAAAGTCGCTAGGGTTCCACGACTTCCCCGGGTCTACTCCTGTCGACCCCGTTGGCTGCTGGGCCGCACTGGTGGGGGGCCACCGTGGTGGGCCCACGGTCAGGCAAGTACGTCAACGGCATACTAATCCGGTCATGGGCCACAACCCGCCTTAAGTAACGATCGGTGTGTTTTTCTTTGGTTGGTTGGGTCGCATTCAACGGAGGTTCCGTTCTTTCCGCTGATCCGGGCGCCGTGTCGTACGTCTTGGTCACGCCCAACTTAGCCGCGGCAACGGGCGCCATAGGTCCTATGGTCACTTCGTGGATCCTCCAAACGAAGCCAGACCCCACCGTGGTACTGAACGGGATCTTGGCAGGTTTGGTGGGCATTACGGCGGGCGCGGATGTCGTCTCGGTGCCGGCCGCCATCTTGATCGGCATGATCGTCGGAATTCTAGTTGTGCTCTCGGTTCTCTTTTGGGATTGTCTGCGGGCGGATGATTTCGTGGGCGCGGTGTCGGTCCATCTGGTCTGCGGGATTTGGGGCAACTTGGCCACGGGCATATTCGGACCAGATCCGGCCGTCCTCCTCCGACTGATTGGAATCGTTGCGGTTGGCGTCGCATGCCTCTTGACCTCTGGCCCGGTCTTCGCTGCCCTTCGCATGACGCTCAGGCAGCGGGTGAGCCGCGAGGAGGAGATCCTTGGGCTCGACCTCCAAAAGCACGGCATGGAAGCCTATCCGGAGTTCCAAAGCTTCGTGACCAAGTAAACCAGCTTTCTAACGAAAGGAGTCCAAAATGAAATTGATCACTGCGATCATTTGGCCGGAATAGCTACCCGACGTCAAAGCCGCATTGTTCGAGGCCAAGGTCTTCAAAATGACGGTCAGTAATGTCATCGGTTGTGGCCAGCAGATGGGCTACACCGAAGCGTACCGAGGCGCGATCACTGAGGTGAAACTCATCAAGAAGGTGCGGCTTGACGTCGCCGTCAACGAGGACTTTGTCCAACCAACGATCGACGCGATTATCCGCGGTGCGCGCACCGGACGAATCGGCGATGAAAAAATCTTCGTCGCCGATCTGTTGGAATGTATTCGTATCCGAACCGGGGAACGAAGCGGGACCGCGATCGGCTGACGACAAACACCTAGGTACAACCCAATAGCTAGCAATTCGTGGCACAAGGAGAACACCGGAATGAGGGTGAGACACGTCTGCGTGCCCGGAATTCTTCCCTTACTTACTCTTGCCAACCAGAGTACATGGTCACCTCCAGGGGAGCGCGGCCGTGGACCTTGCGAACGCATACATCTTTCGAGGCGCTACCGCCGTGGACAGTCCTATGGCCCAACCATCGGTTCAATTGCAGCCGTGGCCCGCGCTGATCCTCGGAATGTAGGGGAACATCGCCCGCGTTTCAGATCGCGGTCAATATCCACAAGGCGAGTTCACGTAGGTGGCTTTGTCAGTCTCCCACTCCGTGCCTTTCGACGCGCTGCGGGTCAACGTGGGGTGGTCGAGTACCTGTATCATCACGCGGACTCCGGGCCAGACCGAGAAGTGAGTCTTTCCGCCGCACCAAACCTTCCGTTATCTCCCACCGTAACGGCGTTTTTTGAGGGGTGGACGGGCTCGTCCGTCACGAACTAGGGTTCCTTGGCGCACGAATGGGCGTGGTTCGATGAGCAACTTCGCCTTCGACTGACCGGAACGATCGCTTGGCGCTATTCGCGCGAACGAGCGACGGGGTTTTCACACGCCGCCGTGGGCCTGACCATACCCTACCGTTTCCTGGCGCTGTCCGGCTTGCGGGTGATCCAGATCAACGACCGAGTACTTCCCGACTATGTCTATCACCGCCGGTCGTTGTTTACGCTCTCGTTCCGTACCAATTTCTGAGCTTAGGCCGAAAGCGACTCTCGGGGGCACCCACTACGCGGCTCCCACTGGGACGGCCCAACAGTTCCAACCGATCGAGGCACTCAGTTGTCCGTGTCTTTGTCAAACGCACGCTCTACGTTGTAAGGTCCACGGTGTCACCAGCCGCCACGACGATGTCAAGTCCCGCGTTTCTCGGGAGCGGTTTGCCGGAGGTGCGACAGCCCGCTGAATCCTCAACTCGAACAGCTCAAGGCGTTGCGATCAGCCAAAGGCCGACCCGCACCTCGCTAGAATCGGGACCTTGCGACGGCCCGGAGAAGCTCGGGATCGCGAACAGCCACAAGGTTCACGTTCGTCCCAGCGCCGAGGTGACTGTTTTCACAGGGCGCCGAGCGGTGGGCGGGGCGCCGCCAAGCGGGGACAGAATCGGCTTCCTGCCAAGTCAGTGCGAAGCTGAACCATACAACGTCGGCTAGGTCCCACCGTATCGCAAAGCGTGGAGACCGTGCCAGTCAATACGCGTTGGCTCGCGCGGTCAAGGTCCGAGCCAAGATCTTGAAGTCCAACGCGAGGGACCAATTCTCGAGATACCACAAGTCGTAGCGAATGCGTTCGCGCAAGTCCGTTTGACCACGCAGCCCGTGAATCTGAGCCCAGCCGGTCATGCCAGGTTTGGCGGCGTGGCGCCACATGTAGCGGCCGATCTCGTCTTTGAATTTTTCCACGAACTCCGGGCGCTCTGGTCGCGGACCTACCAGGCTCATGTCGCCTCGAAACACATTCCAAAACTGCGGCAGCTCGTCCAAGTTCCAGCGCCGGAGAAATGCGCCAAATGGTGTGCGCCGAGGATCGTCAGGGCTCGCCCACACCGGCCCGGTCTCTGCCTCGGCGTCCACGACCATGGTTCTGAGCTTGTATAGTACGAACGGCCGCCCATATTCTCCGCACCGAACCTGGCGATAGAACACCGGCCCGGGGGAAGTTCGCCGAATCACAATCGCGGCGATCAGCAAAATAGGCGCGGACAACAGCAAGCCAATCGTTGCGCCCACGATGTCCTCCAACCTCTTCAACACGCGATTCCAAAAATAGTCCAGAGGCCAGGGCGCCATGCCCAGAAGGGCGAACTCCCCAAACTGCTGAAGTTCAACCCGGCTGGTCAGCAATCGGAACGTATCCGGAACCATGAGGAACTGGATCAAACGGCGTTGGGTTTCCAATAAAATGTCTTCCAGCTGCTCGGCCGCAATCGTGGATGGGTTGGCCACGATGATCTCGTCTACATTCCATCGGTCGAGAATCGCGGGCAACTCGGAGAGCGAGCCGAGAATTTGATCGGAGGGGATCGAAGAATCTGGGGCTTCCTCGCCGATACGAACGAAGCCGACGACTCGGGCACGGTGGCGGGGTTCCCGGTGAAGTGTGTCCCGCAACTGCACGGCCAACGGCGTACAGCCGATGATCACCACCGCGCGATGCCGGGCTTGGTGGCGCGCCCAGTGACGCTCTAACTGGAACAGGATGTTCCGCTCCACCAAGACGAACGCGGTCACCGTGACAAACGCAATGGCCGCCGCTACGCGTGAAAACGGCGGCTCCGTCCGAATCACGAAAGCCAACGCTGTGGAGAGCAACGCACCCAGGGCGCAAGCTCGCACTAAGCGTGGGATCTTGTCGGTGAAGTGGCCGTCCTGAGGTCGGCGGTAGAGGCCGACGGAGTGAAAGATGAACACGTACAGTACGGCCAGAACCCCAGCGGCGTAGACGTACATGTCTCGCGGTGGGTGGCCGAGGGGCACGGCCAGCCAACCGGAATCGAAACGAATCCAGACCGCTGCCAGTACACCCAAAAACACGGCCAGGGCGTCCGCGACAACGGCGATCGTACTGCACAGCACATCGAACGAATCTCGATGTCGGCCTCTCATCAGTATCTCCGTATCGTAAACGTCTCGCGTGGCCTCGACAAGGATAGGTTCGGACAACCGACCGGCCGCTGGGAAAGAGTTTCGGCAAGAACATCATGATCTCGGGCACGCTCGACGGGCTTACTTGCTTGGAACGAACTCGTAATTCTTCAGCGGATGCGGTCCAGTAGCTTCAGTTACCGAGCGGCTCGAGAGCCTGGTTTCGACGTCCAAGCCTATGTATTGTACGCAAAGTTTCCTCAACACGAACCCCCGGGTACCAGGCCCGGCGGATCAGGTCCGCCGCATAGGATGGACGTAGCACCTGTGACATGGTAGGTTTCCGCCATGCCAAGACGAGTTCGGCGACTGCGGCCGCATGGCCCAGTGAAATCGCCGGACCAAGGAGGTACGAGGTGAGACAGCGGCGAAAGCTTATGGGATGCACCGTACTGTGCGTCGGGTGGAGTGCGTGGGCTGCACTGGTTCCAGACGAGAGACCTGCCCAACCCGGTGAATGGGGGGTTCGCCCAGAAAACAACGCCGTTGTGCGCCGCAATCCCCCGCCCTTTGTTTGGCGACCTCAACGCACGGCGGTCAGCTACGAGCTCAAGTTGATCGGGCCGGGGCAGTCGGGCAGCACGGGAACGGTCACTTATCTTCAAAACTTGCGCTGGAACGCCACGTGTCCAAGTCAACCGCTCGCCCCCGGGGTATGGACCTGGCAATTCCGTTTCGTGACGTCCCTCGGGGAGACGTCCGAATGGAGCCAAGCGCGGTCCTTTACCCTACCCGCCACCGCCCCCGTGGTTCCCATGCCGACGTTGGAGGAAGTGGACCGCAAGATCCCCTCGGAGCATCCACGCCTGTTTCTTCGGCCGGAGTTTCTGCCTCAATTGCGCGAATTTATCCGCACCGAACGCGCTGCAGAATGGGCAATATTCACGCAACGGTGCGAGCGCTTGCTTCAGCGCCCACCTTCCACGAACGAACCGCCGCTCTACCCGCCGGACTTGCCCAGGGAAAGCGACGAGTGGATGAAGATCTGGTGGGGCAACCGAGAAGCGACGATTGCGTTGTTGGATGGCGCGGCGACGCTTGCGTTCGCATGGCGACTTGGGGCACCTGAGCACTATGCGCAAACGGCACGAGCCTGGCTGCTCGCAGCGGCCGGGTGGGACCCGACTGGCAGCACGGGGTATCGCTACAACGACGAAGCTGGTATGCCCTTTGTGTACTACTTCGCTCGAGCGTACACGTACGTCCACCCTTGGTTGTCCGAGGCGGAACGCGCACGGTGTCGCGAGGTGATTCGCATCCGTAGCACCGAAATGTACCGTCACTTGTGTCCACGCCAACTGTGGACGCCGTATGAAAGCCATCAGAACCGCGCTTGGCACAAGCTCGGGGAGGCCACGATCGCGTTCTGGCGCGAAATCCCCGACACGCGCGATTGGATGGAGTTCGTGTTGTTGAAGCAATTCTGTACCTACCCGGTGTGGAACGATGAAGACGGAGGATGGCACGAAGGACTTTCGTACTGGCACAGCTACATGCAACGGTTCACCTGGTGGGCCGATGCGTTTCGCGTCGCGATCGGTGTGGACCTCTTCCGCCTGCCGTTCTTTGCGAACGTGGGGTGGTTTCCCATTTACATCGCGCCTCCTGGAGCCCCCTGGATGGGCATGGGGGACCTTTGCGATCGCCGGCCCAGCATGGCCATTGGCGAGCTGGTCGGAGAGTTCGCCTCGCTTGCAAGAAACCCCTATTGGCAATGGTATGCTGAGCAAACCTGCGACTGGCCCCCGAAGCCCCAAGCGCTGGCCAGCGGCCCCAGCGCCTACGTGCGCCTCGTACGCGGCGCCCGTCCTCCCGTGGTGGCCAAGGTGCCCACGAATCTGCCGACGTCCATCGTATTTCGAGGCATTGGTCAGGCGGCGTTGCACACGACCCTGCTCCACGCGTCGAACGACGTGCAGATCATTTTCAAGAGTTCGCCCATGGGTACCCATAGTCACGGATACGACGCTCAAAACAGTTTCGTGTTGTACGCCTATGGGGATGCCCTGCTGATTCCCTCGGGTCATCGCGACCAATATGGCAGCGCCCATCACCGTAACTGGATGTGGGAGACAAAGTCGGTCAACAGCGTGACGCTGGATGGCGGCCAAGGCCAAGGGCGGCGGTCGCTGGAATCGAAAGGCCAAATCGTCGGCTTCTTCACCTCGCGTGCAATGGATTACGTCGCCGGAGAGGCGGCGGAAGCCTACCAAGGCCGCTTACGACGCTTTACACGGTACCTGCTGTTTGTGAAGCCTGATCTGATTCTTCTGTACGACCGCATCGTCGCCACCAACCCGGTGACGGCGGATGCATGGTTTCATAGTTTGGCTCGCATGGAGATCGGGCCGGGGCCCGTGTTGCGTCTGGCCCGTCCGTCTGGCTCGTGTCGCTTGGAGTTTCTTGTCCCCCAAGACATCGAGATCTCGCAAACTGACCGATTCGATCCGCCACCCCGGCGCTCCCAACTCCAACAATGGCACGTTCGCGCATCGACAACCCAAAAGCGCGAAGATATTCGGTTCGTCACTGCGATCCGTCCGTGGCCCACCGGAACGCCAGAGCCGGGCCCAGTCCGAATGCTCTCGCAGGAGTCGACATGGATCGACCTCATGGCCACGGGCGCCGTGGGAGTGGTTCGGATCCGTTTGGCGGACGAGCCCAGGCCTGTGACAGTGTGGCTTCAAGAACATGGAAAAGAGCGCGAGGTGTTCGTCGCGCCCCCTTCCAGCCCACTGGCCTCGGTCCGAACCCCCTGAGCTTCCCGAGTGCTACGCCGGCCACGTCGCCGGGGAACTCGTAGCCGCGCGCATCCCTTTTCACCTGCACGCCCGCCGGCGAATATGGCAGGACACGCTCGGCACCCGTACTCGTAAAACTTGGCGAGCCTTACGGGGTCACCCAGAGAGAAAAACCAAACGGGCTTGACCGGTTGACAAGTTCGTAGCGGTGTAGTAGTCTATGCTCGGCAGTGCGCGTTTTCCCTGGGTTCCCCACCCAACCTCCTTGGCGCGCACTGCTTTTTGTTTCGAATGTGGTCGGACAGGGTTGACAACTGGCGGGTGTGCAAGGATAGTACCTTACAAAGGAGACCATGGTGCTTGTTCTCTCTGTTGCCGGAATGGACTTGGCTCGCCAAACCGAGCGAATGGTGATTGCGCTGGTCCTCGCGGGCGCAGCCATTGAGGTTCTCGGGGGTCCCGATCCTAACGCTCCGCCCACCTTCAACCCCCCACCGATCGATCGGGCGATTTGGGAAGCCACCTCGGACAATGTTCCGACGTCGCAAATCGATCGGATCGTGTATGCGGAACTTGAAAAGCTCGGCGTACGGCCGGCCATTTGTTCCGATGCCGTGTTCATCCGACGGCTGTACCTCGACACCATGGGGGTCCTTCCCAGCCCTGCAGAGGTGACCGCGTTTCTGTCCGACACGAACCCCGCCAAGCGCGCGCAGCTCATCGATCAAGTTCTCAATCGTCCGGAGTTCGCCGACTACTGGGCGATGAAATGGGGCGATATTCTTCGAATCAAAGCGGAGTTCCCGGTCAACTTGTGGCCCAATGCCGCCCAGGCCTTTCACAGGTGGGTTTGGGAGTCCATTCGGTTCAACAAGCCCTATACGCAGTTCGTTCGGGAGATGCTGACCACCAATGGTAGCAACTTCCGAGTCGGCCCGGTTAACTTCTACCGTGCGGTTCAAAATCGCACGCCGGAAGGATGGGCCACCGCCGTGGCATTGACGTTCATGGGGACACGGCTCGACACTTGGCCGTCCAACAAAGTGGCCGGCATGGCCGCGTTCTTCAGCCAACTGAGCATCAAACCGACTAAGGAATGGAAAGAAGAAATCGTGTTCTGGGATCCGGAGCGGATCGTGGTGCGCACGACCAACGCCGCCGCAGTCACAGTCCCACGGGTGGCAGAGTTCCCCGACGGAACCAAGGTCGAGCTGCGCGACGACCGCGACCCGAGGGAAGTCTTCGCGGACTGGCTAATCACGCCGAGCAATGCGTGGTTCACGGCTAACATCGCCAACCGAATTTGGGCATGGCTCTTGGGCCGGGGAATCGTTCATGAGCCCGACGACTTTCGTCCCGACAATCCGCCGTCGATTCCAGCGTTGCTCGAATACTTGAAGTCGGAGCTGATTCGAGCGAACTACGACACGCGTCACCTCTACCGGATCATTTTGAACTCCCGCACCTGGCAGCATACATCGTTAGCAGGTCCCAATGACCTTGCCCGCACCGAGGGGAAATTTGCCTTTTATCCGATGCGTCGGCTGGAGGCGGAAGTTCTAATTGACGCAATCAACAAGGTGACCGGCACCCGCGAGCTGTACACCAGTCCGATCCCGGAGCCGTTCACATTCGTGCCGGAGACCCGGAGTGCCGTCAGTCTCCCCGACGGGAGTATCACAAGCCCGTTCCTTGAGCTGTTTGGTCGGCCGGCGCGTGCCACCGGAATGGAAAACGAACGATCCAACCGGCCGCTGCCTGCTCAATGGATGCATCTGCTAAACTCCAGCCATATTCAGAACAAGATCCAATCGAGCCCGCTGCTGGCTGTGCTTACCACGGCCCCCGGAAAGGACTTTGACGGGATTTTGACGGATCTTTACTTGACCATCTTGAACCGACCACCTGCGGAAGCAGAACGGAAGAAGTTTCAGGAGTACGCGCGGCGCGGCCTCGTCCGTGGCCGGGACCTGTGGAATGATGTTGCATGGGCTTTGATCAACTCTGATGAGTTTCTTTTTCGGCACTGAAAACCTGATGGCGATGACGGTGCGGTCGCCGCATTCAGGGCGACACGCAAAGGAGGTACCATGAGCAGGCAACGGACCGACTCAATGAACGCCTCGGCGACCAGATGGAGTTCCTACTGGACGCGACGGGAGGTGCTTCGGGGCGGCCTTGTGGCTGCCGCCGGAGCTGCGCTGGGAAACCGTTGGGGGCCCGAAGCGTTGGCCGACACTACCTCGCCCAAGCCACGCGCCAAGGCGAAATCCGTGATCCAAGTGTTTTTGTGGGGTGGCATGTCCCACACCGACACCTGGGATCCCAAACCGGACGCTGGCTATGACTACACGGGCGAGTTCAAGGGAGTGGTGAAGAGCAACGTCGACGGCATCGTGCTCAGCGAACTGTTTCCCATGCTAGCCAAGCAAGCGGACAAGTTCTCATTGATCCGGGGCATGACCCACGGCAACAACGGGCACGAAACAGCGGCTTATCTGATGCAAACCGGCCACAGCCCGGGGGCTCGTTTGGCGTTCCCCAGCGCGGGAGCGGTGTTTGCGCTGTTCAAGGGTTACCAAGCAGGATATAAAGGTCTGATCCCGCCCTACGTGGTCTTGACCAGACCTCAAGGCCGCTTTTCCGAGGCTGGGTTTTTGGGCTCGAAGTTCAAGCCGTTTTCCACCGGCGGGGATCCGAACGCTCCGAGGTTCGAAGTGGAAGGCGTCGTGGCCCGCGGAATCAGCGACGAACGCCAAAAGGCCCGGCAGCAACTTCTGGTCGAAGTGAACGCCTTGGGGGTCGTCGCGCCGGATCATCCAGAGATTGCCGCTTCGCGCGAGTGCCGAAATCAGGCGTACAACCTGATCCTCGGCGAAGGCAAGGATGTCTTTGACCTTTCGAAGGAAGACCCCAAACTGCGCGAGCGATACGGCCGACACACCTTTGGCCAGTCGTGTCTCGTGGCCCGCCGCCTGGTCGAGGCTGGGGTGCCCTACGTCACCATCAATTATCCAGGCGGTTGGGACACGCACTCGAACCATTTCCCGACCATGCGGCGACAATGCCCACAGCTCGATCAAGGCTTGGCCACCTTGTTGCAAGACCTGCACGATCGCGGCCTCCTCGAAACTACGATCGTCTGGTGCTGTGGCGAGTTCGGTCGAACCCCCAAAGTCGATTGGCAACCGCCGTGGAACGGGGGACGCAACCATCACGGGAAGGCCTTCACCGTCCTAGTTGCAGGCGGCGGTTTTAAGGGCGGGCACGTTGTGGGCAAGACCGATGCCAAGGGCGAAGAAGTTGTCGAGCGCCCCGTCTATCCCGTGGACCTGTTGGGGAGCATTTACGAACTGGCGGGGATTGACCCGGAGGCTCCGCTGCCCCACCCGTTGGGTCTGGACGCACCCGTCCTTGCCATGAACGAACCTGGGATCAAATCTGGAGGACGATTGAAGGAGATCATGTCCTGAGGCGGTCACACAAGGTTCTCTCTGTATGCGTCGAACTTGTCGGACTTTCATCGCGGGTGCTGCGTTCGCCGCGAGCGTCAGCGTAGGACAATTGCCTTACATCGGATTCGTGTACCCGGCTGGTGGGCAACAGGGCACCACGGTACGCGTCATCATCGGCGGACAGAACATCCATGATCCGTTTCGGGTCCACGTGAGCGGAAACGGAGTCGAAGGCCAGATCGTCGAGTACAACAAGCGCATGAACCCGCAGGAAGTTCAGCTTCTGCGCGAACAGCTGAGCGAACTACGGCGCATGCCACCAGAACGACAACGGGAGCCCACGATCACGAACCTGATGATCCGGCTCACGCGGCTGATCGAGACTTGGACGGACCTTCCTCAGTGCGATTCAATTGCGAACCTGCTGATCGTGGATATGGTGATCGCATCCAATGCTGCCCCCGGTCCGCGAGAAATTCGAGTCGCCAGCGCAATGGGATTATCCAACCCACTGCGGTTCATGGTCAGCCAGTTCCCTGAAGTCGGCGCGCCGCCCCTGCCGACCACTCGAAAAGCCATCCTTGGTAAAGAGGCGGACAGTTTGCGGCGGCGGCAGGCTTCGACGACATCCGGTAACACGATGACGATGATGATGTCGGCAATGGCGCCCAGCGATGGGCCCGTCGCCTCGGACTTGGACGACGATGAGCTGCAGGTCTCCTTACCTTGTGTGATCAACGGCCAGATTGGTCCTGGGCAAGTGGACAGGTTTCTCTTCTCGGCCAAAAAAGGTCAGAAACTCGTTGCGGTCGTCCAAGCCCGTGACCTGGTGCCATATATTGCAGACGCCGTGCCCGGGTGGTTCCAGCCAGTGGTAGGTGTATACGACTCGGCCGGGCGCGAGCTGGCCTACATGGATGATTTCCGACACCGGCCGGATCCCGTTCTCTTTTTCGAAGTTCCTACCGATGGGCCATACCGAATCGCTATCCACGACGCGCTTTTTCGCGGCCGTGAAGATTTCGTCTATCGGATCACGCTCGGCGAGGTCCCGTTTATCATGTCCATATTTCCAATCGGCGCCGCGCTCCAGGAACGGCCTGTGCTGCAACTGTCGGGATGGAACTTGGACCGGACCACATGGGAATACCCCTTCCCACAGCCCACCCTCGGTATCCACTTCCTCAGCTGTCCGGGGCGCCATGGATGGATGTCGAATTGGTGTCCGTTCCTGGTTGACGACCTGCCATCCCAAGTGGATCGAGAACCGAACTCGACGATCGCAAACGCCCAAACGGTCCAGATTCCCACCGCGGTCAATGGGCGAATCGACTCGCCGGCGGATACGGATATCTTTGCCGTCGAATGTTCCACGAACGCGCCGCTGGTGGTGGAAGTTTGGGCCCGACGATTGGATTCACCCTTGGACGCCCTGGTCAAAGTCACCGACCGCGAAGGAAACTTAGTGGGGTTCAACGACGACTGGGAAGACCTTGCCTCGGGGTTGAACACTCACCATGCAGACTCCTACTTGGTACTTCCCCTACCCTCGAATGGCGTATATTTCGTGCAAATTCGCGATACGCAGCACCGAGGCGGACCTGATTTCGTTTACCGCCTCCGGATCAGCCCACCTAGGCCAGACTTTGCGTTGCGCGCCGAGCCCTCGCGCGTCATCTTCCGCGGCTCGGGTACAGCGTCGCTCAATGTACACATTCTACGAAAAGACGGATGTACGGCTCCGGTGTACCTGACGCTCAAAGACCCGCCCGAGGGCTTTTCGATGGCGCCTGCAGTGCTGTCCGGCACACAAACAATGACACGCGTAACGCTTCGAACGACGCAAGTCGGAACGAACGCGCCAATCCGACTTCACATCGTCGGCGTGGCGACCAATGAGGGCCAAGTGTTGGAACGCGAAGCGGTGCCCGCCGAGGACCGGATGCAAGCGTTCTTCTGGAGGCATCTCGTGCCGGCGCAAGAGCTGTTGGCGTTGACGATGATTCCGCCGCCTCCGCCCAAGCCATCGGCGCCATCGGCCTCGCCTCCGCCGAAAGCCGAGGCCAGGCCAGCCCAACCAGGCGGGGCGCCCACATCCCAGCCCGCGGCCACACAGGCCGTCCAAAAGCCAAGCCTGCCATCCGCCAAGCCACAACCACCCGCACAACCTTCGAGCTAAGCTCACCCATTTCGGAACCGAATCCGACCCCAAGCGCTCCCCTGGACTAGCGGCCGCATTACCCACAGGTTCCCAAAACGACCGCAACTTCACAGCCAATTTCGCGCCAGAATTCGTCAGCCACCTGCGTCAGGAAGCGACAACCTTGCAAGCGGAGCACCGGCGGACGCCAGACATGATCGTGGCAAAACTCGAGCCGTCTGCGACTGAGCGGCCCAGACGTGCCGCGCCTCGCTGGCCTTAAATAGAGCCTCGAGCACAAGCTGCATCTTGGGGCCCATTGACGAATCCTCGGGCCTGGGGAGTTGAACAAACCGGAGCAGGTTTGTTGTCTGAAAGAAACACTTTCCTGTGCCGTGTGCGGTCCAACCTCGCTTCAGGGTTTCACTGGCGGCAATGTGAGATCGGCAGGGGGATGACGTGCGGGCGATCGGGTAAAGACTTGACCGTACTCCGTAAACCCTGGCAGGAACCCACCGTGGCAAAGGAAGAACTGCCCTTGCTCGACACCTGCGAATCGGTCCAAACGGTCGGATCTACCCGTTTCGTCGTGGGTGAAACGCGCTGTAGCTAGCTCGATCCACTCACCTCGAGAAGTCCGGATCCATTGGTTTCCATACCGGGCTTTTCGCACCAAGTGGCCTGTAGTGCCGGAAAAGTTCTCACTGAAACTATGGAGACCGCGCAGGTATCCGCCATCCTTCGGTGCTCGCCAGCTCGAAATCAGAATCCACTGGGCTTGGTCCGGATGAAAATAGAAACCGCTGTAAATCGTCTCGTTGCTTCCAGTGGGGAGCGCAGTGACAACAAACCGGTGCGGTACGCCGGACCTCCACATGTATTTCAGATGACTGTGCCCTCCAGTCCCCTCATGACCAAAGTCGCCCGCGTAGACGCCCTCGCCTTTGGCCACCAGCTTGACCCGGTCTGCATCGGCCACCTTGCTGCGGTCTACAGGCTCCCCGCCGCTGTCCCACACACTGAAAATGATCCGTCGCTCGGTGCAGCTATTGACCTGCATTCCAAAATAGCCGCGGTGCCACCCACACGCCATGTAGAACGTAGCGACAGGATCCTCCAATGGAGTCACCTCGCAGTAGAACGCTTCCACTTCGGTCTCTTTCGGAACCGGGTACCAGAGATGAACCGAGGCGGCGTTGCGACGAGGCTTCAGATTGAAATGTGATCTCTGCAATGCCGGACCGTCCAACTCCAGTGATTCGACGACGATTCCCGGACCCGCACGCTCACTGGGCGATTCGAGCCGGATGCAATAGTAACCGTTTGAAGAGATCACGTAGGAGCCGAAAGGCACACGTAGAGTGTTCGTCCCTTCCCCGAGCGCCATTGCATCGCGACTCTGCCCAGCGATAGTCAGCCGCAAAGGCACTGCAGTCCCATGGAAGACACGCAAGGCGAGGGCCGCATGAACTTCGCCGGTCTGTCGGAACAGACCAAACCATAGAATTCGATTCTCCGGGGTCTTCCAACGCTCGATGACGCCGGAGGAACCTATGTGCCCTCCATCGGGATCCGGGTCAAAGTAGGCCGTCGAAGCGGGCACACGTACCACTGCGGCTGCAGGGAAAGAGAAAAAAGTCGAAGTCAGAATGACGGCGCTGACGAATCGCGTGATTGCGTCCTCAGGTTTCATGTCGCGATCCAATCCGAACCCACCATAATTCTAGATTCCAACACAACAAGCCACCTCACCTCTGAGGTGTAAGTGATGTTGGTGCATTCATCCAGTGTCCGTCCGGCTTTCTCAACGGTTTCAACCGCTACGCCACGTCAGCGCGCTTCCATACGATTGCTCAGCCGGGTCATCAAGGTCGGGACACCGGAAGAGAACTTTGTACGGGTTCGCGCCGGCGCGATCGTTCCCGGGCTTCCTGCCGGGCCGACCGTCCGTCTACTATAAGGTCCTCGATCGCCCCCAGTCCCCGCCACACGCGCACAATGGCATAGTTGGTGGACTCGCGGCGAGGCAATGCGGCGCGCTCCAACTCCCGCGCAAGTCCTTCCGGCGCATACCAGCGATCCCACGGCCAACGAATTCTCGGGCCCTCTGGATGGCCCTCCCATACCAGCCGCACGCTCAAATAATCACTCTTCGGTCGCTCCGACTGAACCCTCTCGACACTCACAAAGCCATTGGTGTCGATGGCCAACACCGCGTAGCCCTGCTCCGAACCGCGCAGGGATGCGGGTCCCTGCCAACGAGCCCGATTGGGGCCCAACTGCAGCTGCACATATTCCCCACGGAAGGGATCGCTTGGATCCACGGGGAGTAATCGGAAGCGATACGGGCGTCCCAGTCGGAGCACTAACTCCGACTGAATTGCTGGGTGGAGCACCGCGAACACTTGAAGGACAACCGTCGCGAACCACCCAGCGGGCCAAAGTTTTCCCGCGCTCATGTTGGACGCCTCCAAGCTCGCCGAAGGAACACGTTCAGACCCAGCAACGCCAACCCGATGAGCACAAACGCAGTTCCGCGCACCAGGTACCCCCATTCCATATCGAAGAACCGCAACACCATCCACGCACTGAACCAAAGCAAGCCCACGTTGGCAAACGCCAGGTGTTGTCGCCGAATTCCATCTGCTATCACGCACGCGGACGAGACCAGAACGTACACGTTGGCCACCACCACTGCTGCCGTTCTGCCCCATTCTCGCGCCAGCCACTCGGCCAGCAGCAAGGCCAAGATCCAACTGCCCACGACTCGCGCACGCGAACCGAGCGACGTCCACGCGCGAGCCCACCGCACCCCCGCCGTCACGACCCACGCCGCGATGAGTGCCACCTCGGCTCCTAGGCGCGAGTTCAGTTCCATTCCACCTGACTCGCCCAGGTCCCACGAAGCCGTATACGTGAGCATTAACGACATCACTCCGATACCGCCCAAGCCCAAACCATAAAACACGAGATTTCTACTCGAACTTCGAGCACCTGGGTTCGCTTCGTTACCAAGGAACCATGTGGTCAATACCGCCGCGTAATACACCTGCGACAAAGGAGATAGCTGCGCCACTACGTCCAAGGTGCTGGGACCACCGATGAGCACCGCAGCTGCATAGGCTAGAGACACGAACGCCCCACCCAGGCGGAACCCAAGACACGCCTTCCGGCGCACTTGTGGCCACCCCAGGCCGAGAAGGGGCCAGAAAGCGAGTTCCCAATCTTTGGGGGCGTCCGTCGCCCAACCTAAGACCAGAATCGGATAGATCCCCAAGGGAAACACCGACGGCCATAGGTAACTGACCGGCAGAGTTAACAACGCCCATATGAGACAAAACCGCCCCAACGTCAGCGTGTGATACGTCTGAGAGATCAACGCCAATGCTGCGCCCAGCGACAGCACCCACGCCACGCCGATGGATTCCCTCCAAACGGGCCGATGGAACCTGGTGCGTGAAACCCAAAAAGCCAGCGTCTGCACCGCTAGTAGCGGAATGATGGCGAGAGCCACCCGGAGGCCTCGCGACAGGTCGGCCCAATTGTGCGCGATGATTAAAATGATTCCGCTGCCCACCAGCAGTACGCCCAAAACGGCGAACACCGAAACGGCTCGACGCCTCCCCTCTGCGTCACCCCCGGCTGCGTAATATTCGCGAATCCGTTGAGCTTGGTCCGACGCCACTATGCCTTCCGCCTCTAGCCGCGGCAGTTCCTCCCTCAACCATCGTCGTGCAAAGTGCGCCATCACAGTGTCCTCGACCCGCTCAGCTTACCGCTTTCGGGTCATACTGGCAAAGGCCGGACAGCCCGAGAGAATTTTCTCCACCCCACACGGCTCCCCCGAACCTTGGAGGGCAGCTTGCTGCGTCATTCGACAGGCCGCCCCACTGAACATTCATCTTGTCTCATGGCTGCGAGATGTCTCTGGGCTGCACCGCGCACGCGATCGTCGCAAATATCTGCCCCCGTTCCAACGCCTCTAGACCGACCCTCGCCAATCCAAACGTCGAGCCGTCGGACGTTTAACCACGTGTCACACCTCTTCGTGGTTGGGACCCATTGCGTGATATTTCCAGGTCCTGTCGCGCTTCGCCCATGCCACCGAGACTTTCATGCGCGAGCGCGCGTTCATAACGAAGCGCGCACGCGAGTTCTCTTGGACAACTTTGTTCCCGCCTCCGGGCCGCCGTAAGCACTTCCGCGCGGCCTTCTCCGACCCAACTGCCGGAGCGCCTTCACCCAATACGGCATAAACGCCACGGCCAAAGGTGTCTCAGGAGAAAACCCTTAGGACAATTCGAAAACTTCCCGGCCAACATTCGGATCGGTCGGGGCAGCGAGCAGCAATAGCTCCGGCAACGAAAGCCGCACCACGTCCTCATATGGCTCGAGACCCAAGAGTCATCTCAGACGAGCGGTCGCCTCGTCTCAATTTTCGAGCACTGATACACCCTCCACCAGCGCCAACAAGGCGTCCAGGAGGTGAGGTCGAATGTGCGGGTGGACCTCCTTGGTGATTGCGCTGACGCACGTCCCCTCGACACCGTACTTCGTGAAGTGGCGCGCAAGCTCTCGTTGCTCTTCGACTGCCTTCCTGAAATATCGCCCGCCTTTCACTACTGCCCTAATTGTAGCGACAACACCACGGTGCCCAAGGCCACGTCGGCCAGGTCCAATCCCTTTTCGAACTGCTCCAGCGCAAGGCCATAATTCCCCTGCACGAGCTCCGGGCAACTGTCCACGAAGGCCTCTTCGCCTTTCGGCGTCACCAACGTTAAAAGACGCTGAGGTTCAGGCGCTCCTCGGGCCGCATAGGACCCACCGGAGCCGTGCGTGGAAGTCCGCCCCGGCACCGACCGACGCCCCGACCAAGTGGAGGTGTAAAACAATCCAGCACCCGAGATTCCCAACGTCGTTCAAAAGCTGCCGGGGCCGAAGACGAGTTTTGCGCCACGCGTCCCCAGGGAGATCGATGCGCCGGACCGTTCAAGTTGAGCATGGCACCCGGCCAAGACCCAATCCGCCGCCAGAAACGGACGCCTACTGCGACCCAATGGACAACGCACAGGCCACAACGTCAAGTACGGGTTCGCCCGCCCGACCCGATTGGGGCGGGAAGCGGCGCTGCCGAACGATCAGTAGGCCTTGGCGAAAATGACGCGCTCCTGCGCCGGCGCACCACACACCACGCACCGACCAGGTTCCGATTCGCCGAAGTCGATCGGCCGACATCGGATCGTCACGGACAATTCTTCGTTGACCTTTTGCTCGCACGCGCGAGACCCACACCAGTGTGACCAAGCAAAGCCGCCATGAATTTCCGGCTTCTCCGGGTTCGCGGGCGTGAAGAAACTCCGGAACTCGTCCCAGCTCTGGATCGTGTGCGTATGCTCTTCGCGGAACTTTCGCGCGCGTTCGTACAGCCCCCGCTGAATCTCCGCCAGCAACTCGGCAATGCCGGCGACGAATTCGCCCCGGGATTGGCTATACCGGTCCCGTGGGGCGCGGTCCCGCCGTCCTACGAACACACTTTGGGCGGCGATGTCGCGCGGGCCCACTTCCGCCCGCACGGGAATTCCACGCTTGATCCAGCGCCAATTCCGTTCACCTGCGTTTTCATCAGATACGTCCACCACCACCTCGACCCGACGGCCTTCATACGTCTGCGACCGAAGGTCCGCCGCCAGCCGTTCACACCACTCCAAAATCCGGGCACGATCGGCCTCGCTGCGGATGATGGGAAGGATGGCCACGTGGGCTGGCGCAATCCGGGGAGGTAACGCCAACCCGTCATCATCGCCATGCGTCATGATCAGCGCACCGATCAATCGTGTGGATACTCCCCACGAGGTGGTCCAGGCATATTGGCGGCTCCGATCGCGCGCGGTGTACTGAATGCCCGATGCGCGAGCAAAGTTTTGCCCGAGGAAATGGCTGGTGCCGGCTTGGAGGGCCTTGCGGTCCTGCATCATCGCCTCGATGCTAAAGGTATTTTCCGCCCCCGGAAAACGCTCGCCCGGAGTCTTCTCACCCGGGATTACTGGGATCGCCAAATCCTCTTCCGCGAACCTGCGGTAGACCTCCAGCATTGTTAACGTCTCTTCCCATGCCTCTTCCCGCGTTTCGTGCGCAGTGTGGCCCTCTTGCCAGAGAAACTCCGTCGTGCGCAGGAACATGCGCGTCCGCATTTCCCAGCGAACCACGTTGGCCCACTGGTTGATTTTGATGGGCAGGTCGCGCCAGCTCTCGATCCAACGCGCGAACATCGCGCCGATGATAGTTTCGGAGGTCGGCCGCACCACCAACGGCTCCTCCAACTCGCCGCTCGGACGCAACTTCCCGTCCGGCCCGAGTTCTAGCCGATGGTGGGTGACTACCGCACATTCCTTGGCGAACCCCTCCACATGCTCAGCCTCTTTCTGGAAAAAGCTCAGCGGAATAAACAGCGGGAAATAGGCGTTGACGTGCCCTGTCTCCTTGAACATCTGATCCAGCCGCGCGCGGATATTCTCCCAGATCGCATAGCCCCACGGCCGAATCACCATGCATCCGCGCACGGGACTATTGTCCGCCAGCTCCGCGGCCCGAATCACCGCCTGATACCACTCAGGATAATCCTCGTTTCGAGTCGGTACGATTGCTGTCGTGGACTGCGTGACCGCCATGTACATCTCCCAAAATCGCAACCGCGTTACGATAGGCACCGCGACCATGCGGGTCAAGTCCACGAAGACAGGTCCCCAGCCGACCGAGCAAGGCATGGCCACATCTTCAGAAACCCCAGCGCAGGAGCCGGACCGAATCAAGGCGACCTCCGCCGGCCCACCTGTGGTCTTAGAAATTCATCGCGCCCTATATGTACGCGCCCGGTTCACGATTCCAACTCGTTCTGTACATGCTCAACGGCCTCGGCAAGGTCCGCCCAACCTTTTGGTGGTTTTCTATGGCCTTTCAAGGTCCTGCACAATAGTTCTCGCGGTCGAGCTGGCGGAGGACGAATCCGGCCAATCCTCTCTGAAAGCGCGGCCGTCAACCACTTATTCTTCTTGGAGCTCTCCCTTTCTTCTTGCGCACGGGCTACGATCGGCGGCCCGACACTAGGAGCTCCCCCTAAAGCGGGAGACGTGGGCGCTTTGGAATGGTGCCGCGCGCCGAACTGCTCGATGCCTTCGCATGCAGCGCGAGGCGGGCCGACCGGCCGCGAGCTCGCATGCCGGCGGCTTGACAAAGCCGTGGGGATGCTGAATCATACGAAATGTGTGAGTGGGACTGTGACAGCGCCCACGTTCTTCCGATGAACCGCGACGATTCAGAACCATTCCGATCGTCCCGCGGACCCTCCAACTATGTCCCGAATTCTCTGCGTTGTGGATAACCCGGCCGAATGGCCCTTGACCCTGCCGAATGTCTCCGTGGTGTCGGCCCAGGATTACCTCATGGATCCTCGCTACTCGGCCCTGCCCTACTGCCGTGTCTACAACCTGTGTCGGTCGTATCGGTACCAAACGGCGGGCTACTACGTCTCGCTGTTGGCCGAGGCTCGCGGCCACAAACCAATGCCGAACGTGAGCACCATGCAAGATCTTCGATTTCCTTCGGTCGCGCGTGCCATGTCCGGCGAGCTGGACGACGTGCTCGACCGAACGCTGGGTCATTTGCGCGGTGCCCAGTTCCATTTGCCGGTGTACTTCGGTCACAGCATCAACCCTCGCTACGACCGGCTAGCGCGTAGCTTGTTCAACTTGTTTCCTGTGCCGCTGTTGCGGGCGCACTTCGTCCGCGAAGACGACGCGTGGGAACTGCGCAGCGCCGTGGCCATCTCGATGGACGAGGTTCCTGCGGGACATCGCGAGGTGATCCTCAAGCTTGCCTCGGCCCACTTTGCCCACCCCGCCGCGAGAAAGTCCCGCCGTGCACCGGCGCGGTATCGCATGGCGATCCTGCGCGACCGTCGGGACCCAACCCCGCCGTCGGACGATCGCGCGCTGGAACAGTTCTGCGAAGCCGCCGAGCGTCTACGGATCGAGGCGGAGCTGATCTCGGAGGAAGATTACGGAGAGCTGGCCGAGTACGACGCGCTGTTCATTCGCGAAACCACGGCCGTCAACAACCCCACCTACCGATTCGCACGCCGAGCCGAAGCCGAAGGGCTGGTGGTCATCGACGACCCGGACTCGATCGTGCGATGCACCAACAAGGTCTTTCTTGCGGAGCTACTCCAGCGCCACCATGTTCCCGTGCCCCGCACCTGCGTTCTTCATCGCCACAACATCGAAGAGGTCCGCCGGCAACTCGGCTTGCCCTTGGTCCTCAAACAGCCCGACTCCGCGTTCTCACTCGGGGTCGTGCGGGTACAGACCGAGGAAGAGTACCGCCGTGAGGTCGAGCGGTTGCTGGAAACCTCTGACCTTCTGATCGCTCAAGAGTTCATCCAAACTTCGTTCGACTGGCGTATTGGAATCATAGATCGGCGTCCCCTGTTTGCCTGCCAGTACTACATGGCGCGCAATCATTGGCAGGTGTACCACCATCTGGGCAACGGCGAGCCTGCCTACGGGCCCTACAAAACCCTCCCCGTGGAACTGGCGCCACGGCGCGTGGTCCACACCGCCCTGCGAGCGGCCAACTTGATCGGTGACGGTTTCTACGGGGTGGACCTGAAAGTCGTCAACGGTCGTGTGTACGTGATCGAAGTGAACGACAATCCGAGCGTAGAAAGCGACGTCGAGGACCGCGTGCTTCGTCAAACGCTGTACGACCGGGTCATGGAGGTCTTCCTAGCTAGGCTAGAAGCGCGTCGTCAAGGGCACCAACCCGGATCCTGAACCCGTGGCACAACGCTGGCCTGCCGACGCGCGCCAGATCTACTACAATGGCCTGTATGAGCGAACGGGAAGTGCCCATGACCATTGCCGAGCGCGTGGCACGCGTCCGTGAACGGATCCAACGGGCATGTGAACAGGCCGGGCGAGATCCAGACTCTGTGCTGCTCGTGGCCATTGCCAAAAACCACCCACCCGAGGCCGTCCGCGCAGCGGCCGAGTGCGGAATCCGGGTCATCGGCGAAAATCGGGTTCAAGAGGCGGCGGCTAAAATCCCATTGTGTCCAGGGCACCTCGACTGGCACATGGTTGGGCATTTGCAATCCAACAAGGTTCGGCCGGCTCTTCGGCTATTTTCGACGATCCACTCGGTGGATTCGGCCGACCTGCTGCGACGAATCGCGCGACTGGCAGCCGACGAAGGCGTACGCCCGCGCGTACTGTTGGAAGTGAATGTGTCGGGCGAACGGTCCAAGTTCGGGCTGGCTCCCGAGCAAGTTCCCGAAGTGATCACTGCCGCACAGGACTTGCCCGCGATCGAGCTAGTTGGCCTGATGACTATGCCGCCGTTTTTCGAACAACCGGAGAAGGTCCGACCTTTCTTCGCTGCGTTGCGCGAACTGCGGGATCGGTGTGTCCGAGACCTCAAGGTTGCTCTGCCGGAGTTATCCATGGGCATGTCGCACGATTTCGAATATGCCATCCTCGAAGGCGCCACGATGATCCGAGTTGGCACCGATATTTTTGGGCCTCGCCCCCCGCCCAAAAAACCTGCGATGGAGGAATCCCCATGACCCGAAAGTCCTCTCAAAGGTCGCGAGCCAGTTCGAACCTTCTCGAACGGGTTGCATGGATCGGCGCTGGCAACATGGCCGAAGCGATGGTCCGTGCGCTGGTCGCTTCAGGGTTCCCAGCCGAGCGCATCACGGTGTCGGACGTTCGCCCGGAGCGTAGGGAGTACTTTCACACGACGCTGGGCGTGGCGGTCGCTGCATCGAATCGAGAGGTGGTTCGCGAAGTGACCTTGGCGGTCCTGGCGGTCAAACCGCAAGTGCTCGAATCGGTGGCGTCGGAACTGCGAGGAGCCATTCCTCGCACGGCCACCGTTCTGAGCATTGCCGCGGGTGTGACAACGAGGTGCATCGAAGAGTGGCTTCAAGGGCGCCCCCGCGTAGTGCGCGCGATGCCGAACACGCCCGCGATGGTGCGCTCCGGAGCCACCGCGCTCTGTCCGGGCTCCTACGCACGCGAACTCGATCTCCAACGCGCCGAAGCTGTGCTGCGCCCGATGGGACTGGTGGAACGCGTCCCCGAAGCCATGATGGACGCCGTGACCGCGATCAGCGGCAGCGGCCCGGCCTATGTGTTTTTCTTGATCGAATGCTTATCTGAGGCAGCGGCGCAATTCGGGCTGGATCCCGGCGTCGCCCGTCGGCTCATCCTGGCCACTGTGGAGGGGGCGGCACGTTTGTTGCGCGAGACTGGGCTGGACGCCGCCGAGGCGCGACGGCGCGTGACGTCCGAAAAGGGCACGACCGAGGCCGCGATGAAGGTGCTGGAGGCGCGCGGAGTTCGCGAGGCTTGGCTGGCCGCATTCGAAGCCGCTCGTCGGCGCGCTGCCGAACTTGCCCACAGTTGGTAACGCCGCTCCATGCCCGAACAAATTCGTTACGAGGACGAACCGCAACCCTTACACCGCCGCGTTCGTGATAGGGTGCGGCGCGCGCTGGGGACGTTCGGCTTCATTTTGGTCGTGCTGTACATCACGGCGCTCGTGATCAGCCGAACCCCAGGCTTTCGGTCCTGGTTGGCCAACGAGCTGAGCCGTCGTTGGCGCTGCTCGGTCACTGTAGGCGGTGTGGCGTTGTCTCCTCTCCTGAATCTTCGGTTGCGCGATCTCGAAATTGCATCCCCGGTCCATGCCCAAAGCGTCGTAGGCCGAGCACGAGAGGTCACTGTCCGTTGGTTCGATCGTCCGAAGATTTGTGTACGCGGGGGTTCATTGGAGTGGATCCGTGCGCAACGAGGAAACGCTCTCGACAACTGGCTGGACACCGTCGCCGTGGCCGTGGCCAAGGCATTGGACTTGAAAGGCCTGGACCTGCCCGCGGAGCTGCCGCCCGTTGAACTTCGGCTCGAAGAATGCAGCTTGGTTTGGAAGGAAAGCGGCACGACGCCCGCAGCCGAAGCTCGCAACCTCCACTTCATCTGGATGCCGTTGCCGACGCCGGTCCGCCTTGTGTTCGCTCAGATCGGAGCTGACTTTTATGAAGGCACCAACGCGCCGGTGCGCACAATCTCGAACTGCGTGCTGCTGAGCGCGGCTGGCGAACGTTTCGAACTGTTGCGCGCGTCCCACTCCGCCGCCGCCGAACCTTGTGAACCATGAACGAACCGTGGCGGGACTGGATCCTTAGCGAACTCGATCGTTTCGAACGCACTGGATTGCGCCGACTCTTGCGGCGGTGTGAAAACACTGGCGCGTGGGTCACGCGTGGGGCTCGAAGACTACTCAACTTGGCGTCCAACGACTACCTGGGACTCGCCAACCATCCCCGCGTGATCACCGCAGCCCAAGAGGCCCTTCGCCGCTATGGTGCCGGCGCGACCGCGTCCCGCCATGTATGCGGTCACCTTCCGATTCATGCGGACTTGGAGCAGCGCTTGTCGGAATTGAAGCGGACGGAAGCCGCCGTAGTTTATTCCTCCGGGTATGCCACGAACGTGGGCTTGCTCACCTCTTTGTGCGGTCCAGGGGATTTAGTGGTCGTGGATCGCCTCGCCCACGCAAGTCTTCTGGATGGCGTACGTCTTTCTGGCGCCACATGGCACCGTTTTCACCACAACGAGCCGGACCATGTTGCTCGTCTTCTGCGCCGGTCTGCCCGGCGCCGTTGCATCGTGACGGAGTCGGTCTTCAGCATGGATGGAGATCTCGCGCCGCTCGAGGAGCTGCTTCGACTTGCCCGGGAGTACGGCGCGGCTCTGGTCGTGGACGAAGCCCACGCGACCGGTGTCTACGGTCCCGGGGGCGCGGGGCGAAGCTGTGAACTCAGCGCCGACGGTGTCCTGCTTATACCGATGGGCACGTTGAGCAAAGCGCTGGCGTCGCAGGGTGGGTTTGTCGCAGGGCCTGGTTGGCTTCGCGATTGGCTGGTCCAAACGTCCCGCTCGCTGATCTACTCCACGGGCCTCCACCCCGCCGCGGCCGGAGCGGCTCTAGGCGCTATCGAAATCCTCCGCGAGGAGCCTGGGCGTGGCGCCCGTCTTCGAGAGCGCGCCCGACAATTCCGTCGTCGGCTCCAATCCGCCGGATTACCGGTCGAGGATTCCGACAGCCCCATCGTTCCGCTCGTGGTCGGAGACAGTACCCGCGCCTGCAGACTGGCGGCGGCGTTAGAACACGAGGGGCTGTTGGTGGTCGCCATCCGTCCGCCATCCGTGCCACCTCAAACAGCGCGACTTCGCGTGAGTCTCTCGCTCAATCTTTCGGATGAAGAAATCACTCACGCAGCCGACACGATCATCCGGGTTTGGATGCGGAATGAGTGACCGCCCCATGGTTGTGCTCATTGCCGGCTGGGCGTGCCCCGCTCACTGGATGGAATCGCTGGGCCAGGCCATCGTCGGCCCCGGCCGCGAGGATTACCAACTCGCCAGCATCCACCAGTTTGGCCACGACCCCGCCAGTTGGCGGACGGGACTCGCGCAGTGGTTGCGCGATCTGCAACCCCGTCAGGTGGTCGCGTGGTCCATGGGCGCCATGGCCGTCGTGGACGTGCTTCAAACCGAGCCAGACCTGGAAACAGAGTCCTGGGTCTTGCTCGCGCCCACGTTGCGATTCTGCGAAGGCTCGGATTGGCCATGGGGTCAACCCACCGCTGCCGTACGTGCCCTCCGCCGAGCCGTTCAAGCCAATCCAATCGAAGCTCTGGCCCGCTTCCGCCAAAGCTGCGCGCAACCGCACACCCTACCCGCGGAGGTCGCCCTCTCCGATGCGCGCCAAATGGCCGCGTTGAGCGTTCCGGAGTTGACGGGGGCGCTGCGCCACTTGGAGCGGTGGGATTTACGGCCAGTGAGGTCCGTGCCCGACCGCCGAGTGCTAGTGATTCATGGCCACCAGGATGCCATCATCCCAATCGATGCTGGCCGCCAAGTGGCCCAACAACTGGGTGCGGCACTGGCAGTCGTGGACGAGATGGGGCATGATATGGTCGTTCGGTGTCCAGAGCGATTGGCCCGAACCATCCGGCATTGCTTCGGCACTCGCAGCTATGAGTGATTGGCGGCATTTCCGCAGCGTTCGAAGGTTCTTCGATCGTAGCGCGCCGCGATACGAAGAGGTGGCGACCGTTCAGACCCGAACCGCGCGCGATCTGTTGGAGCGACTCACCCTCGCAGAGGAACCCCTGCGCATTCTGGATGCCGGTTGCGGCAGCGGAATCCTCACGCGCATGCTGCTCGATCGGTTCCCCCGTTCCCGAGTCGACGCATTGGACGTGTCCGAGCGAATGCTCGAGGAGGCACGGAGCCGCACCCCAAGTGACCGAGTTCGTTGGATTCAGTCCGATTTTGCCTACTACACTCCCTCGCTAACCTACCCGCTGATCGTGTCCAACGCGTCGCTCCACTGGGCGCCAAACTTAGAAGAGGCCATTCGCAACCTGGCCGAGTGCCTGGCCCCCGGTGGCCTCCTTGCCATCTCGCTGATGGTGCGTGGGACACTGCGAGAACTCAAAGCGTGCCTCCAGATGGTGGTGGCCGGGAAACCCCCGCCGGGCGATTTACCGGACATCGAAGAGGTTTGGCTCGCAACTGATCAATCAGGACTAGTGCGCGAGGCTTGTGGCACTTACGAAGTCATCCAGCGGTACGGCTCAGCGATGGAAGTCCTCCACACTCTGCACATCCAGGGCCTGACTGGCGGAACGCGATTCCGGCCCTCGGCACCGCTGGTCCGCTCGGAGTTATCCGCGTTGATGAGGGAATACGATCGGATTTTTGCCCATCCCGATGGCGGGGTCATCGCCACGTATGCGGTCGGATGGGTGTGTGCGCGACGTCCCACATAAACTTTTAGCTCGTGGCGCGCCGGAGTCCAAAGCAGTTCACCAAGTTCACCGGACAGACGAGCTCCCGCTGTGCGCATTGGCCTTGCGGCTTCCGTACCCAGTCGCCCACCTGCCGGTTCAGGATCCAGAGGCGGGGGAGCGCTGCAGCAACCGGGCGAGGCGTTCGCGCACCTCCTCCCGCTGCCGGTCACTGAGCCCGAGGATTTCCCCGAGACCTAGCGCCAAATGGGGTAAGTAGCGTTCGATGTACTCGCGTTTGCGGCGCGCTTCGTGTTCGCGATGTCGGCGGCCCAAGAATGCCGCCAACCGGCGCCCGCATTCCTGGAGGGCAAATACGGCCTCGCGGATGATTTCTGGGTATGAAGCCACGGCGTCCTTGCTCTCACTCACGAACGGCACCCAGACACTCGCAATGTGAATCAAGATCATCACCGGTCCCACTGGCAACGATTCGCGCGGCTGGGTCAAACCGTATGCGCGCCAATTCACCTGCACCACTGCGCGAGTGAGCGCGCACGCCCCCGCCTGGTGCAGCAGCGGAACGCGGTTCGCGAACCGCAGCACGCGCACTGGTTCGTCCGCACCCCCTTCCGTTCCAGACCCCGGCGGCCACCACGCCAACCCCGCCTCGATCAAAAACGGATTGCCACGGTACACCTCGGGAGGGCGGCTGACGGCGGTGTAAAACTCGGCCGACACCTGCCGGCGAAGACCCGCAACAATCGCTTCCTCGCCGATCGGCGACAAACAGTCCATCGGAGGCCGCATCAACTTGGTGTTTTGCAGAGCCTGAAACAGCTTGTCCGCCTCGCGGTGGGCAATATGCGACGGCCGGGTGGTCGGGTCCAAGCCGGCACGCTCGCAAATTTCCAGAGCCGTCCGGTCGCTCACCCGCGAGAACTCAGTCGCTAAGGCCGACCGCAATGTGCGGGCGGGCGTGTCCTTCAAAATCTGCATGAGCATTCCCAGTTCGACACCATGAGGGTGCGGCAGAATCTCCTCCGGCATTCGGGGAAGCTCCTTAATCGTTCGACGGAACGTCGTCCACTCGCCCCCCTCGGGTGGCTCCGCGTCCGTGGGCAAGGACTCGGCGGCCGTCTCGCGCACAGAAGGTTCCTCGCTCCCAACGGCTCGAGACAACAAGACCCGACGGTAATGCAGCTGCAAGTGCGGGTTGGCCACCGCGCACTGGTGAAGAAACTCGTCCACCGACAACCGCCCGCGCACATAGGATGCCTCGAGCTCGATCGTTACACGCGTTCCATGGTCCGCCTGGAGCCACTCACCAGGCCGATCAGGGTCGGGGAACGTCGGCCGCCAATCGCAACTTTCGTCCTTCAACACGATCGGGCGGTTGGCTCGCGTATCGATCATCACTTGCATCGAATGGGCCGGCTTCGTCGGCGAAGTGCGCGAGACAATCTCAATCGGCCGTCCGGTTGTGAGTTGGCCGTACATCCCTGCCGCGCTGATGCCAATCCCTTGCTGGCCGCGCGACATTCGGAGACGGTGGAATTTCGAGCCGTACAACAGCTTGGCGAAGATCCGAGGGATTTGCGCCTTGACGATGCCCGGCCCGTTGTCGGTGACCTCTACCCGGAAACGAGTGGCGGCAATTTGCCGAATCTCCACGGCAACTTCGGGAAGCACGCCGGCCTCTTCACAGGCATCCAACGCGTTGTCCACGGCTTCTTTCACCGCGGTCAACAGAGCCCGCCGTGGGCTGTCGAAGCCCAGCAGATGGCGGTTTTTTAGGAAAAATTCCGAGACGGAAATTTCTCGCTGCTGCGCCGCCAACTCTTCGGCCGTGCGCCGCGGAGATCCAGAAGGTCCTTTCGCTTTCATAGTCGTCGGGGTGCCGCTCCGCGCCTCAAGGCGCACCACTCCATCGGAGGACCCGTATCGCGTTGGTCGGATCTGCTCCGCCCATGTGGAGATCCACCCGCGCCCACTGCGCCCACCCGGGCACCGCGAACACGGCTTCATTCGTAGGTGGTTCGATCGGCGCCTCCGATTGAGTTCGACCGCCCGTGGGAGCGCTGGTATTCCGCCATCGTACGACGAGACTTGCCTGCGCCTTGGGCGCCCAATCCACCTTCACCCGAACCACGCCGCCGGCCCGAACCGGCACCGGTTCGCTTTCCCAGGAATTCTTTTGACGCTTCCAATAGTCGGGCCCCGGCCCACCAGTCCACCGAATCGAAAAGTCCGGGTTCATCAACCAGTTGTCCGTCGAAATTGGTGCGGGCAACGTGATCTCCACCATCGTCGTGGGCGCGCGGATCACCACGGTTTCGCGTACCAACGAACGCCCCGGGGCCATCACCAGTAGCTCGCACGGACCGGGCGGGATCCCCCGCCACTGCCACCGCCCAGACGAGTCGCATACGCTGGATAGTTGCCCAGTCAAGACCGCCACCTTAGGCAACGGCACATTGGTCGGCCATGGGCCATCCCAGCGGACCCGTCCAAGTACCACCGCGCCGTCGGCCGTTTGTCGAACCAGCATGCCCAAGGTGTGCAGAACGTCCGCCGTCATCTTGGCCGATTCATTCGCGGAAACCAAAGCGCGCTCCTCGACCGCGGGCCGATTGGACGCCACGGCCAACGGTTCAATGGCCTGTCCACGTTGGGCCGCCGCATTGACGTAGTCCCGCATCGCCGCCAGAAACCCACGGACCGCCGCCTCGACCGACTCGCCGAAACACCGAGGGAAGTAGCCAGGGATTCCGATGCGCTCCGCAGTTACCCAATTTTCCATGGGCCCGTGCGGCCCGTGCGGCCACGCGTGCGGAGGCGCACCGCTGTCTTGCACATAGTGCACCAACGTCCCGACCCATCGAGCCGCTTGCACGGGATCTTCCGATTGAAGTGCCAAGAGCGCGCGACGAAACGCCGGTTCCCATGCGGCCTCCACGTGGGGCACCACGTGCGAGACATGGGTTGGAAAACCAGGAACCAGCAAGTAGTCGTCCACCCAAAACGCCCCCGAGGTCGTGGACCGAACGCTGCGCATCCAGTCCGGCATCCAGCACCACTGCTCAAGGAGATGCAACTCGGGGCCGAGCCAAGTTCGGATCGGAGAGTCGGGGGATAAGGCCATGATGGCCGCCTGCGTGATGTGTGGGTGCGGTCCCCACGCCAAGGCCGCGTGGGCAATTCCGCACGCCGCAATGAAACCAAGCCGTCGTGACTTCACTGCTTCGCGACATCCAGGGAAAACTCGACCGGAAAATTGACCGCCGCGCTCAGCGGGCAGTACTTTTCGGCGAGCTCGACCGCTTCCCGCAAACGGGGCACGTCGTCCTCCGTCGCCACGCGTGCGGTGATCCGAACCTGGATCCGAGTGAACCGAAGCCCATTCGGTGTTTTTTCCACTGTACCTTCCGCCCGGCTGGTCCAGCTCTTCAAGCCAATCTTCCGCCGTTGGATGAAGTACAGCGCGGTCAAAAGGATGCAGCTCTCCACGCCGCCGACCAGCATTTCTTCCGGAGTCCACCTACCCGGTTCTCCGCCGAACTGAACGGGCGAAGAAACGGGCAATTCCAGTCCGCCCTGCGTGCGCGTTGTCAATCGCTCACCGCCCAGCCATTCCACCGATGTGACGAATCGTTCCATCGAACGGTCTCCTTCGAGTCAAGTTTATCGCGGTTTCGCCCTGACGCCACTGTCGCGACGGCCGACCACCAGGCTGGCCCCGACGGTCGCTTGCCCGTGTAAAGCGTCTCGTGTATGTTCGCGGTGCCATGTTTCCACTTCGAGACGAGAACCCGACGTTCCACACCTCCATCGCAACCATGGCGATCATCGCGGCCAACGCGCTCGTATGGATCTTTGTGCAGGGACTAGGGTCGGAGCCTCGCCTTATCCAATCCGTCTGCTCCCTAGGCCTCATCCCCGCCGAGCTGTTACGGACACTTCCTCCTGGAACGGCCATCCCGATTGCCGAGCGCTACTACTGCGTAATCGAAGCCGACCCCAACTGGTGGACGTTGCTCACCTCGATGTTCTTGCACGGAAGCTGGGGCCACATCATCGGCAACATGTGGTTCCTCTGGGTCTTCGGCGACAACGTCGAGGACGTCATGGGACCGATCCGGTTCACTGTGTTCTACCTCCTCTGCGGCCTCGCCGCGGCGGCAGCCCAAATTCTTTCCAACCCATACAGCCCTGTGCCCATGGTGGGGGCCTCCGGCGCCATTGGCGGGGTCATGGGCGCCTACGCGATTCTCTACCCGTGGCATCGAGTCGAGACGCTGGTGTTTTTCGGGTTCTTTGCCCGCGTCATTTACCTACCCGCGATTACCATGCTTGGATATTGGTTCCTCCTTCAGGTGCTCGGAACATTATGGTCGTTCGGGCCGGCCACGGGCGGAGTCGCCTTCTGGGCTCACATCGGTGGATTCCTCGCGGGCATCGGACTAGTTCGCTTCTTCCTTTCTCCCGAACGCGTGCGCTGTTGCCGCAGGCGGCGCCGCTTGGCCGCTTGGGTCCCCGACTAAGCCGGCTCTTTGACAGTCCCCGGTTCCGTCGTATCGTATTGCCAGATGAGCCCAAACGAACCTAACGTGACCCCTTCGGCGCCGCAGGTCTCGGCGGAAGACGCTGACCTGGCCGGCCGAATCTGGGCAACTCTTCAAACGGTCCACGACCCGGAACTCCATGCGGACGTGGTGAATTTGGGGTTGATCTACGGCGTGACCGTCGAACAGGGCGCCGCGAAGGTGAAGATGACGTTCACATCGCCCGGATGCCCCTACGGGCCATACCTGGCCCATCAAGTCCGCGAAGCCGTTCGCGGAATTCCGGGGATACGTTCCGTGGAGCTCGAAGTCGTCTTCGACCCGCCCTGGACTCCGCTGATGATGAACGAGGAGCTCCGACTCGACCTCGGCTTCGATCTGTGAGGGTATCGTGAACATCGCACCTTTGCTTGAAATCGAACAGTTGCATGCGGGAGTGGCCGGCAAGGAGATCCTTCGCGGCCTTGACCTTCAGATCTACCCGGGCGAAATCCACGCATTGATGGGTCCGAACGGATCTGGCAAGAGCACTCTCTCCAACGTGCTCATGGGCCACCCTGCGTACGAGGTCACGCACGGCACGATCCGTTTCCTGGGCCGGAACCTGCTGGAACTGCCCCCAGAAGAACGTGCGCGGGCGGGTTTGTTCCTCGCCTTTCAATACCCTGTCGCGATCCCAGGCGTCACCGTGGCGCGCTTCATGAAAGCCGCGGTGGAGGCCGTGCGCGGCCGTGAGCAAGTCCGCGCGGCGGCGCTCCTGCACGAGATGCGCGAAACCGCCCGCTGGCTGGAAATGGAGGAATCCTTCCTCAACCGGGCCATCAACGAAGGGTTTTCCGGCGGCGAGAAAAAACGGATGGAAATCTTCCAGATGCTTCTGCTCCGTCCCCGACTCATCGTTCTAGACGAAACCGATTCCGGGTTGGACGTTGATGCCCTCAAGATTGTGGCGCGGGGCGTGCACCGCGCGTTGGGCCCCGACACGGGCGTGTTGTTGATCACCCACTACGAGCGCATCCTGAACCATATTCCGCCCCACAAAGTCCACATCTTGCTCGAGGGACGCATCGTGAAATCCGGCGGGCCTGAACTGGTCGCAGAGATCGAACGGCGCGGCTATGACTGGCTCCGTGAGAGCGCCGCCGCAACGTCGTAGGAGTGGCCATGGCTGACCTGCCGTTGGACAACAAGCTGCTGCAAGAATACGCCCACGGGTTCGTGACTCCTGTGGAGGAAGAGCTGGTTCCGCCGGGCCTGAACGAGGATATTGTCCGAACGATCTCGCGCAAAAAAGGCGAGCCCGACTGGTTGCTGGAGTTCCGCCTCAAGGCCCTGCGCGCATGGCAGCGGAAGACCGAACCCCATTGGGCCGCCGTGGACTATCCCCCCATCGACTACCAGTCCATCCGCTACTACGCGGCACCGCGTCGGCTCTCGGCCGGCGAAGGAATGGACCCGGAAATCCTCCGGACGTTCGAGCGACTCGGCATCCCCCTCCATGAACAACAGCGGCTTCAAGGAGTGGCCATCGACGCGGTGTTCGACAGTGTTTCGGTGGCCACCACCCACCAAAAAATCCTCGAAGAGCACGGCATCATCTTTTGCTCGTTCTCTGAGGCGGTCCGCCGTGTGCCCGAGCTGGTCCGCCAATATCTCGGGTCGGTGGTCCCGCCGGGAGACAATTTCTTTGCGGCACTCAACTCCGCCGTCTTCAGCGACGGATCGTTCTGCTACGTGCCCCCTGGGGTTCGCTGTCCCCTGGAGCTGTCCACCTACTTTCGCATCAACGCGGCCGGCATCGGACAATTCGAGCGCACGCTGGTCATCGCCGACCGCGACAGCTATGTCTCCTATCTCGAGGGCTGCACAGCCCCGATCCGGGATGAAAACCAATTGCATGCAGCAGTCGTTGAACTCGTGGCGCTCGAAGGCGCGACCATCAAATACTCCACGGTGCAGAATTGGTATCCTGGCGACGAACAAGGGCGCGGCGGCATCTACAACTTCGTCACCAAACGCGGTGAGTGTCGAGGCGCTCGGTCACGAATCTCTTGGACTCAAGTCGAAGTCGGCTCGGCCATCACGTGGAAGTATCCGTCCTGCGTGCTTCGTGGTGACGACAGCGTGGGCGAGTTTTACTCGGTCGCGTTCACCAACAAGCGCATGCAAGCGGATACCGGAACCAAAATGATCCACATCGGCCGCCGCACCCGAAGCACGATCGTCTCGAAAGGAATTTCTGCGGGCGAGTCTCGCAACACGTATCGCAGCCTTGTGAAGTTCTTACCCGGCGCCGACTATGCCCGGAACCACTCGCAATGCGACAGCTTGTTGGTCGGAAACCGGTGCACTGCCAACACCTTTCCCGTCATCGAGTCCGAAAACCCTACGGCCATCCTCGAGCATGAAGCGACCACCTCCCGCATCAGTGAAGAGCAGCTGTTTTACCTCCAAAGCCGCGGACTGGATCCCGAAGCTGCCCGCTCGCTGATCGTGAACGGGTTCTGCCGCGAAGTGTTCCAGCAGCTTCCAATGGAGTTTGCCGTCGAAGCGGTCAAGCTCCTGGAGATCAAAATGGAGGGGAGCATCGGATGAAGTGCGCCGCGCATGCGCCAAGAAAGGGTCGCTCGACGCGACTGTTCCAAGGATTGGACAGTTTCGCAACGCGGGCTTCCAAGGATTGGACCAATGGCAGGTGAATCCGTCCAAGGATTGGAACTCGGGAGCGTGCCTACGGTGAACACAGGGTCCACCACATCGGCTGCACCCACAATTCATGCACCCGGACTCGACGATCTCCCGCTCCAACCTGACCTCGAACAGTGGCGGCGCCTGGCGGCTGCGCGGGCGAACGCTCTACCTTGGCCGCTGCCGACGGATGAGGCGTGGCGTCGTACCGATCCCCGATTGTTCGAACTGGACTCGATGCCGGTGCATGCCCGGCTATCCCGGCGGACCGAGCTCCATGAACACCCATGGGACTCGTTTTTTGATGCGGTCGTCGAGCTCGACGGCCACGGATGGGCCGTGCGCGACCGCTCGGGCGTGGTCGATCCCGCACGGCTCTGGATTGCGCCTCTGGAGGAGGTCCTGCGCAAGGATCCCGCGCTGGGATCCAACTTCACCGGTCTGTCCTGGCCCGAGGTACCCTGGGAGCGCCACGAATGGACCGCACTGGCCCACACGACGGCGGCGCTCGTGGTATGGGTCGCTCCGGCGCAGAGGTTCGAGCGCGGCGTGTTCATCCGAATTCGACGGCCCGAAGGTTCACTGTATTGCCCGTGGGTGCTGGTCCGTGTCGAACACCTGAGTGTTCTTCACCTCGTGCTCTCCGTGGAGGGTCGCGGCGACGCTCGGTACGTCGAAAATCTTTGGTGGTCGGTGGGTGCGGCGGGGCAGCTACGATTGGCCCGGCTTCAGTTCGGCGAAGGCGCCGCCTCCATGCAGTACCTGCGCGGCCGTGTGGAACGCGATGCCTCGTTGGATTTGGTCAGCGCCCAGCTAGGCGAACGGGCCGTCCGAAGCAACCTGGCGGTAGACTTGGCGGGGCCCGGTGCCCAAGCGCGGCTAGGAGGCGCCGCATTGGTCACGGGCGAACGACACCTAGACCAACGGACGCTTCAAGTCCACTCCGCGGCCGACACCACAAGCGATTTGCGCTTCAAGGTGGCTGTACAAGATCAAGGCCGATCGGTGTATCGAGGCACCGTGGCAGCGCTGCGCGGCGCGGTTCGCATCTCCGGATATCAACGGAACAACAACCTCCTGCTAAGCCCGGGCGCCCGCGCGGATTCTCTCCCTGGTTTGCGGATCGATGCCGACGACCTCACCTGCACCCACGGGGCCACCGTGGGCCAAATCGACCCGGACGAGCTCTTCTACTTGCGGGCCCGAGGTATTCCAGAAGCTCAGGCGCGCCGGCTCATCCTCGAAGGCTTTTTCGAAGAGATCACGTCACGGGTGGCGATGCCCGACTTGCGCGAAGGTCTGCGCCGCACACTCGAGCAAGACCTGTCGGCCTAACCTTCCGAGCGGGGTTGGGGTGACCACGGCGAGCGGCCCCTCCCGACTCGCCGGCGGTGTCGGGAGACGCTCAAATCGCGAGCGCCCCGGTGAGAAACGCTACCAAAATTCCTAGCAACACAACCACTTCCGCCCAAAGGAACCTTGACCAGCGGTCGGAGCTCTGCTGCAGGACGCGACGCCGAGCTCCAAGGGCCGCCGCGGTCGCCAGGAGCGTCAAGAGCCACACACTCAGAAACGCGACCACGTTCTTGGCGTAGTGCGGTGCGCGCGTCGCACCGGGCGAACCGGACCCTCGGCTGGCCGCCGGGCCGACAAGCGGTAGCAGCATCAGAAGAAGAAGAAAGAGAACGCCGGCTGCGGCCGTCAGCCCATCAGACCATGACCGGCGCATAGCCGACTTCGGTTCCGTCCCAATGTTCCCCGTGTGGTTCATCGTGGTGATCCTTGGTATCCACTTTGCATGTTCCTTGCCGGCTCGTCCTCGAGCTCTTCGGAGTCTTGTGTGGCCCGTCGTCCGCGGCGTGGACGCCACCGACAAATTCCGCGGCGGGACCCCTCGATGAAGGGAGCCCAAGTCGCCGCAGGACCATCAGGAAATTCGGCTCGCAACCGCTCCACGGCCTCGCGCAACGACAGGCCGCTGCGGAACACGATCTCGAACGCCCGGCGAACTTGGCGCCGCTGTTCCGCGGTGAACCCTGCGCGACGCATGCCAATGATGTTCACCCCCCCCACGCGATTCCGCTCGGCAGCCGCCACAGTGCAAAAAGGCAACACATCTTGGCCCACCGCTGCGCCACCGGACAACATGGCCAACGACCCGATTCGCGTGAACTGGTGAACGACTGCGTTCCCGCTAATGATTGCACCATCTCCAACTTGGACATCCCCGGCCAACAACGCGCCGTTGGCCATGATCACTCGGTCGCCGAGCCGGCAGTTGTGGGCCACATGCGAGTTGGCCATCAAATAGCAGCGCGCGCCGATCACTGTCGCCGATCCCTCGTGAGTGCCTCGGTGAATCGTCACCCCCTCGCGGATCACGCATCCAGGGCCAATGACCACGTAGCTGATCACGCCGCGAAACTTCAAATCCTGTGGCACATCGCCGAGGACCGCGTGGGCATGAATGTCGCAGTCCTCGCCCACCCGCACGTGATCCAATACGACCGCATGCGGCCCGATCCGCGTGCGCGCTCCGATCTCCACATCGGCCCCCACCACCGCATACGGCCCGATCACGACGTCGGGCCCCAACCGTGCGGAGGAATCCACGATGGCAGTCGGATGAATGTTCATCGTGATACCTTCCCCGAAAAGTCCACCAGCCCCGACTCCCGCAAGCTGTAATAGCATGGGTCGCCAGATCCTACGGCGCGGCCGACGATCACATGATCGAGCACCTCGATATCCATCGTCCGACCTGCCTCGATCAACCTGCGCGTGATGGTCACATCCTCGGGCGAGGGTGTCGGGTCTCCCGACGGATGGTTGTGGCACAGCACCACCGCCGCACTCCCCGCGCGCAAGGCCGCCGAAAACACCTCGCGAGGATGGACCAAGCTCGCGTCCAAGATCCCGCGGCTGATTTCGACCGGCTGGCGAGTAATCATACGGTTCTTTTTGTTCAACGGGAGCATCCAAAACACTTCGACAGACATGCGTTCCGCCAACGGGCGCACAACGCGATCCACATCGCCCGGATGGCGGATGACGGGGCGTTCCTGAAGCTGTTCATCCCTTACACGCCGTCCGAGCTCGAAGGCGGCCAACAACGTCAATGCCTTGACCCGTTTCACGCTCTTGATCGCTGAAAGCTCTTCAAGCGTGGCGCGGCTCAGCTCACTCAGCGAACGGTATCGGCGGAGTAGGTCGGTGGCCACGTCCAGCACGTTCTTGCCTTTCATCCCCGTGCGCAGCAACACCGCAAGCAGCACGGCGTCGGGAACGTTCGCGGCGCCAAAGCGCTCCAACATCTCGCGCGGCTGCAGGTCGGTGGGCAAGTCCTTGATCCGGCGCGCCGGGTAGTACGTCGGCGAGTCACTCATGGCTGGCCTCTCCCTCCCCGATCAGGTACGGGACCACCGCGCCCCACCACCCGGGTGGAATCCGGCCTTCCACAATCATGTCGGAACCATCCACACGCTCGGATTGTATCGCAGCCACCTCGTGAATCAACGCCAGCGTCCGACCGTCCGAAACTGGCACACGCGCCCGAAACCATCGCCCCCGTTCGCGCAACATGTCCGCCACCTCGGCCCTCAACTCGTCCAGTCCTTGCCCCGTCCGCGCGGATACACCCACCCAGCGCGCGACCAACCTACCCAAGCCCCGAGCGCGCTCCGGTGCCCCCGGCATGTCGAGCTTGTTGAAAACTACGATCTGGGGACATGTGTCCGCACCGATCTCCTTAAGCACGGCGGCCACCGCCGCCATCCGGTCCTCCGCGCGCGGGTGGCCGGCGTCGACTACATGAAGCAAAAGATCCGCCCGCACCACTTCTTCCAGCGTGGCGTGGAACGCCTCCACCAACCGATGGGGCAGCTTGCGGATGAATCCGACCGTGTCAGTCAACAGCGCCGGCTGATGGTTGGGAAGTTCCAACCGACGGGTAGTGGGATCGAGCGTGGCGAACAGGCGGTCGTCCGCGTACACCGACGCTCCGCAGAGCGCATTCAGCAAAGAGGACTTCCCCGCGTTGGTGTACCCCACCAAACACACCAGCGCCCAGCCGTGCCGTCGACGACCCCGCCGCAACTCGCTGCGGCGCTGTCGCACCCGTTCGAGTTCTTCTCGGATGCGAGCGATGCGGCGATCGATCCGGCGCCGATCCAATTCCAATTGCGTTTCGCCCGGCCCGCGCAACCCGATGCCGCCGCGCTGTTGTTCCAACTCCCCTCCACGGTGCCGCAAGCGAGGCCGAAGATATTCCAGCTGAGCCAACTCGATTTGCAGCCGCCCTTCGCTGCTCCGAGCGCGCTGCGCGAAGATGTCGAGGATCAACTGGGTGCGGTCCACCACACGCAGGTGCGTGATGGCTTCGATGTTCCGCGCCTGAGCCGGAGTGAGATCGTCGTCGAAAATCAACAGCGTCGCCCCCAGCGCGCAGGTCTCCTCTGCAATCTGGACGATCTTGCCCTTTCCCACCCAAGTCGCTGCGTCCGGCTCTCGCAAGCGCACAATCGTTCGATAGGTCTGCGCGACGCCCGCGGTATCGGCCAGCTCGGCCAGCTCGTCCAGCGTATCCTGAACCTCCCACTCCGGCTGTCCCGGACGTCGGACTCCAATCAGCATGGCTACTTCGCGCCGCGGCTCAGACGTCCACAGTGTACGGTCCATAGCGGTCCCACCATCGTTGCACAGCATCGGCCACGGCGTTCGGATCAGAAGAAGCGGAGACTTCGACCCATTCCACGCAAGCTTGGTGGCGGAACCACGTCAACTGCCGACGCGCCAGATTGACAGTGCGGCGGATGGTTTCGTGCAGCGCCTCGTCCACTGACATGCGCCCGTCGAGCGCAGCCCAGGCCTCGCGGTAGCCGATGGCCTGCGACGCCGTAGGAGACCACACCGGCCAACGACGACGCAAGTCCCGCACTTCGTCCAATAGGCCCTGAGCGAACATGTGCCGAGCGCGCGCCGCGATCCGCGCCCGAAGCTCTTCTCGGCTTCGTCGTAGCCCCACGAGCGGTGGCGGGGAATCCGACCACGTTCGTTCCGGCACGTTCATTCCCTGGAGCACTGCCTCCACCCACCGAATCAAGCGCCGCGGGTTATCACGCTCGCGACAAAGTTCCCACGCCAGTGGCGCGGTCCGCCGAACCCACTCTTGTACCGCTTCCACTCCCTGAGTGCGCCAGATGTGCTCGGCTTCTTCTCGAAGGTCCGGCAACGGCGGCGGGCGCGGCGCCAACCCCTCGAGTAGACAGCGAAAATACAGACCCGTTCCCCCGACCGCGATCCACGGTGTCTCCGACGCCGCCAATGCGGGCCGTACGAGCTCCAGGTATCGGGCGACATGGCAAGTCTGATCGGGATCCACTAAGTCCACCCCCGCGTAGCGGTATCGCTCACGCATCGTACGGTCTGGCTTGGTCGTTCCGATGTCCATGCCGCGGTACACGAGCATGGCATCCACGGAAAGAATTGGCCACCCGGTGCGCTCGGCGAGGAGATGCGCGATGTCAGTCTTGCCCACCGCCGTGGGCCCTACCAGTGGAACGATCCGGACGCGAGCGCGCGCGGAATCAATGCCCATCCGCTGCAGGACCCTCCACCCCGCGCTCGGCGCTGGCCCGGGCCTCCGTCCCCAAGGAGACCCACAAGTAGAGCGCCACGCTCAATGTGATCGCCATGTCGGCTACGTTGAAGGCCGGAAACTCATACGAACCGAAGTGGAGACTGATGAAGTCTGTCACGTAGCCCAACCGCACGCGGTCCACCAAGTTGCCAGCGATCCCCCCGCACAACATGCCCAAGCCGATGCGATGTAAGGGCAAATCTGGCCACCACCGACGATGAAAAACCGATAAGACGATCAGCGTGATCAGCGAGAACACCGCCAGCCAGGCATTGGCACCGTGTAGAATACCGCAGGCTGCACCGGTGTTGCGTACATAGGTGAGGCCGAGATACCGGCCCAACACTGGTCGGTACTCGTGCAACGCAAACGCCTGCCGCACCCAGTCCTTCGTGACCTGGTCGAGCACCAAAACCACCAGTGCAGTGAGTGCGGCCCCCATGTAGCCGTGGCCTCGCTAATCCTCCGGCGTACCAATCGGAGCAATATCGGACGGAATCGGCGTGGGCGCAAAGGAACGAAACCGCTTTTGCCGCTTCTCCAACTGCTCCTGGGCTTCCCGACAGTAGCGCGTGTATGGGATCGCCTCCAGACGGGCACGTTCGATGGGCCGCCCCGTCAACTCGCAAATCCCGTAGGTCCCGTTTTCGATCCGCTGAAGCGCCTCGTTGATTTCATACAGGACATCCTGCCCATTACTCGCCAGCGCGAGGGAAAACTCCCGGTCAAAATTGTCCGTCCCTTGGTCCGCCATATGGAACCCGTAGCTTGACAAGTCGCCGGACGCTTCCTTTTGCGATTGGTTCAGGTTGTCCCCAGCCAAGAAAGATATGTGCTCCAACGCACGGTCACGCAAGGCTAAGAGTTTCTTTTTGAAGTGTTCCAGGTCCTTGGCACTCAAGTGGGTCCGTGGCTTGGTCGCGCCGCCCGCACTGGGCTGGAGCGTGGCCGCCGGCGCTGGAGCCGGTGTGGAAACGACCTTCCCCGTCTCGGCCTGGGATGCCCCTTTATGAACCCGTTGGACTGGTCGTACTTTGCGCGACACTTTCGCGGCCTTGCGAACCGTCGGGACCGCAGTGCGCTTCTTGGCGCCCCTGCTCTTCTTGGCTACAGCCCGTCTCGCCTTCGAAGAGCTCGCCGGGGGTCGGGTGGACTTCTTGCTCGTTTTTTTCGCGCGTTTCTTCGCCATAGCACGTTCTCCGCCCATGCATCGTTCCTCGTCTAGCAAGGCGTCAAAGAATACTCACAAGCCCCAACCCTGTCAAGCAAGTGAAAAAAGGGAACCGCCGGCCTTTCTGCGCGTGCCTGCGAGCGGTTTCGCGAAAAAAAGAGATCCGGCCCACACGTGCAACTTGGGGATCTGAACAGGATCCGTTTAGTATCGCGAGCCCAGGTAAAATGGCGGGCGACCAAACGTACCGCTCAACTGCCGAGCCAGTGAGCGATACGGAGGGACTTCACGCATCACAGCACACCGAAACCCAACCTGGGTCGGGCCCTGTCCGTCTCTCTAGACAAGAAGAAATTCGGAGGATTCGGACAAGGGTAGCGCAGTACGAACCGTCCTGGCCGCTAGCAAAAGCACTGTGCTGACGATTCCCGAGTTCGACACTCTGAACTATGTGGGAACCGTCCCTTTTCAGCGCCCCGCCTAATCCGGACCCCTCGCCCTCCTAATTTCTAACGCCGGTTCGTGAGACACCCGCAGTTCACATGTCAAACCGGCAAGCTTTGATTTAAGCCGTCGCCAGCTCAAGTTGGCATTCGACTGAACCGACGAAAACGACGACGCGCGGCGTTGGTGAAAGAACATCAGAGGACCGGTCGATGCTTGTGGTCGTACGCAATTCAGGAGTCCATGAGCATTTTCCTGTCGGTCGCAGGGCGACGTGCGCAGAAACTGGCAGAGTTTTCACCGTATGCGTCGGGGCCAAACCAGCACGACGATACACCTTTCCCACTCCAAGGCATCCACCACTGAATACTCAAGTTCCGTTGACCTGTGTCGCACTTCCGGGTTCTTAGACAAAGGGGCAGTGGTATTTACGCGCAGACTCTAAAAGGGCTACCGGGCTTGAGGGGACGAACTAAACTCTAGCCGTTTGACAAGCCAGGGATGGTTTGGAGCGCCGCCACGCCCGCCGATGGGGTCGGGCGTGAGCCACTTCAGCGACGCCGCGTCGTACCAGCGGTAGCCGTAGCAGAAGATCTCAAGACCCACATCGCGGTACTTCATTCAGTAGCGGAAAGGGCACGACGGGATTGTCGGCCTGGTCTCGCGGATGAGGCGCTCGTAGGGATTGTAGTCGTTTGATGCGAGCCCTCTTGCCTACACTTGTCCCATGGGCGTCCGCGCTGAGGACCTCTAGACCCAGCCACACCGCTTCGCAAACCGTCCGCAGTGCTGATCCAATGCTCGAATGCTCGATCTATTCACGGCGCCTATAATCCGCGATCGCCGGAAACAATAACACACTGCCTTCCACCCGCACGAAAAAATCCATCTCCTCACCGAAAACCGCCACCGACTTTCGATTACGCTTCACGGCTCAACGCGCATCGAACAGTTCCGCGATCCCGGGTTTCGAGAAGAAACCAAACCCACGGTCCACCCGAATGACAAGCAGCGCCCGCCCAGCTACGATGTTGATCTCCACCCGACCATAAAAATCCGTTGCTAAGACCGCTTGATATCGAGGAAACGTGCTCGCCAGCTGTAACTGAACTTCCTGGACCCATCAAACTCCCTGTGGCCTATCCTTCCCCCGAATCCTCTTATTGGCCTGTCTTCAGCCTCAAACCAGGATTCAGCAAAATTTCACCACGGGGAATCCGGAGCCTACTCCGCCGGTTTACTTGCGTTTCCGTATCCGATAACGCACCCTGCGTTGGGTCATGGGCGGCGCGGGCTCCAAGTCGCGTGGCTGAGAACTTCGCTTCCCTTCCGCGGCGAGAAGACTCATGCTTGGGGCAATTTGGTAGGGAAGAGAAGTTTCCGCACAGGTGCTGTGCAGTCTTTCACTTGTCGCTACCGTATCCATCAGGTCGGCTTCGGCCTGTTCGTACTCACGTCGGGGATCGTCCGGATGGATCAAGGGGGGGCCGACAAGCTCAATCCACGGCTTTGGCGGCAAGCGTCCTTCATGCCATGCCTCCCACACCGTCCGCGCCCCTCGGTATTCTACAGCGGAAAGACGCCCGCATTTCCAACCCTGGCCCACCCGCGCTGCATCCAGCCATCGCGCATTCCAGAGGCACAGTACGCGCAATGGCACGGGTCGTTCTGGCAATGCAAGTTCGCCGCTGAGCCCGGGCAAACTCAGCGGACCAAACGGAGCCGCATGAACTTCACACTCGCGAGAGTCCAGAATTACTAGAAACAGCGCTCGCGCCCCTGAGGGGGCGATCCTAGGATCCAAGAGAACGATGTCTCGTACGCGCAAAGTCCGGATGCGCACCGTGCGCGGTACCGGTACTTCCCGGCGTCCGGTTTCATCATCCTCAGCGCCTAGAGCCCGATACAGCCTCCATTCGTCCAGCCATTCGGCCAACCGCCGGCTCCACATGTCCAACTGTTCCTTCACCGTTCCGTTCTCCCGCGGGCCCTTCCGCCGGCCCCTTCCAGTACTAGAAAGAACATCGGCGCCAATTTTTCCGCGCGGGCCCAGTCCACGGCCATCTCTCTCGCCAAGGCCAGGGCTCTCATCGCCACTTGCAACGCCATTGGGTGGTTCTCCGAAGCCAATTCTTTCTGGACGTCCGCCGCAAGACTGCGCACAAATTTCTGCAAGTCGCCGTGGAGCTTGGTCTTGCCACACCCCGCCATACGTTCTGCTTGCGGACCGTACAGGGGCCGATTCAGAGCGCGCAATAGTAATCCCACCCGTGCCGGCCGGCTGGCTCGCTCAAAATGGCGCCGGGCAAAGCCCCTAGCCCATCGTTCGACTTGATCCGCGTCTAGTTCGTCCTCGAGGCTCGCCGAGCCGCCCAGCAGGTCCGCCAAGGTCAAGTTTGGACAGTCAGGCAATGGGGCGTCGAGGGAAACATGATCGCGACGCGGTTGCTCGTCCCGGTACCATTGGCGCACGACGTCACGGAGAATGAGCGTCGCACCTGCCTCGATCGTGGCCTGCCAGGTCGCCCCGCTTTGCCCCACGGCCCGCGCAAACAGCCACCGTTTGTAGACCCGCCGAGTGCGGGAGGACCCGACCAGCAAGTGTGCCTCGAATCGGTGCCAAAGTTCTTCGTCCGAGGGGAGGCGGATTCCTGCCGCATCCCAACCAAGTTTTTGAACCCAGCGATACCAGCGACGGGCGATGAATCCGCGCAAGAACGCCTGTTCGGACGGGGTACAGCGCGACGCCGTACACCAGCGGTACCAGTGGCGCCAAGCCAGCACTGCGAACTCCGAAGTCGCCAACGGTTGCACCATCTGAGCAATGTCCTACGAGTTACGATAGATGACCTTTTCCAACGGGTCGAGCGAGAGCGGTCCACCGGTCCCTCCATGAAAGCTGGGCGACGAACCTTCCTCTACTGCGGAAAATACGGCGCATGAACTGCCAGATGCTAATTCGCAAGCCCGACAGGCCGGGGTCCGCGATTGCACCAGGTTACCCTGTACAATGCATCTCCCTCCGGCTTGTGACCACTCGCGCGGCCCACACTCGACCTAGGCAAATTGGCACATCGAAAAGCTTCGCCACCGACCGTAGGACTCGCCCGTAGGTGCGTCGCCTTCCTACCATGCCATCGGCCAACCGAACCACCGAGGTAGTTGACCCCCGCCGATCGGTTGCTATAGTGCCCAGGTCGTGAACTGGCGACCACCCTGCCGGCAATTCTTCGTCATGCTAGCCGTGGCTGGCTTCGTCGGCATAGAAGCCCCCCGCACTTGGGCGGGTCCCCCACCCCTCCGAGCCGTCTACTTCGTCCCAGCCGACCGCGAACCATTGTCCGATTTTTCGAATCGTCTCGATCGCGTGATGACCGAGGTGCAGCAGTTTTACCGGCGCGAGATGGAAGCGGCGGGACACGGTCCACGAACCTTCGAACTCGAACGTGATGCTGGCGGTAAGTTGATGATCCACCTGGTGCGTGGGCGCGAGCCTATGCGGGCCTATGGGCGCAGCGACAGCGCCAAGGTTAAGCAGGAAGTCGGGGATGCGCTGCGGGCACGCGGATGGAATCCCGATCGAGAAACGATCGTGATTTTCCAGGTCCTCCTCGCATGGGAAAACGGGCGGGCGGTTGAGATCGGCCCATACTGCGGCAGTGGAAACCACCGGAGTGGAACCGCATGGGTTTACGACGACGAACGTCTGGATCCACGGTACCTTGCATCGAAGGAGCCCGGGGGATTCTACGCAGGCCGCCCTTGTTCGCTGGGAGAGTTCAACACCCATTACATTGGTGGAGTGGCACACGAGCTCGGACACGCTTTTGGACTGCCCCACGATTGCGAACGGGAGTCCGAACGCGCCCGTCGCGGACGGTCGTTGATGGGCGGAGGAAATCACACCTACGGCCAAGAGTTGCGTGGCGAAGGGCCGGGGACGTTTCTCTCGGACGCCAGCGCGCTGCAGTTGCTGCACACCCGGCCCTTCGCCGGAGACCTGCCGGATTCTGAGCTTTCTCCTACATGCGAGTGGGCCGCCCTGGACGTCATGTGGGAATCGAACCGATTGATCCTGACCGGCCAAGTCGTCGCGCACCCACCCGTGTACGGCATCGTGGCGCTGAACGACTCGACGGCCAACCCCAACGACTACGACGCAGTGGGTTGGATCGGTGCGGTGTCCACCCAAGGGGCGTTCCGCATCGAGATCGCAGAGCTACGCCCAGGCCCTTATCAGCTTCGGTTGCTTGCCTGTCATGCGAACGGCGCCAAAAGTCGCTGGGCTGTAGAGTACAAAGTGTACGACGATGGCAGCCCGGACCTCACGCCCTTTCGCGTGTGGCGGCTTTTACGCGAGTGTACCGCCGCCTGGTCGCGACGCGATGGAGCGACGGTCCAACGCCTGGCGAGAGAAGCGCGCGAGCGTTGGCCAGACCTGACGAAGTTCCACCGCGCCCTCGACCACATGCTCGCATTGCTGAATGCACCTCTGCCGCGCGTTCTTGATGACTGGCCCGATGATGTCCCGCACATCCCGCTGTCACGAACCGTCTGGGAACGCGCCTCGACCGGATGGGGACCACCGCTTCGCGACCATGTGAGGTTGGAAGGGGATGCCTCTTGCCTACTTCAAGTGGGCGGCGAATGGTTTGACGAAGGACTCTACGCACACGCACCGTCGGTGAACCTGTGGCGTCTGGATGGCCGGTGGTCCCGGCTCCGCGCATCGTATGGCCTTCAGGACGGACACTTCGGCTCAACGGTCTTCGTCGTGCGTTGCGATCGTCAAGAACGCTTCCGGTCGCCGGTCATCCGAGACGGATTTCTGCGCAGTCTCGAGGTCGACGTTCGTGGTGTTCGGGAGCTGGAACTGATCACCGAGAACGGTGGCGATGGCAGTCAAAGTGATTGGGCGGTGTGGATCGCCCCGCGATTGATCCGCTGAACTCTACGTGCGTGGGTTGAAGCCAACGTCCGGGATGGTGTCTAGCTGAAGCCCTGTCTACCACACCGAGCCATCGAGGCCTCCCGCACGGATCCGCTCAGACACCCCATGTACGGAGGAGTGAGGGATCTCCGGCGAACGGTTGGTCCTTTCGACTGCCACGCGGGAGCCGCCGAGGACCACAAACGGATCCCACGCCCCTGTCCGCCCGTAGCGAGTGCGCGCCCAATCGGGTTGAAGAACGGGCTGGAAGCGAGTATCTAACGGCCCATGACCTTGTCAGAGCGACCTCACATTGTCGAACACACCACGTGCAGGGTTTGCGGGCATGGGCCATTGGTTCCGGTGCTTTCGCTTGGCGAACAATATGCCGTCGGGTTTTGGGAGCGCGCGGACGAAACGGGTATTCAAGCCCCGTTGGACCTGGTGTTCTGCGATCCGGCTGCTGGTGGCTGTGCCTTGCTCCAGCTGCGCCATACGCTGGACCATGACCTACTGTACCGGCGCTATTGGTACCGTTCCGCGATCAGCACCACCATGGTCGAAGCCTTGAGGGACGTGGCCCGTGCGGTGGAAGAGCGCGCAGGGCTGCGCCCGGGGGACGTGGTGGTCGATATTGGCTGCAACGATGGCACACTGCTGCGCCAGTACACGATCCAAGGATTGGACAAAATTGGTTTCGAGCCGTCCAACCTTTGGACACTGGCCAAGCAACCCGGTGCCCAGATCATTCATGATTACTTCCGCGCTGGCCCGTTTGTGGCCCTCATGGGCAAGCGACGGGCGCGCGCGATCACCAGCATCGCGATGTTCTACGACTTGGAAGACCCGAACGCGTTCGTGCGGGACATTTGCACATGCCTGGCGCCCGATGGCCTGTGGGTCGTTCAGATGAACTACCTTGGCTTGATGCTGGACAACGCCACGTTTGACAACATCTCGCACGAGCACCTGGAGTACTATTCCTTGTTGGCCATGGAGCACCTCTTGCGCCGGCATGGGTTGGAAGTCACAGACGTGGAACTCAACGACGTCAACGGCGGTAGTTTTCGGCTGTACATCTCGCGATCTGGCCGCGGGGTGGGCTCGGTTCCCGGTGCCGCGGAGCGCGTGGCCCAGTTGCGTGCACATGAGCGCGCCGCCGGTTTACACCGTCTCGAGACCTTCCGCGCATTCGAGTGGCGCATTCAGGAGATTCGCCGCCAGGTGCGAGAGATTCTGCAAGCCGAACGATCTGCGGGACACCGAGTGTACATCTATGGCGCGTCCACGCGTGGGTTGGTCGTACTGCAGTACATGGGCGTGACCTCCGAACTGGTGCCGTTGGCGGTGGACAAGAACCCGGACAAGACCGGACGCTATATCGCGGGCACGGGCATCCGGGTCATTTCGTTGGATGAATATCGCGCGAATCCGCCCGACCTGTTATGGGTGTTGCCCTACCAATTCCGCGCTGAGATCATGCGACAAGAGGCCGAGTACCTTCGCCGCGGTGGCCGAATGCTGTTTGCCATTCCCAAGGTGGAGGTGGTCGGAGCGGCAGAACTGAAGGCATGGGAGGCGTCATGAGTCGAATCCTCGTGACCGGTGTGAGCGGATTCATTGGAAGTCATTTGGTGCAGCGGTTAGTGCGGGATCATCAAGTGTGGGGCATGGTGCGCCCTTCGGCCAGCCGCGATTGGGACCGTTTGGGTCCGTTCTTGCGCAACGTGAAGCTCGTCACGGCGGACCTCACCGACCCGTTTGGGGTGCGGCATGTGCTTCGCCAAGCGGATCCGGATGTTGTCATCCACCTCGCGGCGCTGAGTCCGGTCCGCCACTCGTTCGAAATGCCGCAGGCCTACGTGCAGGTGAACATCGTGGGAACGCTGAACCTTGCGCACGGATTGCTGGAGCTGCCCCAACCGGAGCGGCGCCACTTGATCTACGCAGCCACCGCGGAGGTCTATGGCCCCCAGCAAAAGGCTCCCATTCCCGAAGACGCCCCCCTCCACCCGTCGAGCCCTTACGCGAACACCAAGGCCGTGACGGACATGTACATCCGAATGATGACGCGCGTGTATGGGTTGCCCACGACGGTCCTGCGCTGCGTCAACAGCTACGGGCGAAAGCTCGACCGAAACTTCATTGTCGAGTATCTCGTTACGACCATGCTCCGGGGCGAACGTGTCTACATCGGGGCGCCGGAGTCGCGACGGGACTACATGTACGTCACGGATCATGTGGCCGCCTACGAGGCCGCTCTCGCGCATCCGGAAGTGACCGGCGAAGCCTTCAACGCGGCGACCGGCAACGTGATTACCAACCACGAATTGGCCGAACGCCTCGCGCGAATTCTAAGATTCCCTCGTCGCAAGATCGTATATGGAGAATACCCGCCCGATTACCCGTTTCGGCCTTTGGCGTCGGACCAGCCGTTCATCGATTTGGATGCGACCAAGATCCGTGAGCGTCTGGGTTGGCGACCACGTGTTTCGCTCGACGAAGGTCTGCGGCGGACCGTTGAGTACTGGCGCAGAGAACTGACCCGACTGAGTTAGCCCATTCCGACTCAGTCGCGCGAGGGGGACTTGTTGGCGCCGCCTCGGATCGCGGTCCGGGGGACTCGGACCGCACCGATCACAGAATTCATGCCTTCGTCCCGTCGCCACCAGCGCACGTCCCTCCACCCAGCGGCTTCCAAGTCTTCTTGGAGCTCGTTAAAGGTCCACGTTCCTCCATGGCGAGTGGACACCAGCATATTCACGGCGAAGAGCGCGCCCATCGCAGGGCGGCTCCGGTCCGGCTCCATGATCACGTCGCGGACCAGCAGCCGAGCGCCCGCATCGGTGGCCACCCACGCCGCGCGGAACAGCCGGCGGTTTTCCTCCCGACCGTTCTGATGAGCCACAGCGCTGATCCACACCAGGTCCGCGCCCTTAGGCAGCGGGTCACGAAGATAATCGCCAGCCACCCATTGCACGCGCGCGCGGAGCGGGTCGCGCGCCCAACGACGCCGCCCGAGTCGAACCACTTCAGGTAAATCGAACACAATCGCGCGTGAGCTGGGGTGGGCGGTTAGCCACGCACGCGTCCAAGTTCCCAGCGCTCCGCCAACATCCAGCACACACCGGACCGGCCCGATGTTCAGGCTTCGCACCACCGTATCGGCCGTGCCGCGGCTCACCACCTCCATCGCCTCGATGAACGCCCTTAGGTCTGCCTGCGCACCTGCCACGCCCGGATGGCAAGGAGCGGGGTGGCCAGTTCGAACGACCATGGGGAGTTCCGCCCAACGTCGAAGGCAGTTCGCCTGATGGTGAAGCATGGGCAGCACGCACTGTTTCGAACTGGGGGATAGTGCCATGCGATACTGCGGGGTCACTTGATAGCCCTTTGCAGTTTGGGTCAAAAGCCCTAGAGCCGTGAGCGCGTCCAGCAGGATGCGGGTCGCCCGCGCATTACATCGACACCGCCGGGCAAGCGTCGCCGCGTCGAGCGCGGTTTTGCTCAAGTGCTCGAAAAATCCCAATTGAGCTGCCGCGCCCAAGATTGCGGATGCTTGATACTGGCGCATCCACTCCAGAATCTCGTCTTCCATGGCGCTCGCGCGGTGTATGTCAACCATCTGGGCTGCCTCCACTTGCGTCTCCAAACAATTTCCGGCCCCACCGCTCCCACGCGGCCTGGACTGCCCGTGCACGATGCGAGATCTGGTTTTTCACTTCCGGCGGCAACTCGGCAAACGTCTGCGAATAGCCATCCGGAATGAAGAGCGGGTCATAGCCGAATCCGCCCGTGCCGCGTGGCTCGTGGGCGATCACGCCTTCGCAAATCCCTTCGATCGTCTCGGGCGGGAAGCCCGGGCCGACCAGCGCCAGCACGCAGCGGAACCTGGCGCGACGGTTCGCCACACCGGTCAAGGCCGTCAAAAGCTTTTCGTTGTTCGCAGCAGGATTGCATGGCTCGCCGGCATACCGTGCCGATTGCACGCCAGGGGCCCCGCCGAGCGCATCCACCTCCACGCCGGAATCGTCGGCCATAGACCACTGCCCGGTGGCTCGGTATACCGTGAGGGCCTTGGCCACCGCATTTTCCTCCAGCGTCGGCGCGTCCTCGTTCCACTGGCGCACTTCAGGGAACTCAGTAAGCGGCACCAATTCGACTGGCCAATGGGCCAACAAGGCCCGGAATTCCGCCAGTTTGCTCGCATTGTGAGTTGCCAGGATCAATTTCATGAGGAAACAAGATGCTCCATCACCACGCCCCGCACAAGCGCCGCCCAACTGCGCCGCCGAGCAGTTGCATGGCGCACATCTACATCTATTCATGCTATGCTACCCATGTGAACGACGTAACTCCATCCATGACCGGACGGGAATGGAAGTGGCCGCTGCCGTGGCGACGGCGCCGCCGCATCCGCCGACTTCGCACTCGATCCAAGTACCCCCCTCTCGTGCGACCCGCGGCAGAACCGCCGGCCCGACGTCAGCGGAAAGCCCTGAGCGTGGCTCTCTGCGTTGCACTGGCCGTTGCATTAGGCACGACGTTGTACCTGGCATGGAGAACGGAACGCACCGTGCGGCCACAGGTGAAGATCATTGCTCCAGAGGAGATCATCCCTAGGCGCCCCCTTTGAACCGTCGACGGTATCTTCCGGTGCCTCAGCGGCCACCCCGCCGCACGCTGGGGCCCCATGCAAGGGACGCGCGCGCATGCAGTGGCAAATTCATCCCATCTCTGTTGCCCCGGCCACGCCAAAATCAATTTGAGTAGCGGGCGCGAATTGTGTATAAGGAGAGTTTGATGGCGGAACGAGAATCCAGACCTGATGATGCGCAGGAAGCAGGCGCAACGAAGAAAGACGACTGCATCGTCGTGGACGGCGTCGTCACACGCGTGCTCCCAGCTACGATGTATCGTGTCAAGCTGCCCAACGGTCACGAAATCCTCTGCCACATTTCGGGCAAAATGAGGAAGAATTTTATCCGGATCGGGGTGGGCGACCGCGTGACGGTCGAAATGTCGCCGTACGACTTGACCAAAGGTCGTATCACATACCGCCACCGCACATAAGCGATTCGATGGGCGAACTCTGCCCCGGGATTCCAGACGACTGGCGTTCGCCCTACGCCGTCGTTTGCCTTGTCTTTTTCGGAACCCGCTTGGATCGCTTAGCCCCGTTCCCGGGGCAAGGGCAAGCCGAGCCGTCGAAGTTCCCTTTGGAAATCCTCAGGCAACATCGAACTCACGCGCTGCCGTCCTCCACCACGGACGGCGGGGAACTCGATGCGGCTGGCATGTAGCATCAACCTTGGCACGCGGCGTAACTCGACCGGCCAATGCTCCCCCACCGCGTAGATGGAGTCCCCGAGAACTGGATGACCAATGGCGGCTAAATGCCTTCGGATCTGATGAGTGCGGCCGGTCGGAATCTCGAGCCGGAGATGTGAGGCAAGATCACCGGCGCTTTGCCGCTGGCAACGGGTGAGAGCCGGTTGCCCGTCGAGCGGACGACGAATAACCTGTCGGTCAAACTGGACCCGCCCGATGACAATCGCGTCGTACCACTTGCGGACCCAACCGTGGCGGAACCAGTCCACAATTTCCTTCAACGCTGACTCCGAACGCGCCAACATCAGGCACCCGCTGGTCTCGCGATCGAGCCGATGGGCGGCTCGAAGCCAGCTCAGCCCGTGCGCGGACGCCACCCACCGGTCCCAGCCACCCTCGCCGGTGGAGACGACGCCGGCTGGCTTCGCCACGATCCATAGACGCTCGTCCGCATACAGAGGAGGTTCCGCCGCCCACCGGAGCAGCTCTTGCCTCCCAAGCGGGTCGGCCCGCTCCGTGGCCAGTTCCACAATATCTCCGGCCGTGAGCGCATGCCGGGCCATCCAGACTCGGCGTCGGTTTACGAATACCGCACGGGCATCCAAGTATCGGCGCGCGGCCCGCCGAGAACAATTCAAGCGCCCCATGAGGAACCGCTCCAACGGCCAACCATCTTCGATCGGCCGGACGACCCACCGGCGGATTGTTTCCGAAGGCACGTCGCGCGCGTTCATGGAGTCCATCGTACGGAGGCGCTTCCCACCGGGCAACCAAAGGACTTGTCCGCGGCGGTTGAGCGATTGGCATCCTCCCTCGCGGTCTCGGTCCCCCTGGCAGGATTGCGCTCGCCCCTTGAGACCCCAAAGAGCCCGACAAAAACCAATCGTTCAGCGACACGCGAAGAACGAAGCGGGCGCACAGATCAGACTTCGAGTAACGCTACATCTATCTACTGCCACGATGCATGGGGCCTTCGTCGCGGGGCTGAACAGGTTCCCCTTTGCCTCTGGATGCGCACGCTACGGCATCTCAACACGCGCGCGGATTTATAGGCGGGTGGCAGCCAGCTAACGGTCGCGGACTTTCCCCACCTCGGACAGGCACTCGAATTCGAGTGCATCTACGATCAGATCCGAGGCGCGAGTGAAACGCAACGACACGATGACCGGCACGTTATGGCGCTGCTCCATTTCCGCTTCGACGGGCTGAAGGGTGCCATCCGCACCGACCCGCACGGCAACTTCCGCTCCCGAGGGCTGCTCGATCACGAGCGCAGCGAGCTTGGTTCCGTCCGCAACCCTGGTATCCGCGAGAACACGTGCGAAGAGTTGCACGCGATATCGTCCGGGCGGCAGTACGCGCCAGGGTCCATAGAAAATTCGGTCCGCAGGGTCCCGATCTTTTTCCAACCGAACCGAAGTGAGCTGCCCTTCCGGGGATTCGCACACGTAGCCGGCACGAAACCACGTATGGGCCGCCCATCGAACCCGCCCGTGCGCGTCAGGTTCGACCACCGGGTCGTCCGTCCAGATGGCCACATCCAGTTCAACGCGGCCACTTTCATACACCAGGGTTAACCTCACGTAACCTTCAGAAGGGTCGGCCATTGGGGTGTCCAACTTCTGCCAAGTCCATGCGGATGCCTCGATCCTTCGCTCTTCGGCGTATTCACGCTGACTGTCCCAACTCCAAACTGTCCGAACTCGTCCATAGCCGCGCACGCGAATCCACCAGGATGCAGGGGCCAAAAAATGCGCGGGAACGCGAGGAAATTCCATCTGATCTCCCGGCTGAGCCAACAGCCCATACGCCCCACCGCTACATTCCCCGCTAGAAACTTCCCACACCTTGGCACCGGCACATTCTCCTTCCACGCGGCGTGATGGTGCCCAGCGCTCCGTTACCACCTGGTCGGTGTCCGCACAGCGTGCAACGGGAGCACCCTCACGGATCCCAAATGCCCACACCCGACCGTCTTGGGCTAGAAATTCCAGGCGTGGGTGATGACGAAGCCACTGCAGAGTGAACCCCGCGGGATACGGGCTGATTTTCTCGGTCGAGTCCTCATGAAAGAGAATCGCCGTAAACCCACCCTGACGCAGCGCATTCAACTTGTCGTCATCGAGTTTCCCATGGTTGAAATCGCGGTACACCCACACGAACTTCTCCAGGTAATCGCGGCGCACAGCCGGTGAATACCCATTGGCCAAGCGGATACGGTACAGCGAAGCGTAATAGGAATACACACTGCTCGGTGCCGAATCGCCCGGCCACAATGGCAACACCAATGCGCGCGGCACCGCGCCGGCCCGGCGTGCAGCCTCC
>CAACVY010000008.1 GCA_900661335.1 uncultured bacterium | reverse complement strand
GTGTTGGACGCGACGGAGCTTAGCCCAGCGCCTGAGCGGACATGCATTTGCGCAAACTGAGTGTGTGGTCGGTTGCGCTGAGCGCAGGTGGGCTGCACGAACGCATGGATCGCGAACGCGACCGGGTCCTAGGCGCTTGCGGCTCTCGCATTCATCAGTCGACCGAGTGTGCCCGGACCCGCGTAGGCTGTCTCCAGCGGAGGTCAGAAGTTGTACTGAATTTTCAGGCCGAGGGCCCGCCATTCACCGCGGCCGTAAATCGCACGAGCTGCGTCGCGCAGGTCTTCATCGAGTAAGCGCCCGTACTCGGCCAAGACTGCGATTTTCCAGCACTGCGTCCATGCGTAGGCGATTTCTGCACGTAACGTTAGGTCGTTCCAGCCGGCCTGGTCGACGGCCGCAGCGTTGTCGCCGGTCGCAAAGAAGTATTGGTTGTACTTACGCCCCGCATAGCCTACGCGCGCGTAGCCGGTCAGTTCCCAGGACTCCGCCAGCGGCAACGTCCGGCCCAATTCCACGCTGGCATACCAATCCTCGTACTCCAGAAACTCGTAGTACGCAGACCATGTGACGGCGGGCAATTCGCGAATCCAACCAGGCGCGCGGTCCAGTCCGCTCGGATCAAATCGATACCAAGCGGACACTTCGGTCGAATCGCCCGAAGCTCCGGGAGGTTCGGCGATGGCATAGGTTCCTAGCCCGAACCCGACGCTGCAGGGACCCCAGATGGGCGAAGCCCAATTGAGGTAAATGTCCACCTCGGTGACTCGCCATTGCACCTCGCGGTCGGAGGTGGAATTCGCATCGCTCAGTTCCAAGTTGGCCCAGGTCGTCCAGCTCCATGGGCCGGAACGAAGGGTCAGCGCGGGCTGCGCTACGGCGCCGTCGCTGTAGGTCTGACCTCGGAACACGTAGCGCGACCATGTGGCCAGCTCGAGCGAGGCTTCCACAGCGCCCGCGGGGCTCACGACCGCGAGGAGCGCCCAGGCCGTCCACCATCGAGAACCATGACATCGCCAGGTCGGCAACTTCACCTAGGACCTCCGGAAACCGGTTGGGGAGTGGGGCCGCGCCACGATGGCCCTGCTAAGCGTACAAGGACCAGGGGGCGCGGTAGGCGCGGGAGAGCATCCGGTTGGCTTGCTCGTCCCCGATGAACACCTCGTGCTGAGGATCCCATTTGAGCGGTCGGCGGAGCATCATTGCGATGTTGCCCAGGTTGCACACGGTGGTGGTCCGGTGGCCAATGGCCAAGTCGGACACCGGGCGCTGGCGCGTGCGGATGCACTCCAGGAAGTTGCCCATGTGGTCAGTGCTGGGCGTGACTCTTCGCTCGCCGGGCTCGAACTGGATGTTCAACAACGCGGGATCGCTCGCGGTGAGCTTGGACCGCGAGACATCAAGCCAGCCCCGTTCCCCGTAAAAGCGAACGTTACCGTCCATCACGCCATCGGTGCGTGTGCGCACACGCAGTCGGACGCTGTTGGCGTAGGTAGCGGTGAAATCCACTCGGGTGGGCGCGGTGAACAATCCGGTCGTGGGGAACTCGCCGCATCCGACCACCTCGACCGGTCCAGACTCGTCCATGTCCAAGGCCCACTGGGCGATGTCAATGTAGTGCGCGCCCCAGTTGGTGGTTTGGCCACCGGCGTAATCCAAAATGAAGCGGAACTGGTAATGCGTGCGCTGGGACGTGTACGGTGCCCACGGCGCAGGCCCGAGCCAAAAATCGTAGTCCAATCCCGGAGGCACGGGCTCGGGTTTCCACGTAGCGCCGCAGTGCTTGTTGTTGGCCGGGATGAGCACCTCAATGCGCTCGATCTTGCCCAGTCGTCCGTTGAGGATCACTTCGGCCGCGTACTGGAATTTGCGGTCGGATCTCTGCATGGTTCCGTGCTGGCCGACGCGCTGGTGCTTTCGAAGTTCCTCCACCAGCAGTTGCCCTTCGCGAATGCTGTGGGTCAACGGCTTCTCCACGAACACATCCTTGCCGTGGCGGATGGCATCGAGCGCCGGTAATGCGTGCCAGTGATCGGGCGTGGAAATCACGATGGCATCGATGCGTGGGCTGCGGGTAAGCTCTCGGAAATCGCCGCAGATGTGGATGCCTCGGTCGCCCTGGACCGTTTCGACACGCCGAGCAGCCTTTTCGGCATGGAAACGATCCACATCGCACACTGCGACGATGCGGGCCCCTTGGTCGCGCAGTTTGAGCACTCGGTCAATGTTGGCCATCCCCATCCCGCCGGTGCCGACAAAGCCGAAGGTGACTTGACGGCTGGGAGCGTCCGCACCGAGTACCCGGGACGGCACGATGTGAAACGTGCTGGCCGCCGCGGCCATCCCCGTCGAACGAAGGAACGTGCGCCGATTCATGAGCGACCTCCCATCCAACGCTGCCGGGCGGCAATCGTCGACGCCAAGCCGTCGCGAATTCGGCCCTGCGCGGTCGCCAAGGCCGCGTGGAGCGCCCGGTCCACGGCTTCGCCCGGGATGTTTTCCAGTGCGTACCGTGCCATGTCCGACCGCTGCTCGTCCGTCAACCATGGCGCGAGGGCTGGCACGCACGCCTCCGAGCCGATCAGCGCCAGCATATGGCAGACGAATTCCCGACCGACGTCGGTGCAGTCCGGTTGCTTCAATACCTCCAGGAGTTTCTTTTCCAACGCGGGGTACTGGGACGGAGCCGCGTCCCACACGAGGGATTGAATCGTGTAGGCAAAAGAACGATCCCCACCATGCGTCAGGCGCGCGACTTCCATCCAAGGATCGGGTGCCCGCTTGAACTCTTCCATCCGCTGGTCCACGTCCGCGCTGCGCAAGGGATCGTTGGCCGCGCGTAACTCCGAATTGGTCGGCATAGTTCGTCCTCCTCGTGAACGCTCAGTCTAACCGTCGAATTTTCAGGTTGCGGTAGTGCACTTCGTCGTTGTGGTCTTGCAGCAGGATATGCCCCTCGGCCCACTCTCCGAAGCCATCCATTTTCGCGAACTTACTTTTCGCGACTGCGGCGCGGAACTCCGGGGAGCTGCGGTCGTATTCCAACACCTTCACCCCGTTCAACCAGTGCTCCACCTTGGGCCCACGAACCACGATCCGGCCCTCGTTCCATTCACCGACGGGACGAACGGGCTTGTTGGGCGCGGGGGGGAGGATGTCGTACAGCGCAGCCAGCGTGCGGCAGCCGTCGGTGCGAGCCTTTGCGTCGGGGTGCCGCTCATCGTCGAGGATCTGGTACTCGCATCCGATCCCATGTGTACCCTGCGCGCGCGATGGGTCCACGAAGTATTTTACGCCACTGTTGGCACCGGGAGTCAGACGAAACTCGAAACGGAAGTCAAAGTTTTGGAACTTTTCTCGGGTGATGATGTCGCCGGCCTTGGTGGCTTTGCCGATTCGGATGGCGCCATCGTGTGCGTCCCAACCCGCCGGTACGTCGGTGCTGGCTATGCCACGCCAAGCGCCGAGAGACTTGCCGTCGAACAAAAGGATCCAACCCTCCGCGCGTTCTTGGTCGGTCAGCGTGTTCGGCTCCGCCGCCCATGTTGCGGGGACGGACAAGACTACAGCGGCGGTAACGATCCAATGTGGAGGCACGTTCTTCATGGCACGGTTCCTTTCCAGACTGAGTCTAGTTTCTACCACGCTGGCGGCGTTCGGGAAAGTCGAACTGCGCGCGCTGCACTCCACCGCGATACGGGGTACACACAGGCCCCCGGTTCATTCCCGTCGGTCAAACTGTTCTGCGCTCGGGGAGGCCGGAAGGAGTGCGGCCAGGATGGATTCCCGCCCATCATTCCCGTTGGGTGGATATCCTCGGGCTTCAGATCCCGGGAACCGCTTGGCGGTGCACGCAGGTTGGGCTACAACAAGCGGCATGAGCACGACTCCGCGAGGCGCACAACGCGTGTTGACCGACCGCAAACTCACGGCGGCGCAGAAGTACCGGCGCATGGTCGTGGGCGAGGTGGGCGCGGCCGCATTTTTGTGGTACGAGCTGTGTACCAGTCTGCTCAGCTCTTGGCCCGGCGCCGTGGGGTACTGGTTGCGGGCAAGGTTTTATCCTACGTTGTTTCGCCGCTGCGGCCGTAGGGTGATCTTTGGCCGAAATTTGACGATTCGACACCCTCATCGGATCAGTCTCGGCCACCGTGTGGTGCTGAACGACGGCGTGTTGTTGGATGCCAAGGGGACCACGGGCGACGGGATCCTCATCGGCGACGACGTATTCATTGGCTGGTGTAGCGTGGTCACAACCACGGACGGTACGTTGGAACTGGGCCCCGGATGCAACATCGGAGCCTGGTGTCGGATCGGAACCTACGGGCACACGCGCATCGGGGCGAAGGCGCTCCTGGCAGCCTACGTGTACATCGTCGGTGCCGACCATGAAGCCACGCGCACCGACATTCCGATCGTGGACCAACCCTCGGTGTCGCGCGGTGGCGTGGAGATCGGTGAAGGCACTTGGATCGGCACCAAAGCCACCGTGCTGGACGGAACCCGCGTCGGCGCACACGCGATCATCGGGGCTCACGCGCTGGTGACTGAGCCGATTCCGGACTACGCCGTGGCTGTGGGCATCCCGGCCAAGGTGATCAAGTTCCGCCGGCCGGCCAGCGCCCCTGCGCCCGAGGCGCCGCCAAGATCTTCGGGCGCTTCAGCCAATCCCCTCGAATAGCGCGGTCGAAAGATATCGCTCGCCGGCGTCGGGTAGGATGACAACGATCGTCTTGCCCGCGAAGGCGGGATCGAACGCCAACCGGAGTGCCGCGACCGTGGCTGCCCCACACGAGATGCCGCACAGGATGCCTTCTTCGCGCGCCAGGCGCCGCGCCATTTCGATGGCGTCTTCGCTGCTGACCTGCTCGACGCGATCCACCAGTGAAAGATCTAGCACGTCCGGAATAAACCCAGCGCCGATTCCTTGGATCTTGTGTGGGCCCGGCTTGAGTTCTTGACCGGCTAGGCGCTGAGAGATGACGGGGCTTTCGGCGGGTTCCACGGCGACGGAGAGTAATGGCCGGCCTAGTTTCTGTTTGATGTAGCGGGAGACGCCCGTGATCGTCCCGCCCGTCCCCACGCCGGACACGAGCACATCCACCTTACCGTCGGTGTCTTCCCAAATCTCCGGGCCAGTGGTGGCTTCATGGATGGCCGGGTTGGCCGGATTTTTGAACTGCTGGGGCATGAAGTAGCGATCCGGGTCGGAAGCCACGATCGCCTCGGCCTGCCGCACCGCGCCACGCATTCCTTCCGGGCCCGGCGTAAGCACCAAGCGTGCGCCAAACATGGCCAAGACACGTCGCCGCTCCAGGCTCATGGTTTCGGGCATGGTGAGGGTCAATGGGTAACCACGCGCGGCACATACAAAGGCCAGCGCGATCCCAGTGTTGCCGCTGGTGGGCTCCACGACCTCCTTGCCCGGCCGGAGAATGCCGCGGCGCTCGGCGTCCCAAATCATGGAGGCACCGATCCGGCACTTAACCGAGTAGGCGGGGTTTCTCCCTTCGATTTTGCCCAGCACGGTGGCATGGGCGCCTCGGGTGAGGCGGTTCAGTCGCACTAACGGCGTGCGGCCAATGGATTCTGAGTTGTCTGCGAATATCCGGCTCATGGGTGTGTTCCTTTCGTTGTGGAGGATTTCAGGTTCAGTGCTTGCTCCAAATCTGCGATCAAGTCCTCGACATGCTCGATACCCACCGAGAGGCGGACCAACCCATCCCCCAAACCGCGTCGCCGACGCTCGGAGGGCGCGAAGACCGCATGGGTCATCTTCGGCGGATAGCACACGAGCGATTCCACGCCGCCCAAGCTTTCGCCAAGGATGAACACCTGCAGGCGGCTGACCATGTGCTCGACCGCTTCCAGACCTCCCCGCAGGTCGAAACTGACCATGCCGCCCGGGGCGGACATTTGGCGTTGCACCAGGTCGCGCTGTGGATGATCGGGCAAACCCGGGTAGTAGACACGCTCCACATTGGGGTGGCGACTGAGCCATTCCGCAATCGCGCGAGCGTTTTCGCAATGGGCACGCATGCGTACGGAGAGCGTACGAAGTCCGCGCAGCAACAGCCAGCAGTCCCACGGGCCCGGCACGGCGCCGGCCGCGTTTTGGTAGTGCCGAATTCGTTCGTAGAGCACGCGGTCTCTCGTGACGACCGCCCCGCCAATGAGATCGCTGTGCCCGCCTAGGTACTTCGTAGTGCTATGCACAACGAGATCCGCACCGAGCTCCAGCGGCCGCTGCAGCGCAGGGCTGGCGAAGGTGTTGTCCACTGCCACCCAGGCCCCGCACGCATGCGCCGCCGACGAGACCGCCGCGATGTCCGCCAGTTGCAAGAGCGGATTGGTCGGCGACTCCAGCCAGACCAGTCGGGTAGGTTGCCGCAGGGATTCGATCCAGCGGTCCGTGTCAGTAGCCGGCACATAGTCCACGGCCACGCCCCAAGGTCGAACGTAACGTTCGAGTAGCCGGTACGTGCCCCCGTACAGGTCCTCGACGGCCACGACACGGTCGCCGGGCTTGAGCAACGACATGACCACCGCCGTGGTGGCCGCCACTCCCGAAGCGAAGGCCAACCCATACTCGGCGCCTTCCAGGGCGGCCAGCGCTTTTTCCAACGCCGCGCGAGTCGGATTGCCTGTGCGCGAGTACTCGTAGCCCCGCGGGCGCCCGATCCCATCCTGGCGATAGGTCGAGGTTTGGTACACCGGCACCGTAACGGCCCCGGTCAACGGGTCCGGCTCTTGTCCCGCGTGAACCGTCAAAGTTTCGAATCGCATGTTCATATGCCCGCGCCCCAACCGAACCGTTGCTGGGATCGACGACGCATCAAGAAAAAGTCCACGATGTCCAACCGAGTGAGGACGCCTTCGATGGTCCCTTGGCGCACGACGACGAGCGCAGGGGCGCCGGCCAAAAAACGGCGGTAGGCTTCGCCGACATCCGCTTCCCAAGGGATCTCGGGCAACGGGGCGCCCATGATCAGACCGACCTCTTGGCTATCCAGGTCCAATCCATCCAACACCATTTTCATCACGGTGGCTTCCGTGAGGCTGCCCACAGCCCGGTTTTGCTGAAGGACCGGCAGTTGGGAAATGTTGTAGTTATGCATCAGTTCCACCGCGCGGCGCAACCGGTCATGAACCCCCACGGCGATCAGCCGCGGCTGCATCGACTTGGATGAGAGAACGCCTCCTACGGTGACCGATTCGTAAGGATCCTCGCCGACAAACCCGTGCTCGTGCATCCAGCGATCATCGTAGAATTTGCTGAGGTAATTGCGCCCAGTGTCTGGCAGCAGCACGACGATGGTCTTAGGTTCGGTCAGTCGCTGCGCGTACCGGAGGGCGGCGGCTAGCGCCGTGCCGGACGATCCGCCGGCGAGGATTCCTTCTTCCCTCGCGAGGCGACGCGCCGTGAGGAATGACTCGCGGTCGCTGACGCGGATCATCTCGTCCACCAATGGCCGATCGAACGTTTTGGGTACGAAATCCTCGCCGATTCCTTCGACCAAGTACACACGGGGCTTGTCGCCCGAGAGGATGGAGCCTTCGGGATCTGCACCCACGACGACGACTTCTGGTTTGCGTTCTTTGAGGTATCGGGCCACGCCCGAGATCGTGCCACCGGTTCCCATCCCCGCGACAAACACGTCGACCGCGCCACCAGTTTGCTCCCAGATCTCCGCTCCAGTCGTACAGTAATGCGCAGCGGGGTTGGCCGGGTTGGCAAACTGGTTGGGCCGAAAGGCGCCGGGAATTTCCCGGGCCAGTCGGTCCGCCACACCGTTGTAGCTTTCGGGCGAATCTGGCGGAACGTTGGTGGGTGTGATGACCACCTCCGCGCCGTAGGCGCGCAGCAGCCGGATCTTGTCCTCGCTCATTTTGTCGGGCATCACGACGATCAGCCGGTACCCTTTGACTGCAGCGGCCAACGCGAGCCCCACGCCGGTGTTGCCTGCCGTGGCCTCGATGATCGTTCCCCCCGGCTTCAGTAGCCCCTCGCGTTCTGCCTCCTCGATCATGGCCAGGGCCGGACGGTCCTTCACGCTTCCGCCGGGATTGAACATCTCGGCCTTGGCGTAAATTGGGGATGCGAGCGAACGGCCGATCCGTCGAAGCCGGATCAGCGGAGTGCGTCCGATAGTCTCCAGAACGGAGTCCACGGCGGGAGGAGATGGTCGCTGCGACCGATCGAGAGCCGGCGGCGACATGGGTCCAATCGAGGTCGCCATTTCACCCTGCCTCGGACTTTCGCATGACACTGGAATAGGTGAGTGCCACCGGAGTCGGACCGCTCAACGTGTCGGCCACGGGGCAGCGCTGCTCGATCTGCTTTAACCACCGGCTCAATAGCTCGGCGGGCGCATCGCTGTCCACTTCCAAGCGCACGGCGATTTGTTGAAACCCCGCGCGATCACTTGTGGGGCGCCCCAGAAACCGGTCGGGATTCAGCCGACCGCTTGCGGAGATCTGCAACCGCCGCCACTGGATCCCTAGTTCCGCGCCCACCACGTGCGCGACGACGTTGAGGCACCCTACCAGGGACGCCAACAAGTACTCGACCGGGTTGGGACCCGCGTCAGTTCCGCCGAGCTGCGCCGGCTCGTCCACGACGATAGAGAACTGGCGTGTGACCACCCGGCTGCGAGTCGCGCTTTCACTGAATGCCACGGCTTCAAACGTCATGTCGGACATGTGAGAATCCTCCCAATGAGCTGTGCTCACGACGTTGCGGCGTGCAACGCCTGGTCGATGTCTGCGATGATGTCTTCGATGTCTTCGAGACCGACGGAGATCCGGATGAAGTCGGGCGTGACACCTGTCTCGGCTTGTTCTTCTGGAGTCAGTTGCGAGTGCGTGGTCGAAGCCGGGTGGATAACCAGTGTTTTTGCGTCGCCGATATTGGCCAAGTGGGACAGCAAGCGCACCGAGTTGATGAATTTGACGCCGGCCTCATAGCCGCCACGAATCCCGAACCCGACGATGCCGCCGAAGCCGTTCTTCAAGTATTTGGAGGCAACGGGGTAGTCGGGCGAATCTGGCAGGCCCGGATAGACGACCCAATTCACCTTCGGATGTTGTTTCAGCCACTTCGCCAACGCCAGCGCGTTTTCGGAATGGCGGCGCTGCCGGAGCGGTAAAGTCTCCAAGCCCAGCAAGAACTGATGGGCGTTGAACGGGCTCAAGCAGGCCCCGATATCCCGCAGCAGCGTCACGCGGACCTTGATGATGAACGCGACGTTGCCCAGCCCCGGAAAGTTTCCGAAGGTATCCCAGTAGACCAGGCCGTGGTAGCTGGGATCGGGCTCGGTGAACTCAGGAAACTTGCCGTTACCCCAATGGAACCGGCCGCCATCCACGATGACGCCCCCGATGGAGGTGCCATGCCCGCCGATGAACTTGGTGGCGGAGCTGACGATGATGTCGGCGCCGTAGTCGAAGGGTCGGACCAAACCGACCCCGACCGTGTTGTCCACCACCAGCGGGATTCCGTGTTCATGGGCGATGGCTGCAATGGCCTCGAAGTCCGGCACGTCCAACTTGGGGTTCCCAATCGTTTCCACGTACAGTGCCCTCGTGCGCTCGGTGATCGCGCGGCGGAATGCATTGGGATCCCGCGAGTCCACGAACGTCACCGTGCGGCCCAGCTTGGGCAGGGTGTAGTGGAACAACTGGTAGGTTCCGCCGTACAGGTTGTTGGCCGAGACGATGTGGTCGCCTAACTGTGTGATCGCCAACAACGCATAGGTGATCGCGGCCTGGCCGGACGAGGTGGCGAGCGCCCCAGTACCGCCTTCGATGGCGGCGATGCGGCGTTCGAACACATCGGTCGTCGGGTTCATGATCCGCGTGTAGATGTTCCCAAACTCCCGCAGGGCGAACAGATTCGCCGCGTGCGTCGTGTCGCGGAACACGTACGAGGTGGTTTGGTAAATCGGCACCGCTCGCGCGCCCGTGGTCGGATCGGGCACTTGACCCGCGTGCAGAGCCTTGGTGAATAGTCCAGGTTCTCTCGCTTCGCTCATCGTTGTACTCCTTCCTCGGGGATGGGTTTGGTTCGTTTTGAGTCCACGTTCGGACGGTTCGTTCGAGTCCTCCGTGCTCAAATCTGAAAATCGAGTTCTGGCGGACGGCTCAATGCTTCGTATCGCTCGGCCAGTTGCTGAACGGTCACCTTGGACAAGGTTGCATGCCATACATCCGCGACTTCCCGCCAAAGTTCGGCCAGCACGCGTTGCACTGCGGGATCGCGGCTGACTCGGACGCTCGCGGGGGGTTCCTCTTTGCCCTCGCAAGCTCGGAAAATGTCATCGAAGGTGATCGAGTGGGCCGGATGGGCCAGACGGAATCCGCCGGTGGCGCCGCGCGCGGCTTCCAGGAGACCGGCGCGCACGAGCATCGAGGCCACGGTCCAAATGTACTTCTTCGAGAGCCCGTGGCGTCGGGCAATGTCCTTGAGCGTGACCGGCTTCCCGTTTCGATTCAGGGACAGCTCGACGGTCAAGATCGTCGCGTACACCTCGCGTTTGGACAGTTTTGCATTCACCACATTGTCCGCAGACTTTGAAGTGAATATATCCCGAAAATTTTCCGTGTCAAGTGTGCCGCCAAAAAAAAGTGCCCACAAAAGGGGCAACAAAAGGGGCAAAAAAGGTGCCAGACACGTGCGAGAATTTCGCTTAAGTCTTTGATTTTTAAAGAGTTAGATGGAATTTTGAACGCGCGATTTTCTGGGTTGTCGCGAATTCACTCCGCGTTCTGGGTAGGTTCGATCTGGGGTAACTCCGGGATGATCATCCTAATTTTCATGCCCCATGCTCGACCATTCAGATTTCTTCGCCGTCGGGTCGGATGGCAGGGGCAATTACGCGTTCCAAGTTGGCCACCACAGGCCTGCATTGGAAGTGTTTTCCTGAACTCCATCACGGCCAGAGTGAACCGTTTTGATGGATCGCATCCTAACTCGGGAGCCGATCCGCTACGCCCAAAGAGTTCCGCGACCGGCGGCATATTGACCACAGCGGCATCCGCCACGGCATCCCCAGGTGTTCCATCGAAGGGGACACAAGGGTTGAAAAATTGGGGAGGAGGTTCGAAAATTCCTTGACGGAGCCAGCTTAGCTCAGTTGGCAGAGCAGCTGATTTGTAATCAGCAGGTCGCCGGTTCGACCCCGGCAGCTGGCTCCAGCGTTTGTGGCGCGCACGTGGGCCCAATCGGTTCGCGGCTTCGCTCAAGGGATGCACGCAGAGGACGGATTTGGAGCCCAACTCGCATACGCCATCAGTGCGGCGGCGGGCGAGTCTGGGATCGCCCAGGCCAGTGGCCATTCTCGTGCCGGCGGATAGCGGTAAGGAGTTTCGAGGATCAGCACGGCGAGAGCAGTGTCTCGGATCGAAGAGCGGCCGGAGGTGCTCCACATTCCATCCTCTTGCCGGGCGTGGCAAATGGCTGGGGCAAGCCGTCGTATCCAGTCCAACCAAATAGGCCCGCCTTCGTTATAGTACGCGTGCGTGGCTAGCAAAATCGCTTCCAGCGAGCCGCCGTCGGTCCGCGGCCAAGCGGCGGGCATCCCGCTGAGTGCGCGGAGACCCCGTTGCACGCGCACGCCCTGATGCCCGGCCAATTGCAGCGTCAACACCGCTCCGGCGGTACGAGCCCAGCGCTGATACGCACGGCCTTCTGCCGGTGGATAGTAGAGTGTTCCTGCAGCTGGCTGCAGCGCCCGATCCATCGCATCCGCAGCGCGAGCCACCGCTGCCCGGCTCCGAGCGTCGCCCGCGCCGAGCGCATGCCACACGGCTAAGGCGGATACACACCATGCCGTGAGGACGGGATCGGCTTCGCGCTCGGACCAGCCCCAGCCACCGTCCGGTAGTGCTTGGGATAACAAACTCGCACCACGCTCCTCGGCGGCGGTCCAACAACCTGGCCGTCGCAGCACTGCGGCGGCATCGGCCACCGCAAGTAATTCGAGCGCGCGCGTTCGCAGATCGCTGGTCCCGCGCCCCTCATCGGAATTGAGCAAATAGTCGAGGCCTTTCCGAATTCCAGTTCGCTGAGCCGATGTGTCCGGGTGTTCCCCGTGGGCTAGCAGGGCCAGAACCGCCATGCTCGTGAGCGCTCGCGGATGGATGCCGTCTTCCCGCCATGCGCCATCGGAACTTTGTCGAGCTACTAGCCGTGTGAGTGCATCGGCCGCGACTTGGTCGGCCTCGCTGGCCCAGGGTCCCAGACGTGCGAACCAAGCGCGCCGAGCTGCCGGATACCGATGTCGCGTGAGCCAGTGACCAGGGACCGTCACCGCCGGCATCAATGGGCGCTCGGGTAGCACGGGTTGCGCGGCGATCCCGTCAGGCATCTCCGGGGCCGAGATCTCGCCGGCTGGCGCTGAGGCGCTCGTAGCCGGCGTCCACTGTCCGGTGTCCGCTCCAGCCCATGGGGCGCGTGGGCCCATGGGCTCGGGCGGCTGGTCGAGAGTAGGTGCCGGCGTCGGTTCCATCATGACCACGTCCACTCCGGACTCTCCTCGCGGCGACGGCCATACTACCCAACGGATCAATACCCCGATCAGTGCGATGTGCAACGCGACGGCGACGGCAGGTCCCCACCAGTGTTCGATCCGGCGAGCCCAACGGCTTATGACAGGCGCTCGACGCAATCGCGGTGCTTCGCTGGCAGGGCTTCGAGTCACCGCGAAATGTCGCCACAGATACTGGTCCAATCGAACCGCGTCGGCGAACCGTCGGGCGAACCCCGGGTCACTGCGCAGGAGAGTCTGCAACCGGTCCAGGTCTTCGGACGATGCAATGCCATCCAGGTACCGGTCGACCAGCTCATCCCATTCATTCATCGGCGCGATCATGGTTCGACCTCTGCCAATCGCTCCTCGATACAAGACCGAAGTGCTCGGCGAATTCGTGACAACGCTTTGTTCACAGCGTCCAAGGTGCTCGCGATGGTCTGTGCGATTTCTTCCAGGGTCCGTCGTTCCTCGTAGCGCATTCGGACGAGGCGACGCGACTTTTCAGGCAGCGTTTCCAAGCATTCGGCAAGCGCCGCCTCCCTCTGCCGTGCCTCGTCCGGGTCCGGCGCCGTTTCGTCGAATGCGGCGAGCACCGCCTCAATCGTTTCCGGCGATAACGGCGAGGGTGCCCGGTGTTGCTTCGCGAACCACTGCATCACCTTTTTCACGGTAATTCCTCGCGCCCATGCACCGAAGGGGCGCGATGCGTCGTACTCGCCGAACTTTTGCCAAAGTACCAGTGCCACTTCCTGAAGAAGGTCCTGCCGCGCATGCCAGTCGCGTACGAATGCACCGATCACGGCCTCAATCTCCGACTGGTGTGCCAAAAAATATGACAAGAACCGCTCGTGCTGGTCCGCAGCTTCGATCACACCACTTCTTCCTTCAACGATCCGATGTTGGACTCATCGCATCCGGCCAGACCCACGACACGTCACATCGCAGGCCTGGCCTAGATTGTTTCAAAACTCCAGCTCGTGGGCGAGTGTCGTTGGCCCTCGCGGGCACCGCTGCACCTGGCGTCCTGGCCCGCGTTCGGACACGAAAACCTGCGGCGTCTCTGTGCCGCGGTCCTAATTCCCGCCTGGCCGGCCCTCGGGGGGGACCCGCCTGGCCGGGGCCTCGGCAAGCCTGGACCGTTGGAACATGGAAACCCTCGCCCTGAGTAGAGAAGGACTGGGAGAACGAATCCCTCGACCGAGGCGCCCGAACTCCCGGGGCCGGGTGGAACCAAACGCTCTGCCGGCGGCGAGGGACGTTCCCAGATGCCTGCGGGATAGACTCTGGACGATCAACTCGTTCAGGCGACCACATCGCGGCATGAAGGGCCGATTCCAGGCAGCCATGAAGTATGGGCTCGGATCTTTCTTCTCCTGCGGCCCAGATTGTGTCACAGGGTTCGCTCCGGGCAGGTAGGTGGGATTGGTAAAACCTGTGGGCTCGATATAAGATAGGAGATCTGACGATGCGCCGTGCCTCTCCGACCAGCGGCGGAGGTGGAGTGTCCAACTCCGCCGACTCGAAGGAAGAGGTGGTGAGGAAAGGAGTGACGGCCATGACAGAGGAAACGAAACCGGAAGTGACGACGGCGAAAGAGACGCCGCGGCGGCGCTTGGATCCGCGCTTGCAGATGATTCTGGACCATGTGTGGGGTCCGACGGGGTCGGTGGTCCTTCACATTATTATCGTGATTTTCCTGATTAACCTGGTTCTGATCCCGGAAAAGATTGAGAAGGCCGACATTGAGGTCCAGGTCATTGAGCCCGAGCAGTCGAAGCTCGAAGAGTTCAAGAAAGAGCTCGAACAGATCAAGGAAGTGGAGGTCGACATCAAGCCTCCAGAAGCCCAAGTGGTGGCGGAGCCCACGCCCGAGGTCAACACCGAAGTGGCGGGAACTCAGTCCCCTGACCAACTGGCCGCGCTGGACATTGCGTCCGACGCGCAGAGCCCACTGATCATGAAAGGGCTTTATGCCGGTCGGACTGCTCAGGGGCGGATGAGCGCGCTGAGCAAGTACAATAAGCGCTACGGCGCGGCCACAGAGGCTGCGGTAATCAAGGCGCTGGAGTGGTTGAAGAATCACCAGAACGAGGATGGGTCGTGGACGGGAGATGGCGGGGCCAAAAATGCAGTGGCCATGACAGGGCTGGGGCTGCTATGCTTTTTGGCGCATGGGGAAACTCCGGCGACCTCTGAACGCTATGGGCCCACCGTCGACCGTGCCATCAAGTTCCTGCTGAGCAAGCAGAAGGACGACGGCTCGTTCGATGGCAACTCTTATGCCAACGGCATCGCAGTCTACGCGATTTCCGAGGCGTATGCGCTTACACGGATTCCAGCGTTGCGCGCAGCGATGGAGAAGGGAATCCAGCGGATCATCAATGGGATGCAGGACACGGGCGCGTTCACCTACAACTACGAGAAAAACGGCCGTCGTGACACGTCGGTGGCGGGGTGGCAGGCGCAAGCCATGAAGGCCGCGTACATTGCAGGAGCGGACGTGCCGGCCCTAGCGGACGCGATGAAAAAAGTGGCCGAGGGGTTCAAGATGAACTACATTCCGGAACAGAAGAAATTCCGGTATGCTCCGCAACCCGGGAAGGCGGAGGGGAGCAATCCGACGTTGGCGTGCACGGGAATTGGGACGCTGTGCTTGCAACTGTTGGGGCACGCGTCGTCGCCGGAGGTGCAAGGGGCATTGGAGACATTGGAGGCTGGAGAGTTGCCGAACTACCAGCAACCCGCGGGAACAGAGCGTCCGCTCTATGCGTGGTACTACATCACCCAAGCGATGTTCCACAAGGGGAAGGCGGCATGGGAGAAATGGAATAACGCGTTCGCGAAGGAAATGGTCCAGGCCCAGAACGATGACGGCAGCTGGGTGTCGACGGGCAAGGCAGAAAAAGACTATGGGCCTGTGTATGGCACGACGTTCGGCGCCCTGAGCTTGATGGTCTATTACCGCTTGCTGCCTACCTATCAGCCCATCGCGACGGAAGAAAAGCCGACGGAGAAGTCCAAGGACGATGTGGTGGTCGAAGTGATCTAGGTCATCAATCCGAACGAGAAGACCCAAAGCGAACTTGGCGGGCCCCGACGTCGGGGCCCGCGCTGTTTCGGGGATGGTCCACGACCAACCTCGCGTCCGCGGGGTCCCGGTCACCCTGGGGCGCGCGTGCGCTCACGTTCCCGCTTCGGCAAGAGCATGGGACCCGGCCGATCGGGAGCCACGGCCCACCGATCGACTTGATCCATGGTCGGACCGTGCTATAAGCGGTTCGCTCTAGGTCTTTCCACACCGGCGCATGAGATGGTACTCGATACTGGGATCCGTGCTGTGGGTGGGAGGTCTTGCCCTTCTTCTCTCCTCCCAGTGCTCCAATTCGCCCTGGCCGGCCGGCGAAACAGAATCTAACACGCTCTTCATGGCGATTTCCGCGCCGGTCAACAAGCTCGATCCCGCTACCTCGTACTACACCCACGAAGCGGAGGTCGTCGATAACGTCTACGAACCGCCCTACGAATATCACCACTTGCTTCGTCCATATCGCCTCCAGCCGCTGGCAGCCGAGGAGATCGCGGTTCCGGTGTACCGAGATGCCTCGGGTCAAATTCTCCAAGGCGACCCGCCACCAGATCGCGTGGCTACGGCGGAGTACCTTGTCCGGATTCGCCCCAGCATGTTGTACGCCCCGCACCCTTGTTTTGCGACCCATGCCGATGGAACGCCTCGCTATCGGGACCTCGATGCGACGAAGTTGCAGGGGATTCGAACTCCCTACGACTTCCCTGAGCTGGGAACCCGGCAAGTCACCGCAGAGGATTTTGTGCGCGGGATTCGCCGACTCGCCGATCCGCGTCTACCTTGCCCGATCTTTCCGACGCTCCGCCGTGCCATCCTCGACTTCGAGGAGTTGCAACGGTCTATCGCCAGCGCGTTGGAGGCTGAGCGTGCTCGCCGCCGTACGTTGGGCTCGGAATGGGACGAGCGGCGGCGCCCGATCGTCCTCGATTATCTCGCCTTCCCATGCCGGGGAGTGGAAGTGGTCGACGGCACCACGTTTCGGATCGTGCTGAAGCGGAAATACCCACAAATCCGCTATTGGATGGCGATGCACTTCTTTGCGCCGATTCCGCACGAGGCGTTGGAGTTCTATGCCGAGCCGGCCTTGGTGGAGCGCCAGATGGATTTGAATCGTTGGCCGGTCGGCAGCGGCCCGTTTTATGTGCGGGAATGCGATCCGGACCGCCGAGTCGTGTTGGAGCGTAACCCCTACTACCGCGGAGGGCGCTATCCTTCCGAAGGAAGCGAGGAGGATCGAACGGAGGGATTTCTCGACGACGCGGGCCGCCCAATTCCCATGCTAGACCGCGTCGTGCTGGCGGTGGAAAAGGAAACCATCCCGCAGTGGAACAAGTTCTTGCAGGGCTACTACGATCTGGTCTATGTCACGCCTGAGGTGTTCGAACAGACGATCCAGTTCGGGCAGGCCGGAGAACCCGTGCTGTCCGAACGCCTGCGAGCTCTGGGGGTGCGATTGCACCAGTCGGTCGGCTCCGTCATCTACGGCGTAGGTTTCAACATGGCGGACCCGGTCGTCGGGGGCTTGGAAGAACCGCGGGCAAAGCTACGCCGGGCGATTTCAGTGGCGTTGGACTACCAAGAGTATCTCGACATTTTTCTCAACGGCCAAGGATGCGTGGCGCAGGGGCCCATTCCGCCGGGCATCGTGGGGTACGTGGAGGGTCCTGCGGGTGTGAACTCCTGGGTGGACCAGTGGGATCCCGTGCAACGTCGTCCTCGGCGACGTCCCCTGGACGACGCTCGTCAGTGGATGGCGGAAGCAGGTTGGCCGGGAGGTCGCGGCCCGGATGGGCGTCCCTTGGTGCTGTATTTGGACCATGCGTTCGGTGGCGATCCACAGTTCGTCTCGATTTTCGAATGGATGCGCCAGCGTCTCCGGGTGCTCGGAATTGAGCTGGGCGAGCGGGGGACCGACCTCAGCCGTTATCGCGATAAGCTGGAGCGAGGCGCCGTTCAATTGTTCCGCTTTGGGTGGTTCGCGGATTATCCCGACCCGGAAAATTTTTTGTTCCTCTTCTATGGGCCCAACGCCAAAGTGCGTTCAAGTGGTGCCAACTACGCCAACTATCAAAACCCGGAATACGACCGGCTGTTCGAGCAAATGGAAGGCATGGCGGATGGACCGGATCGCGTGACGGTGATCTCGAACATGGTGGAGATTCTTCGCCGGGACGCGCCCATGTGTTGGGGCATGCATCCGGTGTTCTACCTGCTGAGTCATCGCTGGCATCACAACGGCAAACCGCGCGAGATGACGCATAACTCGCTTAAGTACCATCGTGTGGATGTGCCCGGACGCCTGCGGTTCCAGATCGAGCACAACCGGCCGGTTCGATGGCCGGTGTGGGTTCTCATGGCCGGCGGCGTGATGTTCGCACGACCGTGGCGATTCAAGGACTGGCGGGGGAGGAGGTCGAACTTGGAGATTGCGCCGTGCTGAACTACTTGTTCCGGCGGTTCTTGTACATGGCTCCCATCCTCGTGGGCGTGAATTTGCTCACGTTTGTGCTGTTTTTCTTCGTGCACACTCCGGACAGCATGGCCCGGTCGGTGCTGGGCGACCGATACGCCGATCCGGCGGCGATCGAAGCATGGAAACGCGAGCACGGATATGACTTGCCGCGCCTGTGGAACGCCCAGGCCCATGGACTCGAGCGCGTCACGCGAACGATTTTCTGGCAAAAGTGCATGCCGCTGCTGTGGCTGGACTTTGGGAGGTCCGATTTTGACCACCACTCGATCGGCGAGGCCATTCGAACTCGCATGGGGCCGTCGTTGCATGTCACGGTGCCCATGTTTCTGCTGTCGTTTGTGGTGACCACGGTCACTGCATTGTGGGTGGCCTACCGTCGGGGCGGCATCGCGGATCGTGTCGTGTTGGTTCTATGTGTGGCGTTCATGTCGGTCTCCCCGTTGTTCTACATCATTGGGGGCCAGTACTTGTTCGCGCGCGTGTTGCGCTGGTGCCCATTTTCTGGCTACGCGCCGGGACTCGATGGTTGGCGGTTCGTCGTGTTGCCGGTGGCCATCGGCGTGCTGGCGGGGTTCGGCCAACAAGTTCGCTTCAACCGAACTGTCATGTTGGAGGAGACCCAGAAAGACTACGTGCGTACGGCGCGGGCCAAGGGGGTGAGCGAGCCGGTGGTGCTCCTTCGACATATCCTGCGCAACGCCCTCATCCCGATACTGACCTCGGTGGTCGTGACCATCCCGTTCCTAGTCATGGGCAACCTGCTGCTGGAGAATTTCTTTGGCATTCCGGGTCTAGGCAGCTATGTGCTGGACGCGATCCAGCGGCAAGACTTTGCGGTGGTGCGCGCCGTGGTGTATTTGGGGACGCTGCTGTACATGGCGGGCTTGCTGATGGTGGATCTTGCCTACACGTGGGCGGATCCGAGGGTGCGGCTTGGATGAACCTCGGGCCGGTCCGATTTGGAAGTTACGCGATCTCCAACACGGTCGTGCTGGCCATCCTGGTCGCAATTCCCTTTGCGGTGCGGTGGATGTGTACGTCGGCGCTTTGGCAACGCGCTTGGGTCGAACTGCGCGAACGGCGCGGGGTGGTGATCTCGGCGTGGGTGTTGCTCGCGTACACCGCCGTGGCCTTGCTGGACAGCGTGGGTGGGCACCCAGCGCGCCGTGGACCGGACGGTCAATTGCTTCGATCGGCGGATGGCCAGGTCATTTACGAGGCCCAGGGTGTGACGCTCCTCGATCTGTTGCTCACGCCCTGGCGCACCGCGCGGGAAAAAACCTACTCTGCCCCGTGGGCCCGGCGGGCGTTTTGCGCGGAGTTCGTGCGCGGCCCCGATGGCGTTCTCCGCAAGGTCTATCCCCCGTTGAAGTATCCCGGTTGCCATCCACTCGGAACGGACCGCGTGGGCGAAGATGTGTTCTACCAAGCGCTGAAAGGTATTCGCACCGCCATGATTTTGGGGGTAGGTGCCACGGCGCTGGCTATCCCGTTCGCGCTGTTCCTGGGAATGGTGGCCGGCTATGTCGGCCGATGGGTAGACGACCTCGTACAGTACATCTACACGGTCCTGGCCTCCATCCCGACGGTTCTGTTGGTGATTGCGTTCATGGTCGTGTTTGGCCGAGGTCTGCCGCAGCTGTGTACCATCATGGGAATCACCACCTGGACCACCCTGTGCCGCATCGTGCGCGGTGAGACGCTCAAGCTTCGCGAGCAGGAGTTCGTGTTGGCCGCCGTGGCGTTGGGCGTGCCCCGTCGCCGAATTCTGTGGCGGCATGTGTTGCCGAACGTGATGCACTTGGTGATCATCGCCTCGGTGCTCGGGTTCTCCGGGCGTGTGCTGAGCGAAGCTGCGCTGACCTACATGGGGATCGGCGTGGGTGTGGACACCTACTCCTGGGGCCGCATGATCAACGATGCACGAATGGAACTGGCCCGGGACCCCATCGTTTGGTGGAAGCTCACCGCGGCCTTGGTCGCGATGGTGGGGCTCGTGCTGCCCGCGAACGTCCTAGGCGATGCGCTACGGGATGCACTCGATCCACGGTTGCGTACGGAGACAGGCCCATGAGCTCCATGCCACCGCATGCGACCGCCCCGGTGGTCCTCGATGTGGATGGCCTCACCGTCGAGTTTGTCGGGCGCCGAGGAGCATGGCCGGTGCTCGAGGACATCCGGTTTCAGATCCGCCGCGGGGAATTGTTTGCGCTCGTGGGCGAGTCCGGCTGTGGAAAGACATTGACCGCCTTGGCCGTGATGCGCTTGCTCCCGCCCGCGGCCCGGATCGTGCGCGGTTCCGTCCGCCTCGAGGGCCGTGAGCTTACGGCTCTGCCCGAATCCGAGATGCGTCAGGTTCGCGGAGGGAAACTCGGCATGATCTTTCAAGAGCCGATGACCGCGCTCAACCCCGTTCGGACGATTGGCGCACAGGTGCTCGAGGCGGTCGAAATTCATCAGTCGCTCCGCGGCGACGCTGCGCGCCGGCGCGTGCTGGAATTACTCGATCTAGTCGGCCTCCCAGATCCGAAGGCTCGGGCCCAACAGTATCCGCACGAGCTTTCTGGCGGCATGCGCCAGAGAGTTCTCATCGCCATGACGCTGGCCGGCGAACCGGACGTGTTGATCGCCGACGAACCCACGACCGCCCTAGACGTCACGGTTCAAGCGCAGATGTTCGAGCTTCTCCACCGGCTGGCCGATCAGCGTCGGATGGCAATCTGGTTGATCACCCACGATTTGGCGCTGGTCTACCATCATGCCGATACGGTGGCGGTCCTCTACGCGGGGCGAGTTGTGGAGGCCGCGAGTCGAAGCAGGTTCTATGCCGCCGCCGCGCACCCGTACTCGCGGCTGTTGCTTCGGGCCATCCCGGCTCAGGTACGTCCTCGTCAACGCCTCCCAGCCATCGAGGGAGCACCACCGGCTCCGTGGAACGTTCCGGCGGGCTGTAGGTTTGCAGATCGATGCCCGTTGGCCACTGCGACATGTCGTTCAGAGATGCCACCGTGGGCTTCGCTCGCTCCCGACCACTGGGTCGCCTGTTGGCGTGCGGGCGAGCTCGATCGGATGTCCGCAGGAACAACGCACGACCGGGTCCACGTACCGCACGCATGTCCGCGGCTGGTGGTCTCGAACCTTCGCGTTCATTTTGCCGTTCGCACTTCATTCCCGTGGCGACGCCGCAAGATGGTTCGGGCCGTGGACGGCGTGGATTTGGAACTGATGCCCGCAGAGACCCTGGCGCTGGTGGGGGAATCCGGCTGCGGCAAAAGCACCGTCGCTCGCGCGTTGCTCGGCTTGGTCCCCGTAACCACCGGCTCGATTCAGCTCGATGGTCGGGAGCTCGTGGGCCGTTCTCGTCGCGAGTTGGCGTTCGGACGGCGGCGAATGCAAATCGTGTTTCAAGACCCATTCTCCAGCCTCGATCCACGTCAAACCGTCGGAGACGCCATTGTGGAAGCCCTCGAGACTCATCGGATTGGTCGCGACACGGCGGAGCGGCGAGCGCGTGCGGAACGCCTGTTGGAACGAGTCGGGCTACGGCGGGAACTGCTGGGCCGCTATCCCCACGAGCTTTCGGGTGGCCAACGGCAACGAGTGGCCATCGCCCGCGCACTGGCGGTGGAGCCCGAACTGATTGTGTGCGACGAGGCGACCTCCTCGCTCGATGTCAGCGTGCAGGCCCAGATCCTCAATTTGTTACGCGATCTACAGGACGAATTGGGTCTCTCCTATCTCTTTATCACCCACGACCTGGGCGTGGTACGGTATTTGGCGCATCGCGTGGCCGTGATGTACCTCGGAGAACTTGTCGAGACCGGCACGACCGAACAGGTCTTGAACGCGCCGCAGCATCCGTACACGAAGGCGCTGATCTCTGCCGTGCCGCGCTTAGATTCCCACCAGCACTCGCGGTTCGTGTTGCCCGGCGAAGTCCCCTCGCCGATCGCGCCGCCCCCAGGCTGTCGCTTCCATACGCGTTGCCCATGGGCGAGCGACCGCTGTCGAGACGAGGCGCCGCAGTGGACCGAGGTCGGCCCAGGCCAGCGGGTACGATGCTGGCGGTGGCGCGAGATTCGCGAAGAGCCGGTGGAACAAGTAGCGTCGTCGAGGCTATGAACGGACGCAAACTGCGAGTTCCTAGACACTGACGGTCGGAGCACCGTGGAGCTACGAGGATGGGCAGGCGCGATGTAGTTCAAGCCGGTCAACAGCGAGCCGGATGCATTGTGCGGTGCTCGGGACGAGCGTCCGAGTGTGAGGATGGGGCACGGGCAGCGAGAAATTGTAGGCGGCGTTGAGAATGGACAATGTAACCTCCAACGTCGTGGATGGCGGAGTCGCGTTGCGGTCGAGCGGTTCTTCCGTTGAAGCGTAACGAGATCTTCGATAGGATTGCTCGGCGAGTACTCGGGTGAGCATGGGCCGGCCGGGTGGGACAAAACGCTACGTGATAAGACCCATCCCACTGGCCAGTCGGAGGAGATGGACATCACAGAACCAAGCGATCGGACCTGGCTCCAAGTCCACGGGGCTTGGAGCACAACACTGCGAAGCCTTCGCGGAATGGGAGCGGTGCAGCTGGTGCAGACCGTTGCGTTGAACTTTGACGCGGCGATGTGCGGGCCATCCGTTCGCCGGTTCGACTCCGAGGATTTCCCTAACTCAGCCTACGCGACAGGCGGCCAGCTCGGACACATCGAACGGGATTTCGATCGGGCAACCTCCCGAATCCTTCAGGGGTAGGAATGAAAACTGAGTTGTTGCAGCGTTGGACGGTGGAACAGTCCGCGGAGCTCTATGGGATCCGCAGTTGGGGGCGTGGGTACTTCGACATCGCGCCTAACGGAGAGGTGGTGGTGCGGCCGAGTCGTCGACCGGATGCGGTGGCGGTGAGTTTGATGAGCATCGTGGCGGGGCTGCGCGATCGCGGGCTGTCGCTGCCGGTGTTGCTGCGGTTCGAGGACATTCTCCGCTCTCGGATCGCACTGCTCAACGAGAGTTTCCAGGCGGCGATTCGGGAGGCCGGCTACCGCGGCGTCTATCGGGGGGTGTACCCCGTCAAGGTGAACCAACAGCAACAGGTGATCGAGCGCATCGCGGAGTTCGGCCGGCCCTATCATTTCGGGTTCGAGGTGGGCAGCAAGGCGGAACTGATCGCGGTGCTGGCCTACCAGGACGATCCCGAGGCCCTTCTGGTGTGCAATGGCTACAAAGACGAAGAGTTCGTCGATCTGGCGCTGTATGGACTTCGCATGGGCCTTAAGCCGGTCCTGGTGCTCGACATGCCGGAGGAGCTCGAGCTGATTCTCGATCGTTCTGAGCGCATGGGAGTACGTCCGTGTCTGGGCGTGCGGTGCAAACTCACGACTCGTGGCACGGGGCATTGGAGCGAGTCCAGCGGGGACCGAGGCATGTATGGTCTAACCGTCTCGCAGATTGTGGACGTGGTGGACCGTCTGCGGGCGCGCGGTGCGCTGGATATGTTGCGGATGCTTCACTTCCATATCGGCTCTCAAGTGCCGAACATCCGCACGTTCCAGGACGCCTGCCGCGAAGCGGCCCGCATCTACATCGGCCTCGTACAGGAGGGCGCGCCGATGGGGTACTTCAATGTGGGTGGCGGTTTGGCCGTGGACTACGACGGATCGCACACCAACTATTCCTGCAGCAGCAACTACACGTTGCAGGAGTACGCCACCGATATCGTCGAGTGGATCGCCTCATACATGGAGGAAAGTGGGATTGAGCATCCCATCATTGTGAGCGAATCCGGCCGTGCCATCGTGGCGCATCACTCGGTGCTTCTGTTCAACGTGCTGGGAGTGACGCGGTTCGAGCGTACGCCACCACCCGAACAACTGCCCGAGCGTGCGCCCGAGGCCCTAGGACGCCTGTACGAAGTATGGCGATCACTCAACCTGAAAAACCTCCAAGAGAGCTTCCACGACGCCGTCTACTACCGCGATGAGATCCGCGCGCAGTTCGATCACGGCCTTACCGACCTGCGTTGTCGCGCATTGGCGGATCGGTGGTTCTGGGCCATCATGGTGCGCATCAACGAACTGCTCGCCGACACCAAACGTGTCCCAGAGGAACTGCGGGGGATTTCTGCAGCACTCGCCGACGTCTACCATGGCAACTTTAGTGTGTTTCAGTCGTTGCCAGACGTCTGGGCCATCGATCAAGTGTTCCCGATCATGCCCATCCACCGTCTCGACGAGTACCCGTCTCGCCTGGGCACGATTTCCGACATTACGTGCGACTGCGATGGCAAAATCACTCGGTTCGTGGACATGCAAGACATCAGCCCGGTCCTCCGTTTGCATGACCCGGACGGCCGGGACTACATCTTGGGAGTATTTCTCACCGGCGCCTATCAGGAGACGCTAGGCGATCTCCACAACCTGTTCGGCGACACTAATGTGGCCAACATCCGCGTATCCGAATCTGGCCAAGTGGAGTACGTGCGCGAATTCGACGGCGACACGGTGGCCGATGTGCTGTCCTATGTGGAGTACAACCCCGTGGAACTCGTGGAGCGAGTCCGAGGCAAAGCGGAACAAGCGGTGCGACTTGGGTTGATCTCACCTCAAGACCGACGCCAGATCATGGATGCGTACGAAAGCGGGCTGCGGGGCTATACCTACTTCGAACGCTGACGCCGAACTTCGGTGTCTCAGCCCCAGGCCAACGCACTGCGCAGAGGTCGGTTCAGTGGTTTCCCGTGGTGCCGTGGTGCACGGGCAACAGCCGGCCGATCACCGACGTTTCTGTGCGGCCTTGAACTTGCACACATGTCAACCGTTCGGAGTGGATTCACCTCGTCCATAGATCAACCACCCCCCCCACGCCCATGTGCTCGGTCGGACACCCGGCCGCCGAGTGGAAACTCCCTCAAAGCGGCTTTCCGTCCAGCGTACCGGTGTTCTTCAAGAGCATGGCGGCGATGGCCTCCGCGTCCGCGTCGGACATCGGACGCCGATTAAGCGGAGGCACGAAGTGGTCATGCATCAAGCGCACCACGTCCTTGAGGTTGGTTTGGGAACCGTCGTGCAGATAGGGGAAGGTAAGGGCAAGGTTTCGAAGGTTCGGCACCTTCATCTTGAATCGGTCGGCCTCGTTGCTGGTCACGTTGAAGCGTCCATAGTCGGGCTTACCTGGAGCGCGGCCTAAGGCTGCAAAGAACGCGGCCGGATCGTGAGGCTTCTCAAACGACTGCCCGCCCATGGATTCCCCGGTATGGCATGTCGCGCAGCTGTGCTCTTTGAAGAGTCGAAGGCCGCGCGCTTCTTGCTCCGTCAGCGCCGTGGTGTCGCCTTTCAAGTAGCGATCCACCGGTGAATCGGGCGTGACGAGAGTTTTCTCGAACTCGGCAATCGCATCTTGGATCTTCAACGGTTCCCAAGCCTCCACGCCGTAGACTTCGCGGTACAACGCCGTCAGCTCGGCGTCCTTGCCCAATTTGCCAAGGATCTCCGGCCAGGACGAGGCCATCTCCACAGGGTTCAACGGCGGGCCGCCGGCTTGGTCCGCCAGGTCTTTGGCGCGGCCGTCCCAGAACTGTGCGATGTTGAACACGGCGTTGAAGACGGTGGGCGCGTTGATGTCGCCCTCTTGGTTACGCACTCCGAGGGAGAACCGGCGTTGATCGGTTCCTCCTTTCGTCAGCTCGTGGCAGCTTGCGCAGGAGATGGTGTCGTCGGTGGAGAGGCGCTTGTCGTGGTAGAGTCGTCGTCCGAGCTCCACTTTGCGCTCGTCGAGAGGCTCCACCCATCGCGGCGGCAATGGCTGAACAGGGAACGTCGCCCACTGGCCGGCCGCTAGTCCGCGGAAGAGCGACTGTGTGCGGACTTCCTGGACCCAAGCCAGGACGGCCGCTCGTTCCTGCGGCGTGAGTCGTGCGTTCCAGTGCAGAAGCAGGTATTGGAAGATCGGCATGGTCCCCAGCTCGACGGATTGTTCCAGCTTCCCCAGGGCGACCGGATCGCGACCGCCCTTGCGGAGTAACTCTGCTGCATTCCACATCGCCGTACCTGCGCGGACATCGCGCTCGATCAAGGTGGACGCAACGGGCAGCCGTGCATAAAACGGCACGCCGGGGTTTTCCATGTGGCACATCGCGCATTTCGCGCCGAAGATTTCTTTCACCTGAGCCATCAGGGAAGAGCTTGTGGGAATTGAATGAAACTGATCCGGGACAGGAACCGGAACTAGCAAATTGATCAGCGGAATCGCGAGAGCAAGAATGATCACCACAGCGGCTGCGACGGTAAGAGTTCGCTTCATGGCACCTACACCTCGTGCACATCCATAGGTTGCCACGGATTCTCCGCTTCGCAAGTCTTGGTTGACTTCCTTGGACCTGGATGCATCAGCAGATTTGGGGGCACGAACCGGATGAGGTAGGGACGATCCGAGTCGGACTACGTGATCTTGGTTCAAAGTTAGAATTGAACGGTTTCGATCCAGCACTCGCGACTCTAATCCACACCGGCTCATTCAACGAAATCATTCAACGAACACGGATGTGTCGCCTCCTTGAGCGGTTTGCGCTGTAAAGCGAAAAGATGACGGCGAAGAACACTCAAGACGGACTCTTCTGACGCCGACACCGCGCGTACGGGCCGCCTAGAATCTCCCCTCAATAAGCTCCGAAGCCGTCCGGGGCAATTTGCCCTTAAAATCCTTTCGTGAATCGGCCCTCCGTCTCGTGTGGCCTCTTCTTCGACAAGATCTCCGTTCCACTTCGTGTTGTGGTCTACCCAGTCCTCCAAGGAAGTCGTTTCTGCCGCGGGCTCACCCCTTCTTCAAAGCGATCCGCAACTCCTCGTCAGGCAGCTGCCGAAAAAACCCTTCGATGGTAGTCAGCTTGGGGAATCTTGCAGTTGAGTCCAGTCGAACGACGACACCGACAGACCGAGTTCTCATGTTGGTGTCCATACGACAACGCACGAGTTTCCCGCGTCCAGCGCGTGGGGGGGGCGAAATTCGGAGTTTTCCAGTTGTGTTCCGAAACACAGCACGGAAAAACGTCCCCGCCAAGGCGGGGATTGGGGTAAGACACAAGAGCCCGCCGCGCTGTTCTGCTATGTCCCGATTGGCTCACCTTCTACGGCGCCCTCGGCTCTCTCGTTCGGTTGACGGATCGCCGAATGTTTGGCTACAGTGTACGCGCCGTCGATGTGTACACCGTCCCGACCGCCAGTGATCGCCCGCACACCAGGCGTGTGGATTTCGGTTTGCCTGGGCGTCTTCGCAGGGGTGGGTGGCTTTACGTTTCGGTATGCGGAGGGCCTCTCTTACCTCAGTAACGACCCGCGAGCGTGCGTCAACTGCCATATCATGCGTGACCAGTACGACTCTTGGATCAAGAGCAGCCACCATGCAGTCGCGACGTGCAACGACTGTCACCTGCCTCATGATGTCCTGTCCAAGTACGCCATGAAGGCCTACAACGGGTGGAATCATTCGAAGGCGTTCACCTTGGGGACGTTCCCGGAGCCGATCCGCATTCGGCCGGTCAACCTGGTGCAGCTTCAACATAACTGTATTCGTTGTCACCGCGATATGACGGGTCCGATCGCAGGCCACGCGGAAGTGGAACTTGGATCGGCGCGATGCACGACGTGTCATCGGTCCGCCGGTCATTTTGAACTGGATTGATGGAGGTTCGCGATGAAAAAGTGGGGCGTTCATTTTCTGATCGTGGTGGTCACTGCGGCGGCCACGGCCGGCCTCACCGCGTTGCTGGTCAATATCCAACAGCGGAAACTGGAAGCGCGGGACAGGTTTGTTCGGCTCGTCGAGCTTGATGAGAGCGTGCTGGATGCGGCGGTATGGGGCCGCAACTTTCCTCGGGAATACGACGGTTGGCTCCGTACGAGTGACACCAACCGAACCCGGTACGGCGGTAGCGAGGCCTTCTCCCACCTCGACGCCCATCCGCAACTTCGAACCATCTATGCGGGTTATCCGTTCGGCGTGGACTACCGTGAGGAACGTGGTCATATGTATTCGCTCGCCGACCAAAAACTCAGCTTGCGCACGCAGCAGTTCAACCAGCCTGGAGCATGCCTTCACTGCCACGCGGGGGGCATGGCCCACGTATACCGCACTCAGGGACAAGGGGATCTGTGGGTCGGATTCACCAATGTCTGTCGAATGCCCTTAACCCAGGCCTGGGACTTGGTCCAACACCCTGTGACCTGCGTGGACTGCCATGACCCGAAGACCATGGCCCTTCGCATTTCCCGGCCAGGCTTCTTGGCAGGCATTGCGGTCCTGGCCGCGTCCGACGCGCCGGTCCCTTCAGCTCCTAGCATCGAGCGCTGGCGCGCCGCCGGGCGCAAGGGAACCTATGACCCCAACCGTGAAGCTTCGCGGCAAGAGATGCGCTCCATGGTCTGTGCGCAGTGCCATGTAGAGTACTACTTCAAGGGCGCTGAAAAGCTTGTGACCTTCCCCTGGCATCGCGGTCTGAAAGTTGAGGACATCGAAGCGTACTACGACGCCATGAACTACGCTGATTGGACCCACGCGATCAGCACCGCAAAGGTGCTCAAAGCCCAGCACCCCGAGTATGAGCTCTGGAACCAGGGCATCCACGCCCGAAGTGGTGTTGCCTGCGCCGATTGCCACATGCCGTATAAGCGAGATGGGGCGATGAAAATTTCGGACCATCACATCCGCAGTCCAGTTCTCAACATTCGGCGCGCGTGTCTGACTTGCCACCACGTGGATGAGGATGAAATGCGTCAACGAGTTGAGGCGATCCAAACCCGGACCCGTCAGCTGTTGGACCGTGCGATGGATACCGTGGCGGAGCTCATCCAAGAAATCGGCGAGGCGCAAGCTCGGGGGGTACCTGAGGACGCCATCGAGCGCGCTCGAGCGTTCCAACGCCAAGCTCAGTGGCGAGTGGATTTCATCAGTTCGGAAAACTCGATGGGCTTCCACGCGCCCCAGGAAGCGGCGCGAATTTTGGCCGAGGCCATTGATTTCGCTCAGCAGGGCCGACTAGTGCTCGTGCGGGCCGCTCGAGCTGCTCGAACGGACGTGCGCGAACGTGCGCGATGATGGTCCGCTGCCCAAATGCGCGGCGAACCTCGACGGTCCGCCTCCCTCTATTCGCTCCGAGAACATCCGACCATCCTGGCAGTCGCTGCGGGCTCGTAGACAGCCCCACGAAGAAGCCTCCACTCCCAGCACGCCGTGGGTTCACGCATGGGTCCATGGGCCCGCCGCGGCAGGGGCCTCGTGGGGCCATGACCGTCCAGCACCGGCCCTGGAACAGCTGATCCGTGTTCCGCGACCCATGGCCACCGAACATCTCGTGGCGAATGCCGACTCACTCTCAAGGGCTGTGTTCGGCAGCCTCATCGCGCATTCTAAGGGTCCCCGTCGGTTCGGTGGAGAGAGTGCGGGGGGACCGGTCGAGGTCACGGAAGCGACCTCGGCGCACAAGGCGATCGGGCTCTACTTGCGGCGCCTGCAGCCCGGGAGCTAGGCGCTACGGATGAGCGCGAGGACTTCGTCGCGACGGCGTTCCATCTCTTCGCGAGTCGTGGCCTCCAAGTTGAGTCGCACCAGGGGTTCGGTGTTGGACGCGCGAACGTTGAACCACCAAGAGTCGTATTCGACAGTGAGGCCGTCCAGCCGGTGTTGTCGGCCGTCCGAGTATGCTCGAGCCAACCGCTCGAAGACCGCGGCCACATCGGCCACGCGTGAGTTGATTTCGCCACTGGCCCAGTAGCGGCGGAGCGGTCGCAAGAGCTCCGACATCGGCTGGCCGGACGCCGCCACGAGGTGGGCGACGTGCACCACGGCCAACGCGCTGCTTTCCGTGTAAAAGTTGTCGCGGAAGTAGTAGTGACCCGACAACTCTCCCGCGAACACTGCGTCCTTTTCTCGCATCTGCGCCTTGATGAAGGCGTGACCCACGCGGGACATCTCCGGCCGCCCGCCGTACTCGAGAATGGTCTCGCGCACCACACGGCTACTGCGCAGATCGTAAAAAATCGTGGCTCCAGGGTGCCGCTGAAGCATGGAGCGAGCGATCAGGGCCGTGATCAGGTCCATGGGAACCACCTCGCCTCGTTCGTCCACGAATCCGACTCGGTCGGCGTCCCCATCGAATGCGACGCCAAAATCGCACCGCTGCTCACGAACGGTTTGCCGAAGTGCTTCGAGGGTTTCCACCTTCAGAGGATTCGCTTCGTGATGAGGGCAGCGTCCATCGAGTTGATCGTAAAGCCGGACTTCGTCGAACAGCCCTTCCAGCGCTCGGGCTTCGAGGATGCCCATGGCGTTGGCAAAGTCGATGGCCACGCGGAGCCGGCGGCGGAGCTGAGCTTGGGAACGCACGAACTCCACATACTCGGGAAGAATATCGTGCGCGCGGATCGAGCCCGGCGTGGAGGCGGGCGGATCGAACGCTTCCTCGCGCACGATACGTTCCAGGTCGGCGATGCCCGTGGCGCCGCTGATGGGCACGGCGGAGGCGCGGCATAACTTGAAGCCGTTCCACTCCGGGGGATTGTGGGAGGCCGTGATCATGATGCTGCCATCCGCGCCGAGCCGCCCGTTCGCGTGGTAGGACATCGGCGTGCTGCACAGTCCTAGGTCCACCACGTGCACGCCTTGCTCCACAAGCCCTCGGGTCAGCGCGTCGAACAACGCAGCGGAGTGTAGGCGCATGTCGCGCCCGACCACGACCGTACGCGGCTTGAGAAAGGTTGCGAAGGCCCGTCCGATCCGATACGCGATTTCGTCGGTCAAGTCCTGCCCGTAGATTCCTCGAATGTCATAGGCTTTGAAGATGCCCGCCATGGTGAACTCCTACGCTTGGCTTTTCGCACTGTCCAGAATACTCTGAACCAATGTCGTCGCCAATCGAACGTGTGAAATCTGATGGTTCAAGCCGCACGCGCGAAGCTCGGCTGTCCCGGCGGCGGGACTTATCGCAGTTTCTAGTTTGGTTCGACGCCGAGTTTAGCACGCTCGACCTGGAGAAGGCATGGTTGATCCAGGTGGCGATGGGCGTGACCGACTCGGACTTGCGTTGGTGCAGCCCAGAAGGGCCGCAGGTGTGGGTGGTCCGCTTGCCGCCGCGGGCGACCGTGAGCCCGTGGGTCCGAACGCACCTCGCAGACCTCGTGCGCCAGAGCCGAGGGGCGGAGGCTCGAGGGGTCGAAGAGGTGGATCGAGACTTGACCGAATATCTGGTGGCCGCGTTGGGACCCATTCCGCCGGCCATCGAGCGGCGGCCGGTGTTGGCGGGCAACAGCATTCACACGGACTGGTGGTTGATTCGGCGGTTTCTGCCTCGATTTGCGGCCTGCCTCCACTATCGGCACCTGGACGTCACCGCGTTCAAGCTCGAATGGCGGCGGCTATGTCCGGAGTTCGATTTTGACAAGGCTCGCCAGTCGTGGGTGCAACGCTTCTTGCCGGCGGTCTGGCGAGGGCGTCGGCGACGGCATGACGCCCTGTACGATTTGCAGGCGTCGGTGGCGGAGTTGGCGTTTTACCGGCAGCACTTGCTGCGCCGACGCCCCAAGGTTCCCGTGGGAGAGTGAGGAAGATGAGCAGGAGAATGCGATGGAGAAGCGTCATCGTGTTGGGAATGAGTTGGGCGGTCACTTGCACGCGGTGCGTGGGGGCAGACTCCGCCGGCCCTACGACCGGCGCGGTCCAAGGCGCGGCCGCGGGGAGCACCTCGGGAGTGGTCGCCTATGCCCAGCTGCAGTGGAACGACGGTGTCTTCACGCTGAACGGTCAACCGTTCACCGGTGTAGCAGAACAGCGCGACCGCCAAGGGCGCCTGCGAGCCCGTTACCCAATGGTGAATGGGCGACTGCATGGCCAAGTTGAGGAGTGGTATACCAACGGCGTGAAAAGCACGGAAACCATGTTCGAGAACAATCAGCGCCATGGCACTAATCGCTATTGGGACGTTCAGGGGCGGTTGATCAAAATCCAAGTGTGGCAGCACGATCAATTGATCACCGACGTCTCGTCCGCTTCTTCGTTGCCGGCCAAGGCCTCGCCATGAGGAGAGGCGCAGGGATGGGACCGATGTCCAATGGTTCCTTTGCTCACTTGAGGGCCACCGAGCTGGTTTGCCCGCGATGCCGGACGGCCCAACCAGTGGTCGAACGGCTCTTGTTGATCTTGCCGCACGCCGATCTGATGGACTACCGGTGTCGCGTGTGCGGCACCTCCTGCGGCAGCCGCGAAGTGCCGCGCGGGCGTACGGCCCCGCCATTCGGACTTCAGCCACCCCGCGGCGGCGGTTCGACCGCGCAGTGAGTGTCCAGGCGAATGAAGATTCTAGTCATCGCGCCTGAATTTCCCCATGCGGGATCGATCAGCGGTCACCGCATCGTGTACGAGCGGGTACGCCGGCTCTTGGCGCGGGGCTACGAGGTCGGGGTGGCCTGTTTTCGCACGTCGGCAGCGGACGAACAGCGCGTGGAGGAGTGGGGAGGGCGGCTCTCCGATGTACTGTGGTTGCCGTACACTCGGACAACTCGTCCTGGGCGCGTGCCCCCGTGGCCCTGGCCGTTGAGACGGACCGACGATCCCGGCATCCGACGGGCGGTGGGGGACTTAGTCGAGCGATCGGGTTATGCGTTGCTGTTGGTGGAGTTTTCCGCCATGGCCGGGGCAGTGTACTGGAATCCGTATCTGCCGGCGGTCCGGCGCGTCATGTCGGTGCACGAGTGCGAGACCGTGGCGGCGCGGCGGCGTGCGGAGCTGTTGGGCTACGGTTGGGCGGGAATGCGAGAACGTTGGCGCCGCGACCGGTTGATGACCGTCGAGTTCGAGTTGTATCGCGCCTTCGACCTGGTGCTCACGCTCACACCGCAGGAGCGATACCACCTGCTGCAGTACGCCCCAGACCTTCGAGTCCGCGTGGTGCCGAGTGGAGTGGATACGACGTTCTTCCGACCGGCCGAGCGGCCAGTGCCGATGGACGGCATCACATTTGTCGGTCACTTTGGCCACGAGCAAAACCGTGACGCGGTTCGGTGGTTTCTCAAGGACGTGTGGCCGATGGTGCACGCGCGCCATCCAGGGTTGCTGTTCTATGTGATCGGCCCGGATCCGCCTCCGGACATCTGCGATGTGTCTTGGAGCAACCCGTCGGTCGTCGTCACGGGGCGCGTGGAGGACATCCGCCCGTACTTGCATCGCTCCTTTGTGTTTGTGTGTCCCATTCGAATGGGCTCGGGCATGCGCGGTCGCCTTCTTGAGGCCATGGCCTGCGGAGTACCCGTCGTGGCCACCTCCGCGGCCGTCGAGGGCATCCCCGTACAGCCCGGCGGAACCTGCTTGATCGCGGACGATTCGAACATCATGGCGGCGCACATCGAGTTGTTGCTCGACGATGCCGTTCTTCGCCAACGCCTGGCCACTCGCGCGCGCGCACTGGTGCGGGAGCGCCTATCGTGGGAGCGGACCGTGGATTGGTTGGAGGCCGCGTTACGCGAAGTCATGGAAGAGGCCGCGGCGCCCCGTGACGCTCATACTGGGAAGTCGCCGAGCGTCCTGACCGCATGATCACCTCCACCCACGCTGTGTGAACTGCGCTCCCCACGGACGCGGCCGCACGAAGCCGAACCGATGCCGGACGCACGGGACCATCCCGGCGCGGCCACTCCCACGTATAGTTCGTCCCGTCGCAAGCCTCGACGATCCACTCCTTCCACACCACGGGCGCCGTTTGCGTCGTCACGACATCGAACGGGCCCCGGAACGGTCGGGCGATGCGTTGCACCTGAACTGCAGAAGATGCAGGGTTCGACACGGCGATCCATTCGACTTGCCAAGCGGTGCGGAGCGAGTCGTCATCCGTTGCGCCCAAGCGCACGACGCGCACCTGCGCGGTGGCGGCATTTCCATGCAGCTCGAGCAAGTTCCCGGTCCCAGGATCAACCGCTTGCTCCAGATCGGCCACGCATTGGAGGATCGTATCGGACATCGCGCGGGGGATGCGCCGATTGGCTCGCGTTTCAACAGTCCGGCGAAACGCCCAGGCGGTCGAAATCACCGCCGCGGCGAGGAGCAGAAGGAGGCCGGTGGCCACCACCAGCTCCACTAGCGACCATCCCGTATATCGACGGGTTACCCGGCTGTGAAGACGCTGTAGAGGAACCACCCGAGTGCGAGCAAGGCGGCCACCCCGGCGACCGCAAAAACAACATACCAGGCGGTGCCGCGGTCGCGCGTGCGGGGTCCGAAAGGAGAAAGGCTCGTGAATGAAATTGGAGCGGTGGCCGGCCCTTCTGCGACGACCACCTCCGGCGCAGGCGTAGCATCCGCGGGCACCTCGATTTCGGAGGGGTCTGCATCGAACAAGAACTCAATGGCTCCGACCTGGATAAGATCCTTCGGCCGCAGTGTGTGCTCGCGGATCTCCTGGGAGTTGACGCGTGTCCCGTTCGTGGAGCCTAGATCCGTGATCGTGTACTGCTTCCCCACGTGCGAGATCAAGCAGTGCCGTCCCGAGACGGTTGGGTGGTCCAACACGATCATGTTGGCCGCGTTCCGACCGATCGTGACTTTTTCGCTTGCCAGTTCGAAGTTTTTGCCCTTGACCTCAGGCGACATTCCAATTAGCACTGCCATGGCACAACCCTCGATGGACCGCTCTAAACGCCAGCATGGCGCTCCCATGGGCCATTGTCAACGCAAAACCGGGCGGATCGAGTCGTCAGCGTATCCCGCGAGGGCCCACAACGGCCTCGGCGACGTGCACTGCCCGCCCTACGGCATGGGGTTCCCGATCGGTGGTGGGAGGCACACAACGCCCGGCGTGTCCACCGCGCTGCGATACGGGCTCAACGGGGTAGATCGACGCGGCAGTTCGCCGGCGAGCCTCGTTCCCTGAGGCGGAACCGCCTTGAACCAATTACGGCGGGCTCAGAAGACGGATGCGATAAAACCGCTGGGTGAGACTCGCGGCGTTGGGATCGGTGAATTGGATTATCCCGCCCGCGCCATTGGTGGTCATGAGCGGCATCCACTCCGCATCCCGCAAATCGTTCTTGTACTCGATCTGGTAAGTTCGTCCCGTGACGCTCAGGAATTGGAGGCGGCCGAACTCGGCAGCGGCGAATCGCAGGACGCTGGCGCGATCGGACGGATCGGTGCCGGCTAAGAACTCGTGCCAGTCGCTGACGCCGTCACCGTCGGAATCCAAGACCGTCGAAAAAATATGAAGCGTGAGATTTGCGACTCCGCTGGTCGCATACCCATCCATTACGACGAAAGCCAGGTTAGTCACGCCGGTGAACCCTGCGGGGGGCGAGAAGGGGAACGGGTTAGAAACGGGAGTTTGCTGGACCCAAAAGGTCAAAGGGTCGTCATCCGCGTCGGTGGCCAGCAATGTCAAGTTTGTCACGGCGTGATCTGGAATGGAGTAGCTGGCGGGCCACGCCACGGGCGGCGTGTTGTACAGGGCCGCGGTGTACCGGTTGGTGTGCCAAACCAGACGCAGTCGCCAGCCCATGAGCGTACCAGTGTCGCCAGTCGCGGTGTCGGTCACCCGCAGCTTCCAAGTGCCGTTGGGACTACGGCCGTTGAGGTCCGAGAGGCGACCTTCGGGCCGGAAGCTGCCGGCATAGGGCGGCGTGCCTTCGTAGATGAATTGCGAGGCCGAGTCGTCGAAGGTGGTGTAGGTGCTGGTCGTGCCGTAGTTGTTACCGCCCTCCCCGTTTTGGTCGGATAGCATGATTTCCTTGCCGTCCGGGTGCTGAAGAGCCAGCTGCAGATCGCCCACATAGGAATGAATGATTCGAAGCGACACATCTACATCGTCCAACACGCTCTGCGAAGGCAGGGCCACTGGGAGGGTGGAGTAGACCGTCTGGGTGTCCGGGATGGCCGTTCCCACCGCGTTGGTGAAGCTATTCGTGGCGTACACCGGTGTGGCGAGGCCCACCCACCGGATCCATCGGTTGGTGAACGCAACTCCCGGACCGGTCACGACGTGTGTCCATTCGATCGGGGTCCCTGCGGGAACCGTTTTGGCGAGACGATAGACCCACGGTGTGTCGTTGGAGCCGATGGCGCCTGGTGGCAGGTCTGGATACGCGGAACTCCCTTGTAACAGCGTCACGCCGGGGGTGCTCGTGGAGAGCATCGCAGTCAGATTGCTGGCCACGGCCCCGCCCAGGTTCTGCAACACAACGGTTTCTATGATGGTCTCCCCGGGATCCATCCTCCCGTTGCCGTTGCCCACGCGCTCGGCCCAAGTCGAGTCCTGGATGGAAAGGAACGCTCCCGGCGCGGTGCCATACACGTCGAGCTGAACGCAGCTCACCATTCCAGTGTCGCGCGGTTCCATGTCGGCGATCCGTATCGTCCAATCGCCGGCGGACGATTCGCCCCAGTGCCGCACGCTGCTCAAGGTCCAATCTCCGAAGTTGTCGTTGGAGTCCGGATGGACTTCGGTCAACCGACTGGTCATCCCGCTCGGCGACTCCAACGTGATGGCCACGTCGCCGCGGTAGGGGTGGAGGATGCGGACGGTGACCGTGACGTGTTCGACGCGGAGCATTGGGAACGAGCCCATGTGGAACACGAACGTGACGCCGTTGGAATTGGCGTCAGGGATCGGGACCGCCAGGTTGGTGTACGCCGCCGAAAGACGAACTTGAGGTCCCAGGTTCTGCCAATGATTTGTGGCCAGGGTCACGGCCGCTTCGGCGTCGACCAGGCCGGCGCCGAACTTGTGGTTGAAATGGAACCCTGCGGAATTGGTGCGCCAATCCGGATCGCTCGGCGCGACCAGCCTTGCCGATCGCATTAGGATTTCTTGCACGTCGCGCCAACCGAGGTTCGGGTTCGCCTGCAATACCAATGCGCACACACCGGCCACCAAGGGCGTCGCCGCGGATGTGCCGCCGAACGTTTGGGTGTAATCGCGCTGGCTCAGTTCTCCTGGGGCGCCGTTGGTGTTGTAGCCATCGTTGCCCACCAAGTCCGTGGTGGTCACGCTTTGCCGACCCCCGCTGGAGGGCGCACACACATGTACGCATGCGCCGGGTTCGCTGTAGTGCGCTTGCGAGTTGGTGTCGTTAAGCGCCGCCACGGTGATCGTGTAGATCGAATTGGCGTACCCGTCGTAGTTGGCGTTTTCGCCGTCCTCCTGCCCATTGCCCGACGGAAACACGAAAATTGTGCCCTTGCCGTTACGCCCCCGCAGAACACCATCCTCGAGTGCCGCGCGCGCCAGTGGGCCCGGACCCTCCATTCGTTCCCAACCGTCCGGAACGCCCCAGCTATTGCTTTTCAAATGAATCACCGCGTTGCTGTGCGCCAGCGCCGCGGCCTCCTCCGCATCGGTGGTCGGGTAGGCAATCAATCGTAGGCCGACGAGCGAAGCGCGAAACGCCACTCCGCACACGCCGATGCCGTTGTGACCGTCCGCCGCCGCCAGACCTGCGCACGACGTGCCATGGAAATCTTCGTTGGCGGGGTCCGGCGCAGGGTTGGCGTCGCGGCCATCGAAGTCCCAGCTGTAGGAAGCCTCGTAGCGGTTGGTCAAATCCGGATGCGTCCACTGAAGCCCGTCGTCCACAATGGCGATCCGAATGCCCTCGCCGCGGTAGGCGGTCCATACGTTCGTGAGGTGGAGGTCGATCCCAGGCGTCGCCCCATTCTGGCCGGCGTTGAGCAGGTGCCACTGGTTCGTGAACAGGGGATCGTTGGGAACGAACTTCTTTTGAAGTTGCCGGGCCAACTGTGGTTCCACCGCCAGTACGCCACGATGCGCGCGCAACGCCTCCGCCAGGGTCAGCGCGCCGCCCGGTTCGGACGCCTCCAACAAATACCAGCCCGGGGCGAACGGCACGGCGCCGAGCACACGCGCACCCGGTGCGGCCCCCAGCGCGGCCGGGTCCGTGCCCGAAGCGATTTGCACCGCCACCTGCCGCGTCAGCAGCCGGCGCGTGAACTTGTTGCGTGGCTGGCCCGCCTCGTAGAGTACTAAGTCGTACTCTTCGTTCGTGGCCTTCCGACGGGATCGCGCGTGTTGGCGGACCTCTTCCGCACTGGTCAGCGGTGCAATCTGGATCACTCGCCGTTCGCCCTCACGCGTGGTGACGTACAACTCATCTCGGGCGACCTCGAACTCCCGTTCGCGGCCCCGCTCCACGAGGCGGCATCGGTCCGGAATCGGTGTACCCGCCAACGCCGTCGTGGTCAGCCATAAGGCAACGAAATATCGCATAGGGCCCTACCTTATACACCCCAGACCCGCGGCAGTCCAAGCCGGGCGGCGTCGGCTCCGTTTTGAGTGGACCTGCCCCGCTGGGACCAGCGAGCCGGTTGGACCGCATGGACCACCGTGCATACTTGACGGGCACGGCCCCGAGCGCCAGACTTTTTGTACGGCGCACCCGTAGCGCAACTGGACAGAGCATCAGACTTCGGATCTGAGGGTTGCAGGTTCGAATCCTGCCGGGTGCGCCATGACCTTTCGATGCCCGCGCAGCTGGCTCCGTGGCAGCGATGTCCTGCCCGTGGTCTTCCGAGCGGTCTCCGGGGAGTGTGGTGCGGTCCATTGCGCGCGACCTGCTCGTTCCACGTGACGCGTCGGCGGCGCGGTGGTCCAAGCCTTGGACAACACCACGCCCAATTCGTCCAAGCCTTGGAAACTTTCGGGCCCAACTCGTCCAACGATTGGAAGCCCAGTGGCGGTCGGCGAGGCCCCAACCGCCGAGCCGCACCCAGTTCCAGCCGGACCGGCGGCCCTTCCCGCGCATAGCATCGTCGCTCGAATCATTGAACCGTTCGTAGTGCGTGGAGGGCCGCATGGATTCTCGGCGAGGGTTGGAAAGCACGACTCTGGTTTGCCCCAGCGAGCCAGGCCGGAAGGATAGTCCACGAGAAGTTTCGACACGCCCGCACTTAGGCGCAGGGACCTGGGGGTTGGCAATTTCGGGATGGCTCCGGCATACTAACTCCGTGGGGCCATGCGACCCGTGGATGGGGAAAGTTCTTGCACCGTGGGCGGGTCCATCGGCTCGGCAAGAGTTCGGGGAGAGTCGAGATGCGCGAACATGGTGGTACGCGTGCGGAAGCCGTGCGGGCGGTCGTGCAATATCGGCCCGTGGATCGGCCGTTGAACTTTCTCGAAACCCCAGCCAAGGACATTTTTGGCATCAATGTTTTCAACGACGAGGCCATGCGAGAGCGCCTGCCGCGTCCCGTCTACGAGGCCTTGCGGCGGACGTTGGACCAAGGCCACCCGATGGACCTGGGGTTGGCCGATGCGGTGGCCGTGGCCATGCGAGACTGGGCGATCGAGCGCGGCGCTACGCACTACGCTCACGTCTTCTATCCGTTGACGGGCCAGACTGCGGAAAAACACGACTCGTTTCTCGAGCCGGATGGGCGCGGTGGCGTCCTCGCGCAGTTTTCTGGCCGCCAGTTGATCCGCGGCGAGCCGGATGCTTCGAGCTTCCCCTCCGGCGGCCTTCGCGCCACGTTCGAAGCTCGGGGCTACACGATGTGGGATGTGACCAGCCCGGCCTATATCCTCGAAAACCCGAACGGGACGATCCTGTGCATCCCCACGTTGTTCACGTCGTGGACGGGCGAAGCGCTCGACAAGAAAACTCCGTTGTTACGCTCTTGTCAGGTCTTGGAGGCGCAGGTGCGGAGGATCCTGGCGTTGTTTGGAGAGGACGCGCGCGCCTCGGTGCAACCGACGGTGGGCGCGGAGCAAGAGTACTTCCTGATTGACCGCAACTTCTTCTTTGCGCGCCCGGATTTGATCAACGCAGGCCGCACGCTGTTTGGCGCCCGCCCGCCCAAAGGGCAAGAGCTTCAAGATCAATACTTCGGCTCGATCCCGGATCGCGTCTTGGCGTGCATGCTGGAGACGGAACGGGAGCTGTACAAGTTGGGCGTGCCGGTGAAGACTCGCCACAACGAGGTCGCCCCGGGGCAATACGAAATCGCGCCCGTGTTTGAACCGGCCAACATCGCGCTCGACCACCAGCACTTGGTGATGCTGCAGTTGCAGCGGGTGGCGCAGAAGTACGGCATGGCATGTCTGTTGCACGAAAAACCGTTCGCGGGCGTGAATGGGTCTGGCAAACACCTGAACTGGTCGCTGGCGGCGGGCTCGCGCAATCTGTTGGACCCGGGCACAACGCCTCAAGCGAATGCGCAATTTTTGGTGTTTTGTGCGGCGGTGGTGCGCGCGGTGGACCGCTTTGGCGATCTGTTGCGTGCGTCGGTGGCGTCGGCGGCGAATGACCACCGGCTGGGGGCGCACGAAGCGCCGCCGGCGATCATGTCGGTGTTCCTCGGCGACCTCCTCTCCGAGGTTTTTGAGCACCTACGCCGCGGGCGGGTTGCCCCGACGCGGTCGCCCGGGGCCATCCACGTCGGCGTGGATCGCTTGCCACCGATCCCGCGCGACGCAGGGGATCGGAATCGCACCAGTCCCTTCGCGTTCACGGGCCACAAGTTCGAGTTCCGTGCCGTCGGGGCCAGCCAGTCCATCGCTTGGCCCATGACCGTCCTCAACACGATCGTGGCGGATTCGCTGGACTACATTGCCACGCGCTTGGAGGCGGCCTCTCGCCGCACGCCGGCGCAGTTCCATGCGGCGATCCAACGGGTGTTGCGCGACATTATCCGCGAGCACGGGCGCGTGATCTTCAACGGGGACAACTACTCGGACGAGTGGCACCGTGAAGCCGCTCGGCGTGGGTTGCCCAACTTGGCCGACACAGTCGCCGCGTTGCCGGCCCTGACGCGTCGCGAGGTGGTGGATCTGTTCCGCCGACACCGTGTGCTCTCGCCGCGAGAGCTGCACAGCCGGTATGACATCTACCTGGAACGGTACGCGCAGGACATCATGATCGAGGCTCGGCTGTGTCATCGGATTGCTCGCACGCAGATTTTCCCGGCGGCCGTGGCCTACCAAGAGCGGCTGGCCACCACCTCCCGCGCATTGCACGAGCTGAAGCTCGGACACTGCACCGCGGTGCTGCAGGAAGTAACGGCGCTGCTGGCTTCGCTGCAAACGGCGCAGGCGGAGCTGGCGCGCCGGATCCAGGAGATGCCGGCGGAGTCCAGCGTGGCGCAAGCGCGGTACGCGCGCGCCGAACTGTTGCCCGCCATGGAGGAAGTCCGCCGCTACGCCGACCAGTTGGAGATGCTGGTGGCCGACGATCTGTGGCCCCTACCAACTTACCAAGAGATGTTGTTCATCCGCTGAGCGGCGGCGGTCGAACCCGCTGAGGGCACGCGACGCCATGGCGAACGACACGACGTGGAACCAGTTACTGGGCGAAGTGATCGTCATTTTCGACGGCGCGATGGGCACGGAACTGTACAAGCGCCACCAGTTCGTCAACGTCTGTTACGATGCGCTGAACTTGGACCGGCCGGACCTCGTGCGCGAGATCCACCGGGCCTACGCCGACGCTGGGGCGGATGTACTCACCACCAACACCTTCGGGGCCAACGCGAACAAACTGGGCAAGTACGGGTTGGCGGAACAGGTGCGTGCGATCAACATGGCGGGCGCGCGTCTGGCACGCGAAATCGCCGGGCCGCATCGTCGCGTGGCTGGGTCCGTGGGGCCGCTGGGTGACGTGCCATACGGCCGCGAATGGACGGAGGAGACTTTCACGCAGTGGATCTCGGACCAAGTCGCCGCGCTGCGAGAGGGCGGCGTGGACTTCATCATGTTTGAAACCCTCTCTTCGCGCCGAGATGTCGAGCGGGCCTGCCGCGCGATGGCATCCCATCCAGAGATTCCGTACATCGTCAGCCTCAACGTGGACCGTCACGGAGAATCGCCGCGCGGAGAACCGCTGACGGTGTTGCTGCCGCCGATCGAAGCGGCGCCAGTGCCTCCGATGGGGATCGGACTCAACTGCGGCGAGGGACCGGAGAGCATGCTGGCGGCGTTGGAGCTTTTGATGCCACTCACGCGGTGGCCGGTGGTGGTGCAGCCGAACGCGGGCACGCCCAAACAAGTCGAGGGGCGCATGATTTACATGACCAGCCCCGAATACCTGACGACGTATGCCCAGCGCTACATCCAGCTCGGCGCCCGTGCGGTGGGCGGGTGTTGCGGGACCACACCCGAGCACATTCGCGACCTCGCGCGAAGCCTGCGGCCACTGGCGCGCGCTCACGTGTCTACAGGCGCGCGAGCCACGCTGGAAGTTCGGCCGCTTGCGCCCCGGCCGCCGACGCGCGGAAAATCTCGCCTGGCCGATAAACTCTGTGAGCGTCAGTGGGTCCGGTGCGTGGAGCTTTCGCCTCCCCGCGGTTGGAATCTGGCGCCCACGCTGGAGGCCGCTCGAATGTGTCAGCGCGCGGGCATCGATGCAATCAATGTGCCCGACGGCCCGCGCGCCAGCGCACGACTGTCGCCTCTGTTCACCGCCTACGCGATCCAACGCGAGGTGGGCATCGAGGTGATTCTGCACTTCTGTGGGCGAGACAAAAGCCTGCTCGCGATCCAGGCTGACCTACTTGGGTGCGCGGCGGCGGGAATCCATAACATCTTGTTCATCACCGGCGACCCTCCCAAGCTTGGCGATTTCCCGTTCTCCAGCGCAGTGTTCGATGCGGACTCCATCGCCATGGTCCACATTCAAGACCACATGAACCGGGGTCTCGACATCGGGGGCCGCCCCCTCGATCCGCCCACGTGCGTACTCATCGGGGTCGGCGCCGATCCCAACGCGGTGGACTTCGACCGCGAAATTCGCCGGCTTCGACAAAAGGTCGAAGCGGGGGCGGAGTTCGTCATCACTCAACCGATCTTTGCGATCGAGCCGCTCGAACGTTTTTTGAAGACGATCGAGGATTTGCACGTGCCGGTCGTCGCCGGCGTATGGCCGTTGGCCAGCTTGCGAAACGCGGAATTCATGCGCCACGAGGTGCCCGGGGTGGTCGTGCCGGACGAGGTCATGCGTCGAATGGCAGCCTCGCCGGATCGAGAGACTCAGCGACAGACCGGCATCGCCATTGCCCGTGAGATCATCGCCCAGATCCGCGGGGCAGTGGCCGGCGTGCAAGTGAGCGCCCCGCTGGGACGAGTGGAGACCGCGTTGGCCGTACTCGCCGACTAGCCGCCGGTCCTCCCTTTCATGGTCCCGAGCGCCGGTACGTGCAGTGCGAAGCGAGACCAGGCGAGAGCACCTCATGGTCGAAGATTGCCTGCGCAACTTTCCACCGCGGCCGCATTCGCGCGGTTGAAGTTTGCCGTCCAATTAGCGCGAGGACAGCGAGGTTGAAAAGCCTGAATCTCTCAGCCCGCAAGGCCGCGGACGGTTTCAATGACAGCGCGAAGGTTGTCCACCGGAGTGCCCGGGGATACACCGCCGCCAGCCGAGACGATCGCGGGCGCCGCGGCGACCGCCTCGGGCCACCATCCTTGCACGGCGTTCCGGACTTGCTCTGGCGTGCCTCGCACCAAGAGGTCCACCGGCGGCAAGTTGCCCATCAGGACGACGTCGGGTCCTAGCCGCTGGCGGGCTTCCGCGATCGGTACTTCGTGCGAGAAGTTGAACATGTCCATGCCGATGTCACGCAAGAGATCGTACACGGCGGGGTTGGGCGTATCGTTGTGGTACACGCGGAGCAAATGTGGGAACGCCGCGAAGATCCGCCGCAGCCGTGGGATCGCCAGCTCCGCAGCGTCTTCGGGCCCCAGCAACCCTACCACGTCGTCCAGTAGCAAAATGCCGACCGGCTCACGCATCCGGGACAACTGGGCATTCAGCCACTGGAGGACGAGTTCCGTAGTCCGTTCCAGAAGGTCGTGGACGGCGGTCCGTTCCAGCTGAGTGGCGAGCAGAAACTCGGTCGGTCCCAGCAAGTGCGCGGCCACGGCCAAGGGACCACGCGCGGCGGCCATGCGCGGTGGAAAGCCCGCGGAGCTGGCGATCGGCGCGAGGCGTTCGTAGGCTTCTAGGATCACCGGGAGCAATCCGTCGCGCTCGACGTCGGGCACTGGGGCTTGGGCCAGAGCCGCCAGCCCGCCGGGATGGGGCAACACGTCGGGAGGTTGGTTTCGGTGCCAGCGAATGGGGCATCCAAATGCCGAGGGTTCCGCCGCCATCCCGAGTTCGACCCACGCGTCCGGGATGAGTAGGGCGCCGGCGAGGTCTTGGTGGGCGCGCCGGTAGGCCTCGAACCAGCTGGTGGAGTCGAAATAAAACCGTAGAGTGGACATCCCCGCATAGCCCGGAAGCCAGGGCGAATCCACGATCCAGGCCACGTGTGCGACGCGGCGCGTGCGTGCGCGTACGTCTTGAATCCACGAAAGAGTTTCACTCGAACTCATGGGGCCGTTGAGCTTGCCGCCGGTGAGATAGACTGTCAACCTGGAACCATGGGGACAGAGATCGAACGAAGGTTTTTGGCCGATCCCAGGGTGGTGGCCGGGCGCAAAGGCGAACGGCTGTGGCAAGCCTATGTGCCTGTGTGCCGAAGGGACGTCGTGGTGCGGGTGCGATGGAACCGCCGCACCGCATGGTTGACGGTCAAGCGATCGGCTTCGACGGACGTGCGACACGAGTACGAGGTAGAAATCCCGCGCTCCATGGCGAGGGAGCTGGTGTGCAGTCTTGGCTGTGCTGGACGGGTGGTGAAGCGGCGATATACGCTCCGCTATGGAGGGCGTCGGTGGGAGGTGGATGTGTTCGAGGGGGACAACCGTGGCTTGGTGATCGCCGAAGTCGAGCTGCCGTCGCTGAACGCACGTGTACGGTTGCCGCCATGGGTCGGAGAGGAAATCACGGGCCGAGTGGAGTTCAGCAACGCTGCCCTGGCCCGCCGGCCGTTTCGTCGGTGGCCGCGAGCGCAGCAACAGCGGGTGTGGCATGCCATGCGAACGATTCGATCGCGGCTTTCCGATGCTTCGGCACCTCACCTTCCGCAATGATCCCTGCGCACATTACCACGAGTTCCTCCGGCGGAGGTTTGGGGAAGTGACCTAGGGCGGAAGTGGCTTGCTTGGAAATTTCAATCGGGTACCATTCGCACCTGAGTGTTTCGATACGTTCGACAGGAGGTTCAAATGCACAAACGGGTGTGGATGATCGCAACAGGAAGCATCCTCGTGAGCTGTGCGTACGCTGCACTGTACGGTGACCCGCCGGACGAATTACATGCGTGGGCTGTGCACGACATGAACCGACCTCGTCCGCCCGTCGTGATCCCCGGTGCCACGCCGGGCCAACCGCCCTCGGATGCCATCGTGTTGTTCGATGGCACCAGTTTGGACGAGTGGGTCTCCGACAAAGACGGCTCGCCGTGCCCGTGGCGAATTGTGGATGGAGCGATGGAGGTCGTCAAAGGCAAGGGCATGATCCGAACCAAGCGAGCCTTTGGGGATTGCCAACTTCACATCGAGTGGCGTACGCCCACCGTGATCGAAGGCAGCGGCCAGGGCCGTGGCAACAGTGGCGTGTTCTTGATGGGAACGTACGAGCTCCAGGTGCTGGATAGCTGGGAAAACGATACCTATCCGGACGGAATGGCCGGCTCCATCTACGCGGAGAACCCTCCGCTGGTCAACGCCAGTCGGAAACCGGGTGAGTGGCAAACCTACGACATCGTGTTCCACCAACCGCGTTGGGAAGGTGACCGCTTGGTGCGCCCGGGGTCCATCACGGTGTTTCACAACGGCGTGCTCGTGCAGGACCACTGGCTGTTCGAAGGCGTGTCCACCCACCGCCGGCGAACGCAACCCAAGCGGCACGAAGAGAAATTGCCCCTGAAGCTCCAAGACCACGGCAATCCGGTGCAGTTCCGCAACATCTGGATTCGGGAGATTCCACCGCCGGAAGGCGATTACACCACGGGGCCCTACCGCAAAAAGGAAGCGATCGCCGCCCGCCGCGCAGAGACCGCCCGAATGGTACGCGAAGATGCGGAAAAGATGCTGAAGGCAGGTCAAAAGGTGGACGGAATGCGGCGGCTGTTGGAGTCGCTGATTTATGTCGCTGATCCCGCCACGCTCGAACGCGGGACCGCCATGGTGGCCGCCTATGTACAGGAAGTCAGTCAACTCTCCGGCGCCGCCGCGGAAGCCCGTAAAGGGGAGATCACGGGCGTGTTGAACGACTTGGACTACTTGGTCCGATTCCAAATTGCTCCGGGTTTGCAGCCACATTTGGAGGCGTTGCGGGCGTTCGCTCAGAAGCAAGGATGGCTGAAGAAGTGAGGGGTTGCAAAGCACGGAGCAGGGGAGTACACTCACATTGAGATTGCGGGGTGGAGCAGCCCGGTAGCTCGTCAGGCTCATAACCTGAAGGTCGCTGGTTCAAATCCAGCCCCCGCTACCAATTTGGGCCGACGGCAGTCCGTCGGCCATCATGTTTAATGATGCAGTCGTGGATTGTGGGCGCTGACTGGGTTGGGCAGCATGACGCTGTCAGGCTCATAATCCCGCCCAACGGGCGGGATCGCTGGTTCAAATCCAGCCCCCGCTACCAATTTCACGGCCGGCGGTTTAGCCCGTCGGCTTTCCGTTCACATGGTTCCGCCTAGCCAGTACTGGGTCTATGTCCTCTGGTCCCCTGACCACCGCCGCTTCTACATCGGCCTCACCGACGACGTCCAGCGCCGCCTCGCCCAGCACAACCAAGGCCGCTCTTTCTGGACCCGCCGCTACGCCGGTTCTTGGCAGCTGGCGTTTCAGCGTGCGTTCGATTCTCTTTCCGACGCCCGCCGCTTCGAACTAACTCTCAAGCGCCAGAAATGCGGTTGTGGTTTCTGGAAACTCACCGGGCTGGATCCAGCGCGCTTTGCAGCACCCCAGTCCAAGCCTAGCTCACCGTCAGGCTCATAATCCCGCCCAACGGGCGGGATCGCTGGTTCAAATCCAGCCCCCGCTACCAATTTGGGCCGACGCAGTCCGTCGGCCTTCTTGCTTTTTCGGCTAGCTGCGGAACGTTTCCGAGGGCATCGTTCAGTGCCCCGACCACTGCCACTTCGACGTCGGGTTGGCGATGGACGTGCCGATCGCTGGGCTCAGCATCCTCCGCGTGTAGGCTTCTAGACGTGCCGCGCCAGCAGTTCTTCGCCGTGGGTTTTTCCGCGTTCGTTCGCCACCCTCTCCGGGTACTCATTGCTCGGGCTTGAGCACCAGCGCCGCTGGAGAAGGATCCACGCGTACACCTTCGCGCAGGTTGACGGCTGAGATCCGATCGGCCCAAGGCTCCCCGTCGTCGTGAGCTCCACCTCCACGACTCTGACGCGACCACCATCCCCTCCTGAGCAATCACCGAGTCCCTCCTGGACCATGAGAACCAGCTGGTTCGCAACGCGTGCGGACCACTATCCAACTTCGGGCCGCGCTGTGGTTGCGAGTCTAGCTCGCGGTTAGGCAAAGACCCGTGCCCTTGGGAATCGGCCGCCTATGGCCGCGACTCCGGGCCGATTCCAACGCGCTCCATTTGCGCGGAAAATCGAAGTCAGTCGCCGACCACGATGACGTCGGCCGGGTCCACACACAGCCAGACTTTCACCGGTTGGCCCTCACGGACCTGGACGGTCGGGCGTAGCTCGTATACGTCTAGATGCAGAGGCTGGTCCGGCGGCCCCACTCGCACGCGTTGCCGTGTGACCTCGCCGAGGCTACTTGTGTCTTCGACTACGCCCGCGATTGTGTTGACTGACTCAACTGTCGGTCGCGTGGGACAAATTCGGATGACTTCTGGGCGCACCGCTACGGTCACCGAACTCCCGCTCGGGCCGTTCCAGCCGCTGGGTTCACTCACCCACTCCCCCCACGCGGTGCGGACCACCACGCGCGACGCATTCACGTCCACCGCCGTGCCCGGGAGCAGGTTCGCCTCGCCGATGAATTGGGCGACGAACCGGTTGGCGGGCCGACGATACAGTTCATCCGGCTCGCCGCATTGAACCAAGCGCCCCTCGTGGAGTACGGCCAGCCGGTCCGCCATGGCCATGGCCTCTTTTTGATCATGCGTCACGTACACCGTGGTCAGCCCTAGCTCTTTGCACAGCCGGCGAATTTCGTTGCGCATCTCCAGGCGGAGTCGCGCATCGAGATTGGAGAGTGGCTCATCCAGCAGCAGGCATTTGGGGGCGGCCACCAACGCGCGCGCCAACGCCACGCGCTGCTGCTGACCTCCCGAGAGTTCACCGGGGCGGGCCTGCGCGCGATCGAGCAACCGAACTTTCCGCAAGGCTTCGTCGGTGCGCTCTCGGATTTCCGACGCTGGACGCCGTTGCATGCGGAGGGGAAACGCCACGTTGTCCCACACGGTCATGTGGGGCCACAGCGCGTAGGACTGGAACACCATGGCCATGGCACGACGATGCGGTGGCAGGTCGGTGATGTCCTGGCCGTCCAGCCGAATGCGCCCGCGGTCCGGCTGGCACAAGCCGGCCAGGCAGCGCAACAACGTAGTCTTCCCGCTGCCACTGGGACCGAGCAGGAAAAAGAGTTCTCCGGGTGCGACGTCGAGCGTGATATCCTGTAACACGACCCGTTCACCGAAGCTGTGCGAAAGTTGTTCGACACTCAGCGAGGAGGCCATGGTACTCGTCACTCGTCTGGCGGCTAGGTTAGGTTTGGTGCTCGGGGGGGGACTTGAACCCCCACGCCTTTCGGCACATGCCCCTCAAACATGCGTGTCTGCCATTCCACCACCCGAGCACGGTTGTCAGGCCGGTATCTAGCCTACACGCGCGCCCAAGGCGGTGCAAGTGTCCGGGCCGGTTTGTTCCGGTATTCCCAACGACCCGACAGGTGGTCCAATGGGTCATGCGCTCGGTCCATGGGCAAGCGACCCATCCGTAGCTGCGGCCCGCGCAAATGTGTGGAAGTCCGGGCCCATGGGACCGTCGGGATCTTCACCCACCTGTCTCTAGAGTCGAAGCGCGACGCAGTACCTCAGTCCACCGTTCGCTTGCTTGGTTTACGACCGAGCGTTGAACCACCGCGACCAGTTGTGGGGCCGGCGGAGGCGAGCCGCGCACGGGCTGAACCATAGCCGTCATGCCGTCCCAATCCACCCGCCAAGTTCTCCCTTCGCGGACGACGAACCCCTTGACTCTCAGCCATCCATCGGGTAGCCATTGGAACGCCTCGGCTAGGCGCTCCGGAACGATGTCCTCGGCCACAGACAACGGCACGATCTCGAAGGATTCGTCACGCCGTACGGGGATTGCTCCTCCCTCCGCGTGAGCCTTGGTGCCCTTCCACCACACGTCGAACGGCAATGCCGCGTACACGCATCGGTGGACTTGCGCCTTGGAGTGATGTGAGCGGACCCATTGCTCCGCTTGGTCCAGCGTCGCCGCGTCGCAAAGATCGCACTTGTTGAGCACTACGTGGTCGGCAGTTTTTACTTGGGCGGCCAGCACAGGCAACGTTTGGGCCAACCGAACGACCCGTCGGGGATCCACAACGGTGACCACGGTCTGCAACGTGTAAAAGCGATCGAGACGGGCTTCGTGGAGCAACGCCGGAAGGGGTTTCGGGTCGGCCAGGCCGCTGGCTTCGATCACCACGCCGTCCAGCGGCATGCGAGCCGACTCCTCGGCCATGCGGAGCAACTGGTCGAGAAATGCCGGTGCCAGGCAACGACACACGAGGCTTCCGCCCGGCAACTCGATCACCTGGGCACCATCCGCCCGCAATGTATGGGCGTCCACTTCCGCACCGCTCCACTCGTTCACTAAAAACACAATCCGCCGGCCTCCTGCGTTCTCGTGCAGCCGCCGGAGCAGCGTGGTCTTGCCGCTACCAACAAAGCCGGCGACGACAATGATGGGCGTCATGGACGGTGCAGACCTCGTCGCGCAGCTGCTTCTCGGATCGCGGCGACCAATTGGTTGGGGTCAGGAATGAGGGAAGCAAACCGCACTTCGCCGTCGATGCACACACTGGGCAAGTTGCGGACTCCGAGCTTATACATGACGCCGAGTCCTTGACGCACTTTGATTTTGTGCTCGTTGATGTAGCACCGCACGCCACTGCGTTCGGCGGCACGGCGCACAGCCTCCATCATGTACTGACAGGGCGCACATGAGGTCGAGTCGAGCGTGATCACATCCAATACCACCCCGTCCGCGGCGGCGTAATCGGGCAGTTGAACGTCCTCGTAGTGGTCTTCCGCTCGTTGTGCGAGCAGGGCCCGGGCGGTTTCGCGCGCGTAGGGGTCGTGCACCATTTCCGCGACCGCGCGCAAGTTCGCGGGCGGAGTCGCGTAAGGAAGATCGCAACCCGGTGCAAGGATGAACCCAGTGGTTCCTGCCGCATCCATCCGCTCAATGGCTTCGCGGCGCGCGTCGTCGGGCTGACCCAGCAACAACGTGGCCGTCAGGCGCAGGTTGCCGCCGAAGGATTTTCCAGCGCGCTGGCAGACTTCCCGAAGCCGCGTCATGGGCACCTGCTCGTCCACCGAGAGGTTGTCCGCGTGCGTGGCTGCCAGCCCTTCGAGGTTCGGGTTGACGTCGCCGCACACGAACAAGGAGACCGGACGGCCGCGCAGGCGGACAAAGTCCAGGACTCGGTTCAGTGGCGCCTGGACCATCTGCTGGAAATCGCTCGGGGAGATCTGGCTGACCATCGGATCCACGATGGCCACGACGTCCGCGCCGGCGTCCATCCAGGCTTGGGCGGAGGCGCAGGCGATTTCGGTGCAGTACGCCATCAACTCATGGACCCGCGCAGGCTCATCACACATGTCGAGAAAAAGCTGGTTACCGCGCAAATGGTTGGCCAGCGTGAAAGGGCCACACACCAACGCGTACCACGCGAGTTCGTCCCCGAACCGTGTATGGAGAATCTCGAGCGCGCGCAGCCCTTCCGCCATTCGCCCGCCCCCCGCTTCGAAGTGCGGAAGTTGCGCAATGGACCCTTGTTCAAGCGGGTGGTCTACCACACAGGGTGGAGTGTCGTCCGACCAATGCAAGCGGCAGCCCAAGAGCTCGGCTTCGAGTTGGAGGTCGAACATCACCGGCAAGCCGTCGGGTCGGTACAAAGCTACGGCAGTGGTCAGCCCCTGCACCAACAAGTCCGCCGAGCAAAGGTAGTCCCGCGCCGATTTTCCGATGAGCGCGCCGCCATGACACCCCACATACGGCACCCAGGCCGGGCGCGGCGTTGTGCGGTTTCGAATCGCTTCCAGCAGCAACGCCCGCGACATATATCCAACCCCTTCGGCCGCCGTTGGGTGCTTCAATACGTGCGGCCGCCCACGCCCTTGGTCTTCTTGGAGATCTTTCGAGCTGGTTCGCGAGGCCGCAGGGCCCGAACCGCGGCCCCGGCGCGCCACATTTCGGAATCGCGAATCGCGGCCAACTCGCGCGCCACGCGTTCGGCGTAGCCCGGCTGGCTGCACGTACGAATCACGTGCCGCGCCTCGCGGCCGTCGGCGACGCGTTGATAGAGTTCTTTGAACACCGGCATCACCGCTTTCTTGAACCGAGGTTTCCAGTCCAACGCGCCTCGTTGCGCCGTCGCCGAGCAGTTGACGAACATCCAGTCCATACCTTTTTCGTCCACCAACCGGATGAGGCTCTGCGTCAGCTCTTCGACGGTTTCGTTGAACGCCTCGCTCGGCGTGTGGCCGTGGGCGCGGAGCACGTCATACTGGGCTTCCATGATGCCCGCCAGTGCGCCCATCAACACGCCGCGCTCGCCGACCAAGTCGCTGATGGTCTCGTGTTCGAACGTGGTCGGGAACAAATACCCGCTCCCGATTGCAATGCCCAACGCCAAACACCGCTCCACTGCGCGGCCCGTCGCGTCTTGAAAAATGGCATAACTGGAGTTGATCCCTGCGCCGCTCAGAAAATTGCGGCGGACGTTCAGGCCGGAGCCCTTCGGGGCCACCATGATCACGTCCACGTCTTTGGGCGGAATCACGCCGGTATACTTGCGATAGGTGATGGAAAATCCGTGCGAAAAGTACAAGGCCTTCCCCGGCGTGAGGTACTTCCGGATCGTCGGCCATACGATCCGCTGAGCCGCATCCGAGACCAAGAGCTCGATGATTGTACCCCGCTCGCAGGCCTCTTCCATGTCGAACAGCGTTTTGCCCGGCACCCAGCCGTCGGCCACCGCGCGGTCCCAGTCCTTCGGAAACTTCTTGGACTGCCCCACGATGACCCGAATGCCGTTGTCCTTCATGTTCAGGGCTTGGGCGGGGCCTTGAACGCCGTAGCCGATCACGGCCACGGTTTCGTCCTTCAAGACCCGCCGGGCGCGGGACAGCGGAAACTCTTTACGCGTAACGACCGTTTCCTTGACACCACCGAAGTCAATTGTTGCCATGGATGCGATTCCTTTCCTCGTGTCTTCGTTCCTCGGCCACTCGACGGCCCGGGACAGAGCATTCTGCTACTGGTCCAGGCATTTCGTCAAACGCGCGAACGCGGCGAAGTTCGAGAACATCCTCCGAACTCGGCGGTTCGTGGCCGTTGGCAGGAAATGTAGGCCGGAACTCGCGCAGCGCCGCCACTGGGCCCCATGAGCGTCCGCGGGACCTGCCCAGGGGTTCGGTGCGCAATAAGAGGGCTCGGCGCGCAGAAGGGTTCGAACCGGCTCGACACAGCTGCATAAACCCGTAGTCTCAAAGCTCCATCGTAGGTGAACTCATGAGCGTTCGACGGTTTGCGATGGTAGGACTGCTGGGTCTGGGGATCCAGAGCGGGTGGCCGGACGCTGCCGCCCCTGCGCCGCGTTGGCCGCAGTGGCGGGGGCCGAACGGCAACGCCGTGGTGGAGACTGCGTTGCCGACCGGCTGGAGTCCGACCTCCAACATCGCCTGGAAAGTTGCGCTCCCGGGGCCGGGCAACTCAACGCCAGTGGTCTGGGATGATCGCATCGTTCTGACCGTAGCGATGGACGGGCAGGACGGCGTGTTGGCCTTGGACCTTCAAGGACGAGAGCTTTGGCGGACGCGCTTGGGACCATCCCGTCCACCTAAACATCGTTCGGCATCGAGCTGTAATCCGTCGCCGGTCACGGATGGTCACTTGGTGTGGGTGTATTTCAAAAGCGGGACGTTCGCCGCGCTTACCTTGGATGGGCAACTTCGGTGGCGAGTGAATATCGAGGAGCTGTTCGGGCCGGACGAACTGGTGTGGGATGTGGGGACCTCTCCCGTACTGGTTTCGAACCTTGTGGTTCTCTCCGTGATGAACGGCCCGCGTTCTTACTTGGCCGCGTGGGAGCGCGAGAGCGGTCGGCTGGTGTGGCGAGTTCCCCGGGCCTATCCCTGTGCCTACGAAGCCGATCAAGGGTACACCACGCCGATGGTTTTCGAGTTTCGTGGACGGGATGTGGTCCTGGTGTGGAACGCCGAACACTTGACGCTGCATGATTCTCGGGATGGGCACGTCCTCTGGGACTGTGGTGGCTTCAATCCAGACCAACGCCCCAACTGGCCGCCCGTAGCTTCACCGGTACGAGTAGGGGAACGCATTGTGGTGCCTTACGGACGCGGCCAGCGACTGTTTGCTGTGGACCTGGTTGGCGACGGCGAGGTTACCACGCGGGCTCATCGCTGGGTTCGCACCGATACGGGCAGTTACGTACCCACGCCTGTGGTGTGGAACGGGCGAATCCTGTTGCTGCGTGACCGACATCAAGTGGAATGTATTCGGCCCGAAGACGGAAGCACGGAATGGGTGGGCCTCCTAGAACGGAGTTCAGTGCCGTTCTATGCTTCGCCGCTGGTGGCGGGCGATCACCTGTACGCAGTGCGCGAGGACGGGGTCGTGTTTGTGGCTTCTTTGCGGGATGAATTTCGTCTCGTCTCGCGGATTCCCATGGCCGAGCCCATGCGTGCCACGCCCGTGCCCCTCGGGCGCCGTCTTCTGCTGCGCGGCAGTCAGACCCTGTGGTGCATCGGCCAGCAGCTCTGAACAGCGCAAGTTTCGCACCCGTGCCCATGACTCGAGCGTTAATCGTGTTGTTTGTTGGCATCGTCGTGTGCGCTACGGCGGCCAACCTCATTCAGGCCAGCCGTATGGATCCGATTCACTTGTCCATGTTCCGCGTGGGAGTCGCGGCGCTGGTTCTACTGCCGATGTGGGTGGCCGAGGCATGCCGGCTGGGCGGGCGCACGGCATGGACGGCGGCCCGGGCGGCGGCGGTGCCGGGGGTGGTGTTGGGGATTCATTTCATGACTTTCCTTGTCGGCGTGCGCATGACCACGGTGGCCAATGCCACCTTGCTTGTGAACCTTGCGCCGGCCATCGTGCCTTGGTTTGCGACGGCTTGGCTGGGCGAACGGCTGCGCAAACCCGAGTTGATCGGCACGCTGCTCGGGCTGGCGGGTGTGGTTACGCTGGTCGGCGGCGACCTCCGCCTCGGCCGTAACACCTTGCCGGGCGATCTCATCTGCCTGGGCTCGATGGTGTTTTTCGCCGCCTACTTGGTGCTTGGACGTACGAGACGCGGCATTCCGGGCGTGTGGCTATATGTGGTCCCGCTGTACGCCGTCGCCGCGCTGACCTGCGTGCCGTTCGCGCTCATGCGACCGTGGCAACCCGTGAACTGGACGCGCGAGATCTGGGCCGCCGGCGGTTTGGCGTTGGGGCCTACGGTCATCGGACACAGTGCCATTATGTACGCAGTGCGTCACTTGCGTTCGCAAACCGTCACGCTCGCCAACCTTACGCAATTCATTTTCGCCAGCGTGCTGGCGTGGTGCTGGACCGGCGAAACGCCAAGCCCACCGTTCTATCCCGCAGCGGTATTGCTGGTCACCGGCGCGGTGCTCGCCGTGCGCGCCAGCGGCAACGGCGAAGCCGCGGCTCCGAGCTCGGCGGGGGCAGCGTCGTCACGCGATTCGTCTCCACATTGAGTTCTTGCACGAGCGCCCGGTGCGATCCTCCGGGCCGTGCGTACCATTCCCTTCGTGCCGAGCCCAAGCCACGCGCGTGGTATGGTTTCCAAGCCTTGGACCCGCCTGCGGCCATTTCGTCCAATCCTCTCTGAAAGCGCGTCTGTCAAGTTCTACTTTTTA
>CAACVY010000007.1 GCA_900661335.1 uncultured bacterium | reverse complement strand
ACGACTCCGTATCGTCGTCCGACATGCGCCCGCAACAGGTTCCGAGCGTGAGAGGCCCGTCCAGCGATGGCTGCTCGCGCGCCGGGCGTGTCCAACCCTTGGACGGCGATGACGCGACTCCGTCCAAAGCCTGGAAGGCCCCCCTGGGGTGCGAACGCTACCGACGGTTCCGTTGCGCCATGTCTCGCTGGGTGAACTCCCGCGCCGTCCCAAAGTCGCGCTAACGGCTGCGAAACCGGAGCGTCAGCGCTCCGTTCGCGCACCCGATACCATCGTAGAAGCTTCGGGCCGCTCTGCCGAGTCCAGTGCAAGAAGGAAGAATTGGACGATGCGGTTCTGCCACGCGGGCTCGAGGATTGCCTCCGTGTGGTCGCACCCTTGGGCGAGCCACAACTGCCGAGGCTCGGCCGCATGTTCGTACAACCGCCGCGAGTGCTCACAGGGAATGATCCGATCGCGCGTGCCGTGGAAAAACACGACCGGCACCGGTGCTAAGCGTGCCACCACGGGCCCGGGACTGTACTCGTCGGAAATCAACCACCGTGCCAACGGCGACCGCCAACGCGCCGGAATTCCAAACCGTCCAAGGTGGTCCGCCACGATCGCAGAATGAGAGAAAAATGCAGAGTCGGCCACGACGGCGCGAATCCCATGCCCGCGTTCGTGGGCGAGGACCGTCAACAACACCGAGGCGCCGAGGCTTTGCCCCAGCGCCACCATGCGGTCGGGCGTGGCGTGCGGCCAGCGGCGAATTGCGCCGAGCGCCGCGGCCACGTCGCGATGCACACCCGCTCGATCTGGATGCCCGTCGGATGCGCCGTATCCGCGGTAGTCGAAGGCGAACACATGAAAGCCACGCCGCGGCAGCCAATCCACAAAGGAGAAATGGGCGGTCATGTTCTGCGCGTTACCGTGCACGTGAATGACGGTCGCCGTGGCCGGCCCTACGGCATACACGAACCATCCGTGCAGCCGCGTGCCGTCGGAACTTTCAAACCAGACGTCGTCGTAGCGAAGGCCTTGGTCGGCCGGCGTGCCATACACCACATGGTCAGGGTAGTAAAACTGACGATCGGCGTAGCCAGTCAATTTGGCGCCTATCAACAACACGGCCACGGCGAGGACCCAGGCAAGCACCAGCCTCCCGAGCGACGCGAAGACCCGTGCCATCCGCGCAGCAAGCGCTCGCAAATGTTCACGGCTCCTTTCCCGATGGTGAAGGGTGCGAACTGTGGCCCGTCATCTCCAAAGCAAGAATGGCGTCTCTCAGCGCGGGGGATTCGACTGCGTCCAGCCGCTCGCGGGCCGCGCGCGCATAGGCCTCGGCCGAGTCATCCGGCGGCGCTGCGACGGCCGCGCGGTACCACGCCGCGGCCGCCGCACCGCGTTCGCCGGCCTGGTCATGGGCGCGCGCCGCTTCCGCGAGGCAGCGGACCACATCCGCGCTGGCCCGCCCAGTCGCACTCCACTGCCGCGCGGCTTCCTCCCAAGCCACCGCGGCGGCGGGCCAATCGCTTTTCTGCGCAGCGTTCATCGCCTGGATCTCAGCGATCGACGCCCGGAGGGCCGCAGGGCTGTCCGCCAGCGCCGCGCGCCGTGCCAAGTCCAGCATCGCTCGGATCGTGGGCTCGTCGTTCTGAAGCAGGGCGTCGCGGGCCACGATTACGGCCGCCATCGCAGCCAGCGGTCCCCGCGAATGCCGGGTGAGTACCTCGCGGGCGACCGAAGCGGCCTCGCGGTGCCGGCCTTCTTGCGCGAGCGCGCGCGCTTCCAACAGGCGTGCATTGCTCTCATCGCTTCCAAGCCGTTGAGCTGACCACCGCGCCTCCGCCGCGGCCCGCCGCGCCCCGTGCGAATCCCCAATTTCCAAGCGGCAGACGGCCAAACCGGTGGCGGCCACCAAGATACCGCCCGCGTCGTCCAAACCGCGCGCACGTTGCAACGCGCGCTCGTACAACCCAGCCGCAACGCTCGCCTGCCCCCGCTCCCACGCTCGGCGGGCCAAGGTGCACAAGTCGTGCACATCGGCGTGAACCATCGGAGCTCGTTCCGCTGGCTGCGTGGAACGGCACGCACTTAGCACCCAAGCCCCGGCCAAGCAGAGCCAGACCCCCCATGTACGGTGCAGCGGAAGTTTCCACAGTCGTTTCATGGCGAACCAGTCCTCCCTTCCACTGCTTCGGCAGCGGAGAGCGGTTCCAGATGCATATCCGGCTTCATCGCCCCGCGCAGCAACCAGTGGCGCCGCAGTCCCGCCAACAACTGCTCCGTCGTCTCCAGCGTCGCGCGAGCTTGCACCACCAGGCCCGGCACGTCGCGCATCTCCTGGCGAACCGTTTCGGCAATTTCCGGAATCGCCCCGGATGCGGTTTCCAGATTCTTCAGAACCGTCTGGACCTGGGTCATCGCCTGCTCCACCTGCCGTAGCACCCCATGCAGTTGCACCAGGTTCGACGTTACACCGTCGGCGATTGCGGGGTCCTTCAACAACCGTCCCACGGTTCCTTCGCCGTCGCGCAGACCCACTGCGATTGCGTTGAGGTTCGTCAACAACTGCTGCAACGGATGGTCCGGCCGACGCAGATCGCTGGCCAGTCCACGGTACTCGGCCAACGTCTGCTCGACCTCGCGAAGCACCGGCAACACGGCACCCTGAATCTGTTCCACCACGGACTGCACCATCTCCAGCAGTTCAGTATCCTTGCGGATCGGCAACACGAACCCGGTGCGAGCCACCGGCGCGCCGGTGCCGACCTGGATGACAATGTACGCCGCGCCGGCCACGCCGTACTCTTTTTTCACCACCGCCTCGGAGTCCTCGCGCAAGAATCGGGCGTAGTCGGAGCGAATTTGGAGCGTGCCCTCGATGATGCCGTCCGGCGCCACCTTCACCGACTCGACGCGTCCCGCGTTGGAACCGAGAATTTCCACGCGCGTGCCCCGCTGAACTCCAAAGGTGCCCTCGCGCGGAAACCGCACGAGCACTTCGAACTCCTTTTCGAACCATCGCTGCGCCCGCGCGACCAGTACCACGCTAACGATCAGAATCGCAGCACACAGCAAGACAAACACGCCTACGATCTCGCGGACGTACCGGAATTGAAACGGTTTGGTATTCATTGTCGGGCCTCCTGTGCGTCCTTGGGGGGTGCTTGAAACGTAGGCCAGGACCGCCGCACCGCGCACGCCGGCAACGGCGCGGGGTTCGGACGGGCCGAGTCCAACGTGATCCAAACCAACGCGCTGCCTGCGCTGAGGAGCTCGGCCACGGCCGACCAGAACGCGGCCGCCGAAGACGGCGGAACATCGCGGTCGGGTTCTTCGAGTACCAACAGCGCTGGACGCATCAACAGTGCGCGGACCCATTGGGCGCGTTGCAGGTCCGCCACGGGCGTCACCGCCGGTCGGGTCGTCGGCAAGGCGTGCATTCCAAACCGACGCGCCCACGCGAGCGCTTCCGCCTGCCACTCGGCCTCGGGGCGCGGGGTGTGGTAGAGCGCGGCCAAGAGCACGTTCTCATCCACGTCCAAATTCGCCAACCATGCCGCCGAATAAAAGACCCGTCCGATGTGAGCGCGGAGCTGTACAGCCGCATGCGGCCCAGCTGCGGCCCAGTCAGTGCCCTGAAATACGACGCGGCCCGCCCGCGGGCCCAGCAATCCGGAGAACACGTCGCCCAGCACGTCCAGCCGGGATGGCGAGCCCGCGTCTACCCGCGCCCACTGTCCTGGCGGCAGCTCGAACGAGCCCAGCGCCCACGGCTCGCCGCCGAGCGGGTCGTCCACGCTCACTTCGAGAACGGTTAAGATGGGGCGAGTCGCACTCACAAATAGGTCACCAGCGATACCACGACGATGATGGTGAACAGCGCCGCGACGGATCGCACGACGCCCCGCGTGGCAGCTTGGGGCACTTCGGTCCACGCCGCCACCACCGACGCGCCTTCCAGCGTGCAAATCATGCCGGTCAGCCAACCGGGCACCACGGTCTTTGCGAGGATGTTCGCGAAATCGCGTGGCAAAATTGCCGCGGCGATACCGTCCACAAATCGGTCCAGCGGTTCGACCGAGGCGCCGATCAACCAACCGGCGACGTAGCCGAACGCCAACGAGGTGACCACGAACAACATGGTCAGACAGACCACCGCCGCACTCACGCCCACCGCTCGCGGAACGGCCAAGTAAACAAACGGGTCGATCCCCTGGGCCTCCAGGATGCGGAGTTGTCCTGTGAGTTTCATCGTGGACAGCTCCGACGCGATCGCTGTACCGCTGCGCATGATCACGATGAAGTTCACCAATAGCGGCGCGGCCTCGCGAACGACGACGGCAACGAGAATCGGACCGACCAGCGCGGTTTGTCCAAACTGGCTCAGCTGCACTTGGGTTTGGAGCACCACCGCCAGGCCGATGATGGCCGACACCCACAGGGTGAAACGGATCGCCTGCACACCGGTGAACAGGATCTGGCGAGCAAGGACTGACCGAACGGGCCGGCGCCAGGTGGAGGGGCGGCCCGCGAGCCACAACGCCGTTCCCGCCGCGGCGGCCACGCGGTTTAGCATCGTGGCCCGCCGAATCCACCGCTCGCCCAGATCGGCCACTGCGCGGCGTATGCCATTCCACAGACCCATCGTTCTGAAGTTAGCGCAAATCTGCGGGTGCGTACAAACGCGCCCGAGCCGGACACGCTTCAACGCAACGGAGGGCGCTACGAATGGCGACTCGTGCGGGTCTGTTCGAGCGTGCGACCATCACAAACGCGATCGTCTTCATCATTCCTTCGCCGACCTTCGTCCAGCTCCGATCAACCTCGGACCCGTGCAGGCGCAGCGCTGCCGTCGTAGCAGATAAGGTTCATGGGTGCCGGCTCACACGATCAGAAGACCACGCCGGCCCTGGACTGAAGGCTCAAGTCTTCCACCCGCGCTCCCAAGGGACAAAGGCGGCCCCCGAACTAGGGTCGGTCACAATCCCTCCCTAACCCTGTGGGTCAAAGTCATGATGGAGCCAATCAGGACTACTTGAGGTGATGGCCCATTAGAGACTGCGTAGATTGTCGGCACGGTCAATGGGCAAGGTTGAAGGTGTTCCAGAGGATCGGGGGGTGTCACGGGCAACTCAAGATCTTCGGAGGATAGAGGACAGCCGTGAAGCTGTGACCGGCTGTACTGCGGCGAGCTTAGGTCCACGCAGAGTTAGGACCAGCCCTTGGACGGCGAATTTCGAGCGGGGAGAGCTACCTTGGACTCCGTCGCGTCGAAAGCGCGACTCTAGTTTTGGCATCATGGCACTTATCGAACGTTCCAGTGGAGGCGTTGCTCTGGGTGCATACATCCGAACCCCGGTCGGCATGGCTAACCAGGATCCAGCGTGGCAGCCTTCTCTGTTTGCGCCACGAGTGTGGGTCCATAGTTCCATCCCAATCGCACCGACACGATAATTGGCCCGAAACTCTCACCCCCGACGAACCCCACCACATGCTGACGGTCAGGACTTTCTTCATAGCCGCTCTCTGGACGGCTCCACTCACAGGTCCACTACCTTCGTGTCAGGCCCCCGCCTGAACGCCTTGTCACAAACTCGCACTACGCTCGCCCCCTTTCGAGCTTCGCTGCCTGCACCCACCCCTGTTCCCCAACTGGCTTCCATCCTCCACGCGCATGGAGATCTCTTCCAGCCGTTGCGGACCACTCCCCGCACAGACCCCTCGATGTCGTCGCGCTTGAGTTTTTCCAAGGCTTGGAACATTCCCCAGTGCGCTCGTCCAAGGCTTGGACGGGGACCGAGGGGCCAGGGGGCACACCCGAGGCCCTCAGGAACGACGCCGAAGGACGTTCGGAGAAGCTGGGGGTATCTTCGGGTGCGGAAACTCTTGGCGCAGGCTGCACGGGTGTGGATGGTGGTGGAAGGACTTGGTGCGCGCTACTGGGCCGAGCGCAGAAAAACGACGAGGGCTAAGAACGGATCGCGACCGGGCTTCGCACCCGGACCTGCTGTTGGCTCTCTCCTGACCCATTCCGAACATCCCAACCGTGCATACCCCACCCCGCCTCATTGATGTCACGCGCCCGCCTCTGCGCGAGAAACTCGCCCCCAGCGCGCCGCCCCCTCCGGCGAATTTCAGAACTATAGCTCGTGGCACCTCGGGCGAGTGTGGAGTGCAACATCACAACCAGTCTAGTTGGCCGATGCTCCTGTACGGTCTATAGTGTTCAACGACGTTCCTGGTGAGCGACGCGCATCAAGAAGCCACCTTGGCGGCTACGAGATTGGATCCGACATGAAGCCGTTCGATTCGAGCATTCAGACGAAGCTAGAAGCCTTCCAACGGAACGAGCGGACCGAGGCGATCCTGTACCATTGGCTGGCCGCGCGAGAGACCCACCCGGCCAATCGGGAGGTCTTCGAACGGCTCGCGGCGGACGAATGGCGCCACTACGAAGAATGGCGGCGCATGACCGGTCGCGAGGTCCCTCCCTACCGGTGGAAAATGGCGGTCTTCCCTTGGCTAGTTCGGCTGTTCGGATTCACCTTCGCGATCAAGTTGATGGAAAGCGGCGAAACAGATACCGGCGCCGCCTACCGCGAACTGGCCCACGTGATCCCCGGCGTGGAACGCATCGCGCGCGAGGAAGACGAGCATGAACGCGCATTGATGGCCATGTTGGACGAGGAGCGCCTTCGCTACGTGGGCTCGATCGTCTTGGGCTTGAACGATGCGCTGGTGGAACTGACCGGGGCCCTCGCCGGTCTCACGCTGGCCCTGCGGCAGACTCGACTGATTGCCATGACCGGCGCCATCACAGGCTTAGCGGCCGCGATGTCCATGGCCGCCTCGGAGTACCTCTCGGTCAAGACGGAAGGCGGCGGGCTATCCTCCTGGAAATCCGCCGTCTACACGGGCATCACGTATCTTGGGACGGTCCTGTTGTTGATCACTCCCTACCTGGTGTTCGCCAACCCGTACGCTGCGTTGGTGGGCAGCTTGACGTTGGCGGTGGGGATCATCGCGGCGTTTAATTACTACCTGGCGGTCGCGAGAGAGCAGCCATTCGGGCCCAGGTTTCTCGAAATGACCCTTCTCAGCCTTACGGTCTCCGTGATCAGTTTCGGACTCGGCTGGGCGGTTCGGACGCTGTTCGGCGTGGACATTTGACGCCACGGCAACATCCAAAAGGGCGCCAACATCGTGGCGACGTCGGTGGCAGGCGTGGATGTAGGAGGCGATCGGAAGGGATTCCACATAGTGATCCTACGCGGGCAGCGGATCGTGGCCTGCACGCGCGTTCGGGACCCGGAAGCTGTTCGATCCCTCTGCGGTCAGTTCCACGTGCACACCGTTGCGGTGGATGCCCCGTCTTCCTGGGCGCCGCCGCATGGCCCGCGTGAAGCGGAGCGGGCGCTCCGTAGATTGGGCCTACGGTATTTCCTCACGCCGTCAGAAGAGCGCGCTCGGCAGAGCCGGTTCTACGATTGGATGCAGAACGGGCTGCGACTCTACAAGGTGCTCGGGAAAGAGTATCCGCTTGTCTGCCCCGGAATGAACGCCGGCGAAGCCGCATGTTGTTTCGAGACGTTTCCACATGCCGTGGCCAGCGTGGTGCTGGGACGGCCCGAACGATGGCACGAGAAGTGGGCCGAACGACGGCGGGCATTGGAGCTGGTGGGAGTCTTGTCGCCGCTCAACCTTCGCAACCAAGACGAGGTGGATGCCGCACTCTGCGCGGCGATGGCCTGGTTGTGGCAACGCGGCCAGGCAATCCTCCTCGGCGATTCCGCTGGAGGCTACATCGTGCTCCCATCCGTGCAAACTCCGGATGGATGAAGCCGCGATGAGCCGTCTGCGACAAGGCGGACGAATACTTCCACACACCGAGGACCTCGGCCTTTTTCAAAGGACAGAACGACTCCAGAACCGCAACCGGTTTAGGAATTGCCGTGCGTACTCGGACTTGCAGAGATTCTTTGCAGAACTTCCAGCGGCTAGACACCTGAACGCCCGCCGAATCCAGGACGTCCTCAAGCACGGCAGGATCTAAAGATCAACCGTCGGCCGACGCCCGAGAGATGACTTTGCCGCTGGCGACTTGGGCGCGGATTTTCTCGATCAAGCGATCCATCAGTTCCGGATGGGCCTTGAGTTCCGCCACGGCGGCCTCGCGCCCTTGCCCGAGCTGCTGTCCCTCAAACGATAGCCAAGCGCCACGCTTTTCGATCAACCCTGCGGCGATCGCGGCGTCCATGACCGACCCCGCCCAGGAGATGCCTTCGGAGTACAGGATATCGAATTCCGCTTCGGTGAAGGGCGGCGCGAGTTTGTTTTTCACCACCTTGACTCGAGTGCGGCTGCCAATGGTGGCGCCGGTCGCGTCTTTGATCGCCCCCACCCGCCGGATGTCCAAGCGCACGGAGGCATAGAACTTGAGCGCGCGCCCGCCCGGCGTCACTTCCGGATTGCCGAACATGACGCCGACCTTCTCGCGGATTTGATTGGTGAAAATGCAACAGGTTTTCGATCGGCTGATTGCGGCGGTGAGTTTTCGCATGGCTTGCGACATCAGGCGCGCCTGCAGTCCCACGAAGCTGTCGCCCATCTGGCCTTCCAGCTCGGCCTTCGGCGCCAGCGCGGCCACGGAGTCCACCACTACAACGTCCAGCGCATTGGACGAAACCAATTTGTCCACGATGTTCAGTGCTTCCTCGCCGGAATCGGGTTGGCTGACCAGCAAGGTGTCCAGGTTCACACCGATTCGTCGCGCGTAGCCAGGATCCAGCGCGTGCTCCGTGTCGATGAATGCGGCCAACCCGCCCTGTTTCTGTGCGTTGGCGATGACGTGAAGGACCAGGGTGGTTTTGCCGGACGACTCTGGCCCGAAGACCTCGATGATCCGTCCGCGTGGCAAGCCGCCGATGCCCAAGGCCAGGTCCAATGTGAACGCTCCGGTCGAGATGCTGGGCACCTGGACCAATTGCTCTTCGGCACCGAGCCGCATGATCGAGCCTTCGCCATACTCCTTCTGGATTTGGGCGAGCACATTCGCCAGCGCCGGTGGAAGGTCTTTCAGCTTGGAGGTGTCATCCGCGCCAGTTTTCGGATTCTTCGCCATGATGGGAACTCCCAAGTTCGGCCGAGTGCACGACGGTATAGACCGGCCCCTCTGGGCGCAGCTCGCTGCGCATGAGGTCCAGCCGGTCCACTCGCACGATGCCCCAGGTCACGTCGTCGTTCTTAGTAGACGCCATGGCCAAAGTCAATGCGTCCAAGCCCTTGGACGATCGCACACGACCGAGGGTGATGTGGAACACCGCAGGGCGATCCTCGAATTGAAAGCCCAAGGCAGAGAGGCTCGTGAGCATCCGTTCGTGCAGCGCACGCAATGCGGGGGATGCGTCCACACCGGTCCAAAGGACGCGGGGGCGGGCGTCCCGACCGAAATAACCCCAACCGTGCACGCGCAGTTCAAATGGGTTCGTGCCCGCCGCCACCGAGTCGACCGCTTCGACAATCGCTGGCACGCGGTCTGTAGGCACATCGCCCAAGAACGCCAGGGTGAGATGAAAATGGCTCGGGCGCACCCACCGGACATCCGCACGGGAGCGTTTCCAACGTTCTTGCAAGCGTCCCAGCACTGCCCGAAGGTCCTCCGGCAATGTGATGGCCACGAATAGGCGCCAAGAGGTTTCGACGGGAACGGAACCGGTCGCCGACACGTCCATTTGCCCGGCTACAATGCGAACTCGCCCGCCATCACTTCCCGACCGCCTCGAGTTTGAATTCCTTGCGCACTCCGAAACCTACGGTCCATCCGCCAAAGTCGTTTCCGATGTCCATGTCAAGCCAATTCTTCTCCCCTTCGGAAAAATCGAGCCGGTATCCAGCTGCGAGGACCCATGACCAATCGCTGGTACGATCGAACTTCCGGCTGAGCTCCAGGCGCCCGATTCCGATCAGCCGACTATCGAACGGCACCTCGTGTTCGTCCTTAGCTAGATGGCCCCAGTGGTCAATGTACTCAAACGCAACGGTCGCGTCGGACGAAATCCATGCGTAGCGCAAGCCGACTTCGATGGCCCAGGCCCAGTCCGTGGCAAGTTGGGTCGGCCTCCATACGAGCGAAACTCCCACTGGGACTACGAGCGCGGAACCATCCACGTACGGGTGAATCACGTTCGATGGGTTGATGAGCAAAGTCTTACTATCCACCGCCCACTGCTCAACGCCTACGGCGAGAGCCAACGCGAACTCCGACCACCACCAACGGCGCCATTGGAGCTCACCACCCCATGCCCGTTGCCAAACCTCCGACGCAGCGCCGACATACGTACCGACGAGTGATGCGTCGTCCCGATACTTCGCCGCCAGCACAGCGGATTGTGATGACGGCTCCAAAATCGGCGGGGGCAGGTTTGGCTCTGCCTGAGCCGACTCCGTTCGGCTCCTTGTCTCCGTCTGCTCCGCGGCGGCGGTACTCCCAGTCCCGGGCTGCTCTGCCAGTGCGCTTTCCAGCGCGAGAACCACAGCTGCGATCCACCATCTTCGAAAGATCTGTTTCATGCCATCAGGCTACGCCCAACCGTGTCGCTGCGCAATCTCCCGAGGCACTGGTGGACTTCTCGGTAGTTCCGGCGCTCGACAGTTCGCCACCGTTTCAGGAACCGCGCAGCCACCGTTGCAAACGGCGCCGCAAAGCATCGTCCGTGCATCGGGTGGCGGCGACCTCGGCGGCGCGCCGCGCCAGGTCCGGCGAACTCTGTCCCACGGCCTCGAGCAAGTCCGCCACAGCGGCGGCGAGTTCATCGGCGACCTCGCTCAACAAATCCACTCGCTCAAGAAGGAGCTCCAGCGTTTTCGGGGAGGCGATTCGACCCGCCGCGGCGACCCATTTCAAGCGGTCCTCTCGCGATTCGAGTCGAGACACCAACTGTTCGAGTTGTTCAATCTTTTGCGGCTCCGGTTCCGGCAAATCGGGGATCCACCGCATCGCGGCGTGAAACGCCTGGCGGCGCACGGCGGGATCGGGATGCTCCGTGGCCGCCCGCCACAGCCAGGGAAACACATCCGAAGAAGGCCATTCGCACAACAAGCGGCCCGCCGCGCCACGGTACGCGGAGTCTTGCTCGGCAAGGTCAATAAGCGCCTGCCGAGCGACCGCCCCACCCAAACGCCGCCAAGCGCGCAAAAGAACCGGCCGCACGGCCTCTGGCGCATCTTTCCAGCGCGCAGTGATTCGCTCAGCTGCTGCATCCACCTCCGCCGTGGATACCAGCCCGAGCACGGCCATCAGCACGGATTCGAACCGCCGCAGATCGTCCCCGTTTTCACGCGGGGCGGCACCGAGAATAAGATCCAAGTCAGCGGCGGTCGCGCATGTCTTGAGCGCAGTCCAGGCGGCGCGGCGAATGTCCGCGGAGGAATCCGCGACACCTGCAATCAACGCCGGCACAGCGCTGGTCGTGGCCCGCTGACCCAACAATCCCATGGCCCAGAGTCGAAGCGGTGGTGCCACCTCTGGGCGCGCCCGAGCGATCAGCCAAGTATCCGCATCTGCGCTGGGATACCCGACCAGGCTTTCCTGCACCGCGGTTCGTACGACTGAGTTCGAATCCGCCCATGCAACTTCGAAGGCAGTAAACACAGCGGGATCGCTCCAACGCGACAGCCCTCGAAGCGCAAGGGCCCGAACTTCAGGGTCCGAATCTTGGAGAAGCTTCTTCAGGTGTTCTCGTGCACTCGCGGTTCCCAACCGTGTGAGGACGGCGGCCATTTGTCGTCGCAATCCTGTGTTTTCAGTTTCCACAACCAGCCATGGGAGGATGGGGCTCGGATCGTCCAAGACTGAGCTCAAAACCGAGTCCACGTCCTCAGGATTCCCTCCCAACCACCGCACGCGCGTTCGTTCGAGATCGGCCGCCTCGCCGTAGCGGAGAAACCAGCGCACAAGCGAGGCGCGCACGTGCGGGAGCGGATTGGAAGCTTCTAGGCGACGCGTCCATTCTCGCGCTACCGTCAGCGAGCCCGACTCTACGGTCCCTTGGATGCATCGCAGAAGCCCTTCGGTCACGACCGCGCGCGCGCCGCCTTGGGTTCGCTCGTACGCGCTCCATAGGGCCGCGGCCGCCTCTGCCCCTCCCATGCACCCCAACGCCAACGCGGCGGAGGTGAAGCTTTCCACATCGGTGCTCGGAACCGACACCAACGCGGCCAGCTTCGGCACGGCCTGCGACACTCGGCGGTGCCCCAAGGACTCGATAAGACCAGCGCGGACTACTCCAGTGCTCCGTTCCAGGGCCCGTAGCAGGACTTCGTTCACCACCGGACTTGCGACCGTGTGAATCGCGTACAGGGCCATGTGCGAAAGTTCGGGATCGGTCAGCCAAGGCTCCACCATGGCCACGCTGGCCGTCGTGGCGACCGTGCACAACGCACGGAGCGTCGCGACCAACTCCGCGCGAGGCAGATTCGGTTGTTGAAGCTTGGCCCAACATTCCTCTTCGGACAGAGCGAGCGTAGAGCTCGGGATTGTCACCGCGACGGCGCACCCGATCCACGCGGTCCATATCCGCCAGCTAAGTGGAACTCTCATGGATCACCCCATGGTCCATGGTGCACGTTGGACGCGCGCCAGATAGCGGTCGGCGTCGGGCGCGTCCACAAAATGGTCATTCGGCCAGTCGTACACAAGTTCTCGCTGCAAGCGCTGAGCGATGTTCGCTGCATGGACCAAGCTCATTGAGCGGTGCATGACCTCGGCGTTCGCCACGGGATCCTCCCGACGACGTATGCAATCTAGAAAGTTCCGTACATGATCCAACGCCCGTCCCGTGCGCAACCGATACGCGGACAACAACCGGGACGACTCGCGCAACAGGGCTGGCGAGGACACATGCGGTTGGGAATAACCATCGGCCGCCGCGGCGTAGCCTTCGTCGCCCTCAATCCACTCGCCGCAGGCCCCTCGCCATCGTCGCCTACCCTGTTCGAGAACCAAGGTGATGCCATTCGAAAACACGAGCCGACACCCGTCGCCTGACACGTTAGGTGCCGGGATGATGCGAACCGGTCCGCACGGGGGTTCAATCGCTTGAAGGCACTGGGCAATGGTGTGCGCGCCCCATTCGCCGATGGCCCCGGTGTGAAAATCGTCATCACCGCGCCAGCCGCCTTGGACATATGAAGAATGGTACGGTCGCCAAGGGCAGGGACCCAACCACGCGTCCCAATCCAACTCGTCGGGCGGAGGCAATGGCTCTTCGCCGCGCCAGTGCACACTCAGCACGGTCGCCCCGTCCGCGATATGCGCGTACGCCGTGTGCACACGGCCCAACCGACCCTGCCGCGCCAACTCGAACACAGTGACATGATGCGGCGCGCTCAAGCGCTGCGTGCCGGTCTGGTACACTCGCCCGTACTTCCGCGCAGTCTCCACCACAGCACGGCCTTCCGCAACGGTCATGCTCGAAGGCTTCTCGCAATAGACATCCTTTCCCGCCCGCATCGCCCACACTGAAGCCAACGCGTGCCAACGGTCACTGGTAGCGATCAGGACAGCTTCCACGTCCGTACGCTCCGAGAGGAATTGGCGGATATCGCGATACGTTGCGCAACTGCCCACGCCTTGGGTTCGCTCGACGATGGCCTTGACCTGCTCGCGACGGACGCGCTGGACATCGCAGATCGCTACGAAACGCACGTCCGGCTGCTGCAACATCCAGCGGAGAACATCTTGTCCCCGGTGGCCGAGGCCGATCCCACCCAGGATGATGCACTCACTCGGTGGCGTTGCGTCACCTCGGCCGAGTACGCGCGCAGGCACGACCCACGGAGCGGACACGGCCGCCACAGAACGCGCCATCCATTGCCGACGGGTCCAGCGTGCCATGCAACCTCCTTGAATCCACGGGCGTTTGATCCTAAATGCGGTCGTTCGCACGGTCAACCTCACGCCGAAGTCCGAAACGAATGGCGCCGTCAACGCGAGCGAAGAGGGGCGGTGACCGCAGTTCCGCTGTGCGGTGGCCGGAACAGCGCCATCGCGCGGGGAACGGCCCGTGCCGCCCATGTGGCCGCTGACGGTCCACTACAACGCTTAGGTTCCTTTTTTCTGCTCGAGCGCGAACGTCGCACATGCAACGAGACCACACTTGACAGTTGGGTACAGTGATCTAAGCTCAACCATGGGCGAGGCCAACGTAGCTCAGCTGGCAGAGCAGCGCATTCGTAATGCGCTGGTCGTCGGTTCGAATCCGACCGTTGGCTCCAACTTTTTCTGGCTTCGGTTCGGGGGCTCTAACCTCGCTTGAATCGGTCAGGCCTGTCCCGCACGCTTGGTCCTGCTCATTCTTCCACCACCAGGATAGTGTGTAGGTCCAGTCGCTGCAGAACCACCCGCGCCACACCCTCCGACCAGGTCACTTCGAGCTGTTGACCCTCGGGCTGCGCGGTGATGGATTTGGGCGCACGCGAGCAGCGGATCGTCACCGTTAACGGTCCTGCTGGGGGAATGTGCGTGACCCCCCCGGGCGGCGGGTTTTCATGTGGCCCCCCAGTGTTGACCAGATGGATCACCCGCGTGCCGCGAATTCGGCGGGGGCTGACATCCACGCAACCGGGCCCTTCCACGGAGACGATCGGGTCGGGCCAGAGGTGCCGGACCGCTTCCACCAACTCGGCACCGGGCGCCCCTACGACTCGGCCACGTGCCGATGCAGAACGAATATCGTTTTCGAACAGCCGGGAGGGCCCGTCGCCGATGAGCACCACGGCCCCGCCCCGCCGGATGTAGTCACTGAGTTCGGCGCGGAACTGCGGCTCGAGATATGTCCAGCCTGGGACGACCCAGAGCGGCCAACGATCGAACTTGCCTTGCACATGATGTTCGCTGACGACTTGCACTCCCCAACGCGCGCCGAGGAGTGCGCGGAGCGCCGAACGCAGAATCCCACTGCCGCCACTACCCGAGGGATGGAACAAGCGAGAAGACTCGTAGTAGTGTCCCGCGCGGGAGTACAGCAGCGCGATCTGTGGGATCGCCTCCGAACGGTGGGACCATGCCTGCCGCACACGGCAGAACCGCGCGACCTCCGCCATCGGGTCGAGCTTTTCCAACCGTACCGCACCATCGCGCTCCTGCGTGAAGTAGACCTGATAACCTCCACCGAGCGACAGGACCACCGCGGCCTCCTGCATTAACTGGACAGCTGGCTTGGCGCGCCACGTTTTCCGACTGAACCCCCACGACATCAGGTCCCACGGACGGCCTTGGTTCTCGAAACAGCGCGCGGTGAACCGGGCCGAGTTGACGCTGTCGTCCGGCGCGAAATCTCCCGACAACGCGGCCACGGGCGCGCTGACTGGCTCGGGCATATGGTCGCTGAAGGCCCAGTTGCTGACGATCTCGAATTCCGGGTGCGAGATCTTCAGGGCCTCCACGTAGCGACGTAGATAGGCCCGATAGCCTTCGCGGTTGAACTCTTTCCACTCTTGCCAAAACGGTTCCTGCGGCCCGCGAGGTGCGCGGTCGGCGCCGGCACGAGCGCAAAAACTTCGGACTACGTCGTCGGAGTAATCGAGCGTCACACCCCAACAGTCGCCGTCCACCCAGGCGCCATCCACTCCGTAGTCGCCGGCCAACTCCCGGAGCTGGGGAATCAATAACCGATCCACGTAAGGTCCGAATACGGACATGGCCCGGGGGTTCGGCTTGCCATCGGCGTTGCGAGCGGCCCATTCCGGGTGCATGGCAGCGGCGTGCGAATCCCACACGCCGGAGTAATGAACGTAAAGCGCGACGCCTCGCTGGGCCGTGACTTCGCGCCAAATACGCAGCGGATCCCCTACAATTCCGGGAACCGCATTGCCCAGGCGCGTGGGGTAACTCGCATACCCAGGATGGCCCTTGCAGTCGATCTGAATGTAATCCGGGCGAACCTTGTCGAGGATCGCCGCGACCATTTCCGGAGTGGTTCGCGCGCCGATGTTGGTGTCGGTGGCCTTCGCGTGAAAGTCGAAATGCACGCCCAAGAAGGCCTCCGAGCGTTTCACTCGGCGTGGCGCAGAGGCGGCGGCATGGAGTGCTGACTGCCCAGTCGTAGAGCTAGACGTGACGGATCCATGGTTCAGCGAGGTGGTGAATTCGCTACGCGCTGGCGGTGAGGACCACGCCAGCCCAAATACTGCAAGCCGCCCAACGCAACAGAACAAAGTTGCAACGCTGCAGAGTTGCTTCATGGTTCCTTGACCTCCTTGGGACCCACGATGGTTCCGCGCTCTCGCGGAACGCTATGCGCGTGGTCGCGGGAGACATGAGGGTGGCGGAGAGGGGGGGATTCGAACCCCCGATACCGGCTTTTGGCCAGTATAACGGTTTAGCAAACCGCCGCTTTCAGCCACTCAGCCACCTCTCCACGTTCCTAGCTAACCGTATGCGCAAACTTCTGCCAACGCAAGCCTCGCCGCGCGGCGCTCAATCGCACGGCCAGCACGTCGATGGAAACCCTCGCGGCGGGTCTTTCCATTTGCCCAAGCCTGCGCGGCATGAACATTTCGCTTACGACAACCGGGCACAAGATGCAACGCGGGCCAAGCGGCGATCGGGCCGTACGACACCGACGGTGGCCCGCTTCGCCGGCCATCACGGTCGGGAGTGGGACCTAACGGTTCCCTCCGCGCCCCCGCCGCAAGCGATGGGTCATTCCGGCGGTTGCCAGGGCACGCGACCGCCGCGTTGAATCTGTGCGCGCAACGCCTCGAGCAACTCTCGAACGACTCGCGGGTGGCGGGCCACAACGTTCGTTTGCTCCAGCGGATCGTCGGCGAGGTTATACAACTCCAGTGGGGAGAACGGATCGTTCTGCATGAGTTTCCAACCGTCGTGGATAATCGCTTCATAGGTCTTGCCGGCATATTTCGGCCCGCCCTCGCGCCGGACGAAGTACAGCCAACGCGGTCCCGCTGGCGGCGGGTCGCCCCGCAGGATCGGGACGAGGCTCACGGCGTCGCAGTCGGGTGGAATTGGGACGCCGGCCAATTCGAGCAGAGTCGGGAAGATGTCGAACAGAAGCCCTGGATACTCGCTCGTGCGGCCCGGCGCGATTCGGCCGGGCCAGCGCGCCATAAATGGGACCTTCAATCCGCCGTCGTAATGGTCTTGTTTGCCGCCTCTCCATGGGAGGTTACGCTGCGCGTGCGGCAACGAGCCGCCGTTGTCGGATGAAACGATCACGAGCGTGTGGCGCTCCAAACCGCATTCCCGCAGCGTGTGCATGACGCGGCCGAAGCAGTGGTCGGTGTGTTCAATGAAGGCCACATTGGCGGCGCGGCACGGATCCATCTCCGGGGCACGCGCCCGCACGTGCTGCAGCCATTCGGCGGGAGGTTCGATGGGAAAGTGAGGCGCGTTGTAGGCCAGGTACAAAAAGAACGGCGCCCCGGGACGTCGGGAGCGAAGGTACTCGCAGGCCCAATCGGTGAACACCTCCGTGGCATGGCCCGTGGCGGTCACCTCCTGCTGGTTGTACCGGAGGTAGTTGATGCCGTGCCGCAGGTGTGTGGTGTAGGAGTCCATCATGTCGCCGAGAAATCCGCGGAAGAGATCGAACCCTCGTTCGTTGGGGAGGTTCGGCGAGTTCAGGCCGAGGTGCCATTTGCCGATACACGCGGTGTGGTAACCACGCGCCCGCAACAGATCCGCGATCGTCGGCACGCCAGGAGTGAAAAAGCCAAACGATTCCTTGGGGTCAGTTCGGATCACTCCCGGAACGCCGACTCGATCCGGATACCGACCCGTGAGGAGTGCGGCGCGCGATGGCGAACACACCGTAGCGTTGGCTCGCATGTTGAGAAAGCGCAGACCCTCTTCGGCGAAACGGTCGAGGTGGGGCGTGCGCAAATCCGGCGCGCCATACGCGGACACATCGCCGTAGCCGAGATCGTCGAACAGCACCACCATGAACGAGGGCAATGGCTCCGCGCTCCCTGCGGCCCTGGCGCAGAGAATCGTCGCAAACGCGAGTACGCCTGCTTGGAATCGCATGCGCATCCGGTCCATTTTCGGTTCACTCTGGAATCGGATCCTCGCGCCGTACGGGGCGCCCTTCCCACACGGCGGTGTCGGTTTCGGGATCGTACACCAACACGCGGTCCGCGCTACCTTGCACGGGGTCGGCGTCGCGTCGTGGCAGCCAACGGCGGTGTTCGGCCAACACGTCTGCGTAACGAGGATCCCGGGCCAAGTTCGTCCACTCGTGCGGATCGTGCACCATGTCGTAGAGCTCTTCCGTTCCGTCCGCATATCGGATGTAGCGCCAGCGTTCGCTTCGAACGGAGTGGTTGCCCTGGTTGTGCGTGGTGATGGCAGGTGCCGTCCTCGGCGCGGGTGGGTCGCGCAACTGAGGAAGGAGGCTGCGGCCTTCCAAACCCTCCGGACGTGGCAGGCCGCACAGCTCTGCGAGTGTGGGGTAGATGTCCAGTAGCTCCGCGGGCTGCGCGCGCCGCGCGCCTGACGCAACGCCAGGGCCGGCGAAGATCAACGGCACGCGGGTGCTGCGCTCCCAGAGGGTATTCTTGCCGGTGATGAGTTTTTCGCCAAGGTGAAACCCGTTGTCGCCCCATACGACCACGATGGTGCGGTCGGCGAGCCCCAACGATTCGAGCGCATCTAAAACGCGCCCGAGCTGCGCATCCATGAAGTACGTGCAGGCCAGGTACGACCGCACGAAGTTCCGCCACTGTCCCTGGTCGCGTAACCAGCGCAAGCGCGGTTCGGGTAAGTACCAGTGCAGGTACCATGAGAAGCGTGGGCAGTCATCTCGGTCGTCGTCCCGAACGATCGGCAAGACGGAATCGTCGTCCGGAAACGGTTCGAACCACTTGGCGTTCGCGTAACACGGCACGTGGGGAAAGAAAAACCCGACGGCCATGAAGAAGGGCTGGTTCGTTGCGCAGACTTTCAGCTCCGCGCAAGCCCAGCTGGCCAAGCGGTAGTCGCCGAACTCTTCGTCACCGTTGGTGACCACGCCCCAGTCCATAGCTGGATGGTTCCCCATGGGCGTCGGGGAAACCAACTTGGACGGCGGCCGCACGCCGGCGCCGGGCATGGGGCCCCAGGTGTCCGCAAACTTGCTGCGCAACGCGGGCGGCGGCATACCGTGAAAGACTTTGCCGCCGATCGCCACGCGATAACCATGGCTCCGGAAATGCTCGAACACCGTGGGGCGTACCGCCAATTCAGGCACGTTCCAGTGCAACGGGGCCAGGCCGTACACGCCGGTCGTGCTTGGACGAAGCCCCAGCAACAAACTGACCCGCGAGGGATTGCACAAGGGCGCCTGAACGTGTGCGTTGAGAAAAGTCGTTCCTCGCTCGGCCAACCGGTCCAGGTTCGGCGTACGCGCCATGGGATGCGCGCCGAGCGGGCCGACCCAATCGTTCATGTCGTCGATGGCGATCATCAACACGTTACGCCGCGTGGGTGCCTCGCCGCCGCATGCGACTCCGGCCAAGATCAGAGCGGTCACCAGACCCCACGCGACTCCTATAAGAATTCGGGGTCTCCCAAACTGGCTCATCGGTCTGCCTCCTTTCGACTGCAGTGCCCCAACGTTCGCGCATTAGACCAACGCCATGCGCCACGAGTTGGAACTCTGCACTGCATGATCGAACCGAACCACCTCACTCAATCTAGCCACAGCACGGGCAAGTATAGCGCGCGCGCCCGAATAGCCAACCCGCCAGGAGTTACAGCTGAACTTGCACTCCGTGGGAGAAACGCCCCGGAGCCTTGCCACGCGCCGATGCATCATCGAACCCTGGCGGCTTGTGTTGCAGACTTCACGCACCGGCACGGGGATGCCGTGGTCGCCCGTTCCAGGTCGTATGGCACGGCGACTTGACCGCTCAGTTGCGCGGACGGGATCGGGCGCGGCGGGCACGCTGGAGCAAGTCGGCTGCGTGGGCCAACGCGGTCACGGAATCCGGACCTCCCAACATGCGCGCCAATTCTTCGATCCGCGCACGCTCGTCCAGCCGCGCCACTTCGGTGTAGGTCCGCCCATCACGCACAACCTTCCTCACCGCGTAGTGGTGGTCGCCGTGGGCGGCCACCTGCGGCAAGTGGGTGATGCAGAGGACCTGCCGGCGGTGAGCCACCCCGGCCAGTTCCAGACCGACGCTGTGGGCCATGGTGCCGCCCAAGTTCGCATCAATTTCGTCGAATACAAGGATGGGGACGCGGTCTTGCTCGGCCACGACGGCCTTGATCGCCAGCATTAAGCGCGAGATTTCCCCGCTCGAAGCGATCGCACGCAACGGCCGCGACTCTTCGCCCACATTGGGCGCAAACATGAACTCGACGCGGTCCATGCCATCGGCTTGTGGGTCGGTGGGCTCGAGTCGCACGGAAAACGCCGCACCTCCGAAACCGAGAAACTCGAGTTCGCCGGTTACTGCCTCGGCCAACTCGGTGGCCCCGGTTACTCGGCGCGATCGCAGTCGCTCGCCGGCCGCCCACAGCTCTTTCTGAAGCCGCTCCAATTCCGCTTGAATCTCTGCCAGCCGTTCTCCCCGGCCGCGCAATTCCTCGAGCCGCTGCCGCGAGCGTTCCAACGTTTGCAGGATGTCTTGCACCGTCGCACCGTACTTGCGGTGCAACCGCTGGTAGTCCGCCAACCGACGGCTAAGCCATTCCAGCCGCCCGGGGTCCGCCTCGATTCTCGATGCCTCGCGCGAAATGGAAAGCGCCAATTCCTGCACGCCGGCGGTCAGCCGCAAGGCTTCCGCTCTCCAGTCCACCGCGGTCGGCCACAAGCGGGCCAGCTCGTCGAGCGCGCGTTGGACACGGACCAACGACGAGTAGGCCGCGGCGTCCCCGTCCGTTAGCCACGTGGCGCACTCGCCGGCGAGTTCTAAAATCCGTTGAGCCGAGCCGACCACGCGATGTTCCTCGGCCAGCTGCTCCTCTTCTCCCGGCTTGGGATCAACGGATTCAATTTCGCGAATGGCTTGGTCGAGCCACTCCATCTCGCGCTGCAGGCCTTCGGGATCGGTGGTTAATTCGGCACGTTGCTGTTCGAGTTCCCGAATGCGCTGGTAGATTTCTTGGTAGGCGGCCCGCTCGGGCTCGGCGCAGCTGAACGCATCGAGGATCGCCAATTGCGTGGACGGCCGGAACAGCGATTGGTGCTCGTGAGGTCCGTGCATATCCACCAGCTGCTCCCCTAGCTGACGGAGCGCTTGGACGGTGACGGGGCTGTCGTTGACGAACGCTTGGCCGCTGCCCGAGGCGCGAACGGTCCGCCGGATCACCAACTGACCATCTTCGCACCGCGGCAAACCGAGTTCGTCGAGCAGCGCATCCACCGCGGGGCAGTCCGCTGGTTCTAACACAGCTTCGACCGACGCGGACTCTTCGCCGGTCCGAATCAGGGTACGGTCGGCACGCTCCCCGAGGAGCAACGCCAGCGCCCCGACCAGAATGGATTTGCCAGCCCCGGTCTCGCCCGTAATGACGTTCAATCCGGGCCCAAACTCGACTGCGACGTTTTCGGCAATGGCAATATTGCGGACCCGCAAAGACCTCAGCATGGCCGCTCTCCACGGGTGATCCTTCCGTCGGTCCGAGCCTACACAAGCGTGCACGCGCCGTCGAGTCCGCACAACAATTCCTGTGCTTTAACGACCCCGAACTCGAAAGCGAACCTTCCACCCTTAGCATGGCCGTAGAAGATCACGCGTTGGAGATCCCCGTGAACTCATGGCAGTCCAGACCGTTCAGGGCGATGCCGCGCTCGTGGTAGCAGCTTGAGGATCCGATCCGAAGCTCCTACGGGCCACTGGCCACGATGGATCTCCCGTCGGTCACGACACATTGGTCGGGCGCGGTGACGACCACTGCAGGGTCGCCCTGGTAACACGTGAGTCGGCCGCGAATTCGAACACGTTGGCCCTCGCAGTACCGGGCAGCACGGTTACGGCCCATGGTCGGGTTCAGCCCGTCGAACCGTGGCCAGACGGATTGGGGGATCAGCGCCTTGAAAGATCCGCGGTGTGGGTAGCGGAAGCTCAACAAGATCATCCTCCCGTTGTTGAACACATATTGCAGCTCCCCCTCGACTACGACTTCTTTCTGGGCCGCTGGAAGCATACGTAGTGTGTCCAGCGCGGTTTTTCCGCTTTCAAATGTTTCTGAGATGTTCGTCACGTTGGTTCTCTGAGTGGTCCCCTCACCATCGAGTGGGTCGCCATGCACGAGGCAGACAATCGCCCCAGTCGTGTCGCGAATGATCAACTTGTCCGGCAGGCCGATCACACAGCCGTACTCAGTCCAAAACAGGTCCTGAATGGGAGTGGGATCCCCTACGTTGTAGCAGACATAAAAGCCGCCAGCATAGTTGCGGCCACAAGTCGGGTCTTCGTTCAGCGACTGCGCGCAGTAATGAGTGGGGGAAAAGGGGCAGGGACCGCAAGCGCCTTGTGAGACAATCAGCCACGACAGATTTCTCGAATCAATTTTGTTGGTCCAACTGCCACGGCTGGCTCCACGGTCCAGCGGCTCGATCGCATAGGTCACCAGCCAATGGCTGCCGAAAAGGTAATTGCCAGCGGCCGACAGAAAAGGTTGTTCGTCGGTCAACAAGAAGTCATCGTCGGTGGAGGTGTTGCCATGGCGGATCCAGCGAACGTCACCGGCTTGCAAGCCTGGGATAGTTTGATCGTCCAGCACGATTTCTCCAAAGTGAGAATCCCAACGGGCGTCGTAACGTGGGTCTCCGCGGATGATGTTCAACGCGACCTCCGTGCCGTCCGGAAAGACGCGAACGACCGGCATGGAACCAATCGGGAGATATCCTCCGTCGCCGAACCCTCCGCAGCCGTTGTTGATATGGAACGCGACTTGGCCATCCTCCAGCCGCAGGGCGTAATGGCACCGCGCATCCGGTCGGCCGTTAAGTCGCGCTCGGATGGTTGCGTTGTCTGGGATGCCGAAGGGATTGGGATTGAGCCACAGGTACTCCCAACGGATGCGTTGGCGCAGCAGCACCAGGCCATGTTGTTCGGCGATGACTGGCCAACCGTACGCGTAGGAGTGGTGCTCGTCGGGCGTGTGGGGGCTGGGCTTGACACGCCACAGACGAGTGCCATCGCTGTTGCGGATGCAGTGAATGTAGAGATCCGCTGTCGCCACCACGACTCGATCGCGCCGGGCTGAGTAGGCCGGGGGCGTGTGCACCGAGCTTGCCGCGTCGTACCGCCAGTGGATCGTCAACGTGACCGGGTCCAGGGCCAGCACGTAGCGTCCCATCGCCGCGAACACGCGTCCGGGGATCACGGCGATGGGCAACGGCCATGGGCTAGGTTCGCCTAACTCGACGGAAGCCACGGTGGTCCCGTTGCTGGGATTGAGCTTGTATAGCCGCCCTTCGCTCGAAACCACGAACAGTGCTCGCGTCAACGGATCGTACGCCGCCGTGGAGTTCACGGCGCCGCCTGGGTTGACGTGCCAGAGCACCGCGCCAGTGGTTTCATTGAGCGCATACACGCCGTTGGTGCCCGCGGCGATGTACACACGGCCCTCCGCAATGATGGGCTGAACATTACGTGGCAACAACACTTTGCCAGGCACGACGCGGCCGCGGTCGTCCGATCCGTTCCATTGCCACGCCCAGCGCCATGGATGCGGCGGCGCGGCAGGCGCATACCCGGTACGTTGAGCATCATGAGCATGCTGCCACCAGTTGCTCTCTAGTCGTGCGTCGGATCCCATCATACGCACCCGGTAAAACGCGGAGGCCGAAGTGACCACATCAGTGAACCGGATCTCCGGACCCACTCCAGTCACATTCGATGCCACCGTCGCGAAAGACTGGCGTAAGTCGTTGGCGCGCTCGACCGCATACCGTGCATTTGGAGCGCCGGTCCAGGCGAACCAAACGCGGTTCGAAGGGCCCAAACCCGATGCATGGATCCGAGCGGCTTCTTGGGCCAATCCGATGCGTGCAAGGTCCGCCAGCAGAGCCAGCGATACCGCGACCACCATCGCCACTGCGAGCAAACTCCAACGGCGTGGGAAATATTCAGGTGTCTGGTTCATGGTCAGTGAATAGTGCAGTTTCACGGGGCGGGTTGAATTAAGAGGCGAAGAAAGCGGCGAGATGCCTGCGAAAGTGGTACTGAATCCAACGCACGGTTCGTCAGTAAACCGGGTCCGAAACCCAACGTCATTGTGGTGATTCCTACGGAACTCCACACTCCGGTCACCTCCGGCGCAGCTTCGACCAAATAGACCACGTCCGGCGCCGGATGGCGGCGGACATATTCCAAGGTGACCCGATCCTCAACAACGGACGCCTTCAACGGTAGTGAGTTGCGGTGCCACGGATCGAGCCCCAAGGCATATTCCACCAAGTTCAGCAGGCCATCGTGATCGGGATCTTGGTCGTCTGCAGCTATGCCGGCATTGTCCAGCAAACCGAAGTGCTGCCACCGCCAAGCTTCCCGCGGTCCTAGCCGTTGCAGTTGTGCGGCCGTATCGGTGGCCAAATTGGTCACATTCCAAGTCAACACGCCCGCACTGTCCGCCGAGAGGATTTCGGTGCGAAACGGCTGTCCACGGGTCGTGTCCCACCAGACCAACCGGTACGCAGCATTGGGAAGTTCCATGTCGAGGCTGAGAGTAGCATCCTCCCCGGACCACACACGGCGTTCTACGACAGCACGCCAAGTGTGATTCGTGTTGTCAATCCAGAGGTGGGCACGGCCCCCAACAGTGTCTTTTTGGCCTATCACTCGAATTCGGGGACTGGAGGAGCGGACGGCTGCATCCACATAGCGGCCATTGGTGAGAGGGATCCCGGCCATGAACCGATGCCAGTTGCCGTACAAGCGGTGAAGATTGAAGTTGAAGATGTTGTCCGTCCACCAATAAAGCGGATAGACGCCCCCGGGACCACACCGAGCCCAGATGATCTTGTGAAGCCAGACCCCTTGGGCGTCGTCTCTCAATAAGGGTTCTTCATCGTCGCTTCCTGCGGCGGGGCCGTCCATGCCCATTTCTCCCCACACCACCGGCTTGCCGAAGCCCGCGGCGCGCACGGCCAAGTCGTATTCGTGGAAGAACCGCGCCGAATCGTTGGCCAAAGCGTCCTTGGGTTCGATCCAGCCGGTCGCGCGAACGTAGCAATGAAAGTCCGCATAATGAATCGGCGCGCTCGTGGGATGCATCCAGGCGTTCGTCGCCAGACCCGCCCACGTGGATGTACTGACCAAATGCGGGTTGCCATCGCGCTCGGCCTGTTCGGCAGCCGCCGCGGTGAGCTCGAAATGCTCGCCAGGTCCTGGCGCTTCCTCGTTGACCAACTCCCAGGAATGCACCGAGCGAAATGCACCGTAGCGGGCAGAGAGATATCGCCAATAAGCCTCGTGTAGCCAACGCGTCGGCGAGCCGATACCTCGATTGAAGTGGTTCCCGTGTGGATCGGGCAGGCCGAGCGGAGATAGCTTGTTCAGAAGAAATTCTTGTTTTTCGCTGATGACCAGTTTGAAGTACATACCGCGACGTTGGGCTTCGCGCAGGATGTGCTCCAGTCCTTCGCTGCGGCGCGGATCGAAGGTTGTGTGTTGATTGGCGCAGGGCGAACGCAATAGATTCGGCCCATACGCGCCGCCGCCCAACGACTCTTCCACCGCCACTTCGTCCACGAACGCGCGGCCACCGGTCGTGTTTTCGAGAATCAGCGCAAGGTTCGGCAGGAAATGGCTGGTCGCGGTAAAGTGGCCGATCGCAACGTGCCAGGGCGTATCGCCGTGGACATGCGCAACCAAGGCAGTCCATGTGTGTGTTTGGCCGGGTTCCGGCCAGCCGACAAACTTCACACAAACGCCGTAGGGATAGGCCTGATTCGCGGGTCCAGTCACGTTTTCCGTTCTCCATCGCACTCGTACTCGATAGGCACGGCCTGGGATCAAACCGGCGTGGCCGCTCATGAATCCTTGAAAAAGAATTGGGTTGGCCGCGTCGAGCTTCCACGCAGCTAAGCCCTCACCGAACGCCGATTCCACCGACAGGCCTGTCGCGGGCACTGTGCCCTCGTACGGTAAGGTTCGCGACGCCCACGGCTGCCATGCCGAACCCCACACGTGACCGGAAATCCACCAGCGTAAAAAGTTTTGGTTACCGAGGCCGATCGTTCGAAGTTTTTCCTCTGCATCGAACGAATATCGCTCGTCGGAAAATCCAATTCCATGTCCGCTCCCTAAAAACGGCGTGCCGTCGGCAAACTCGAAATAGCGGCGGTCGGCGGCCGCCACGCGAATCGGACCGTGGTTGTCGGGGTTCGTGGGCGGTATCACCATGAAGTGACGCGTCTCGGACACTGCGCTGCCCCGAAGTTCGCGTGCTTCGATTCGGTACTGCCAACGGCCCACATGCGGTGGGGCAAACCTCACGCACCACCGAGGCGCACCAGTCGGATACATCCATTCCTCGTCATCTTTCAACTCCCGCGCGTACGGCTGCCACAAAAACCCCGGGCGACGATAGACTGTCTGCCAGTCGTCCGGCGTGAACAAACCATCCACCGTCACGCCATCCACCCATGCCAACCCGGGCGGCGGGTTCGTCTCGAACGGAAATTGCGGATGTGTGGCGGCGGAGTGAACAAGGTCGAAGGTGATTTCGATGGGATCCCAGCGTTCGACCACGTTCGTGGATTCGGTCAATTCACTCACGGCCAGCTCCCCCGGCGGCACGTAACGGACTCGGCGCGTCTGGTTCCACGCGGAAATCGTGTTCCATCCCGGTGCCAAGGGGACCGTGAGGCTCCAGGTGTTTGAACCGGACGCGATACCCCAAAACCCTCGGTCGGTGCTGACGCTAACCGTGGGCAACCCCATCGCCGTTCCACTGACGACCACCGAAGAGTTACTGACCACGATCTCAGCGGCGGACGGCTGCAGAATTTGGAGACTGGGCGCATCCGCGCGCGAAGCCGTCCAAGCCACGTGTTGAGTGACGACCGTCCCCTCGTCGTCGGCCACCCAAACACGTGCCAGATATTCACCGCTCACGCCCACATGTCGAGTGCCCTGCCAGCCGAATGCGCGGGAGCCATCCCCGAACTCCCACACAACGTGCGTGATGGCCCCATCAGGGTCATCGCCCTCTATGGAGAACGTTTGCAGTCCGGGCGCCTCAACAGCGCTGGGACGGAGCATGATCGAGAATTCTGGGGGTAGGTTCTCAACTCCATCCTCCTGCAACGAACAATCATCCAGGTGTACGACTTGTGTGCGCCCGCTGCCTCCAAAATACCCAGCGATGAACAGCACGCGGGGCGTCGTGGCGGTAAACCGTAAAGCGACCTTGAACCAATTGGTGCCGTGCGTACCCTGCAACAAGGCTCCCGAATGTGCCAAAGAGGCCCAACCAGAGTCCACCACCTCCACACGAAACCCGCCCCAATCCGTCCCGATTTCTGAAACGATCCGAACCCACGCGAAGGCCTTGTACACTCGACCTGTAACCACAGGGACCCAACCTTGACGGACCTCTGCATTCGACAGGCGAGCGACGTGCGCGCCGCTGTGGAAATCGTCGGTGACGATCGACGCGTTGCCGATGGTGCTCCAACCAAAGAAACTACCTGTCTCAAACCCCGGATTTTCCAGGAGATGACTATAAGCAACCGAAACGACACCGAGGAGTGGGGTAAGAATGAAGGAACCCCGCTGCACCCACGAACGCCCTAGCCGTTTCGTCCCTGAAGCTACTCGCCTCACGCAACCCGCTGAGCGGCCCGTACATTGTGTGTTCCGATCTAGTCCGGCCAACTTCTAGGGCAGTCTAACGTGTCTCGTGGAAAAGAACAACCAGTCGCTCGAACGACACTTTTTCATCGTCGATGGCGCGTGATGTAGATCGGAGGAAGTTTCCGAGCTCATCACCGCACTTCACAGTTGAACCAAGATCCAATTCTGGGGGTTCCCACGGCGCCCCAATTCGACCGACGCATCCGCTACCAGGGTTGAGCCTTGTCAAGTCTCCCACACACGTTCTGGGACTCGATTGTTCCAGCTTGCTTGTCCAACCTGGACAAAATCGCGCCGTCCTGTTTCGAGGATTGAAACCGGATCCGCACAACCGTCCCAAGTCGAACCCTTCGCCGATAGGCTTGGCAGCCATTGATCAGCCTGCGGATAGGGTGCCGACCCATCAGGCACCGTGGGACACTCTGGGTGCGCTGAAGAGAGTCTCGCGTCGAACGTTCACGGGCTGCGGTGGGGTGGAAGGAGATTGAGTGGGCAACAGAAATCCTTGTGGCCAAAACCAAACAACGAGCGTGCGCATGGGGTTGGTTTCGTCCTGCCTTCCCGACCCGGCAAAACGCTTGGCTCTACTTGGACAAAGCATCCTAAGCAATTCCCTGACACGACCGGCTGCCCCAATGGGAGTTCTAGCGGGTCTGAAACGGATCCTTTCTGCTTGGTCCTGGACAGGTGGGCGGCTGTTTTTCCTGTCGAGGCCAGTCGCACCGCCCGTCGTTCACGGTAAAGGCGCCGGTGCGTAGGCGCCGAGTTCGTACACCGTGTAGCCGCCCCAATCGGTGCCGCGCTCTTCACAGACGAGCCGTAGACGAGACACCGTAACCGGATCCAGGTCGACGAGGTCGGTATTTCCGAGAAACACGCGCCGATCACGGACCTCGTGCAAACGGCGCCATTCCGTGCCATCGAACCCTTCGATCCGATACCGTCGCGCATACGCTTTGAACCAAGTGACGGCCACTGCGTGAACTGCCCGCGGCGTACGGAAATCGACTTCAAGCCAGGGCGACCCTTCGGGACGCGCGGTCCATGCGGTGAACAGGTCGCCATCCGTGGCGCGCACTGCATTGGTGGCTTCGGTGGATGCGCGGGCTGTTGCACCTCGAGCCCAGTTCGTCCAACCGACGACGACCCTTGCATGATTGGAATGCCAACGTCGGTTCTGAGAGTCTGTGACGCATACCGTAAACGAGTACAGACCAGGCTTCGGTGGCACCCAACGCATCGCAAAGGGCGCAGCCGTACAGATGCCCACAACGACCGCATTGGAGAACGCTGCGTCGAGCTCACGCTCGTTCATCAACCACCAGTTTTGCCACGGTCCGGGAAGCGCGAGAAACTCCACGTACTTGACCGCATGGGGTCGCGCCAGCACATCAAGTTGCAGGTCCACGGCGCCCACCAGTTCTGCTCCATCGGCCGGCGCGCGTAGTTCGACCACCGGCGCCGCATTGGAGTTCAACGTGGGCAAGCGATCTAGCGTGATGAGGAACGGATGGTGGTACGCGGCGCGCACGTAGGTCGGGTCGCCTTCCCACCACTGCAGCGTGTACAGCCAAGCGGGGCCGCGTTGCTGCATGAGCGCCGGGGACACGATGGCCGCGCCTTCGCACATGGCCAGCATCTTGGTCGGCGCGATGCGCGACATGATCTGCCACGCCTTGGGATACGTGTCTTCGCGCGGATCTCCATATCCCTCGCTTGTGTTGGGGTAGATGTCAATGCCCGCAATGTCACAGTACGCGTCGCCGGGATAGTAGCGCTTACGGAACGCGATTTCGTCCTCCAAGGAGCCTTCTGCTCGCGTGGCGCGCAGATGGTCGCGATAGCCACCGCAACGGACGCCGGCGCTGTACACCCAAAGCAGGTTGTGCATCGCCCGTTGCTTCACCAGATGGTCGTACATGGTGCGCCAGGCGGCGGCCGTGTGTTCGGGAGTCTGAGGGTCCGTCCACCAGAACCACCCGCCATCAATTTCATGGAATGGGCGCCAGAGGACCGGCACGCGCGCTTCGGCCAAGCGCTGCAGATAGTCGGCGTGACGATCCAGGTCGCTCAGGAACGCTTCGCGAACCGGCGAGCCCGGTTGCGCGATCCCCGCCATGTCGTAACGACCGCTGGGCGGCGAGCGTCCGTGCGCGCCGACCCACGCGGTGCCATTGGTTTTTTGCGGGTGTTTCCAATGGAACTGCAGGGCCACCAACCCACCGCGGTCCCACCACGACTGGGCTGCCTCAATCGCACGCTGGACGACCGGCGTATAGGTGGGCCCCCAGGTCGGGCTGTTCCAACCGCACAAGTCCAAGGTCACGATCGCAGGCCAGCGTCCGCTGACCTCGTACACGAACCGAGCCGTGTCCATTCCGGACACGCCGCTGAGCGATGCAGTGCCGTACACCGAGGCCAAATATCGAAGCACCGCTCGGGCTTCCATGGTCGCATTGGGATTGACCGGCTCGACCTCTGCCGAGCATGCCGTCCAAACGACGATGGCTGACATGGCCAGATAAACCCACCTGATCTGCATGACGACCTCCTTGCGGTAGGATATTCGACCAGCCACGTACCTCCAAGCTGGGCACCGGATTTCTACATGGCTCAACGGCACGCGCCGCGTACAACATTCTGAGGATCGTCCTGAACAACTTCGCCGTTCGCACACCTCCCGCGCGACAGCGAACTCCTTGCAGCGTTCACATGCTCGCATCGCTTGGCCGAATTGCGACGAGTGACCGCCGCGGATGCGCACCTCCGACGTGCACGGAACGCGGTGCGAACAGCTCTTGGGATGCAACAGGAACCCCCACGGGCCGCGCTCGGAACAGGAGCGGCAATTCATACCCGCGCGTACAGCGTGTCGGTCTTCGCCGCCATGATCAGATCATTTCGGTGGAGGTTTCGAATTTTATGCGTCCACCACCGTACGCTGACTTTCCCCCATTCAATGCGCAAAGCGGGATGGTGCCCTTCCTCCTCAGCCAACTCACCGACCCGCACCGCGAAGGCCATGGCCGAGGCAAAGTCCAGAAATTTGAAGGTGCGCACCAGCTGCGGAATGCCATCCTCGGTTTCAATCGCCCAATGCGGATGGTCCCGGAGTAATGTTTCGATCTCCTCCGTCCGCGCGGGAGGCGCATCCGTTCGGCACACCTCACAATGACGTTCTTCGTACGCGTTCACACTTCAATATCGCTCGCGTCGCCCCATATGCAACGCATCGAACTCGTCTTCGATCCCCCGGGGGGCTCTGCACACGAGGCCAAGCTCCGCCAACTCGCGCTTGCGCGCTCTCAGGACGCAGGCCGCCGCAGTTCACCTTGTCCGCCTCGCACCCCGCAAGATTCGTCTTGCCACCGTCCCCAAAAATCCAATGCAATGGGTCATGCGATTCACCGCGCTCGGTGGGGCTGTCCAATTTCGTAGGGACTCGGGAAGATGGAGTGAACTCTTGGTTCTGGGAGTCAAGGGCAGAAAGGATGCGTATGAACGTAGCCAGATGGATTCTTTGGGCCGGGTGCAGCGCCATGGCCGCCGGCGAGGCGGCGACGACCAACCATCAACTGACGCTGCAGGAAATCGTAGTGACCGCTCAACGTGCCCCGTCGGAGTGGGCTTCCACGCCGGCCTCGGTGTGGAAACTCGACGCGGGCTCTTTCACGGTCGAGCGTAGCGTTCGATCGTTCCCGGAAACTCTCACCACAGTGCCCTCGGTGTTGCTCCAGAAAACCGCCCACGGCCAGGGTTCGCCGTTCTTGAGAGGATTCACGGGATTCCGCAACGTGTTGCTGGTGGATGGCATCCGCCTCAACCATGCCGCGTTCCGGGAAGGCCCAAACCAGTACTGGGCCAGCGTGGACCCATTGTCTTTGGATCGCATTGAAGTGATGATGGGTCCGGGCTCGGCGCTGTACGGCAGCGATGCCATTGGCGGCACAGTGCAGGCGTTCACGGTAGATCCCCCGCGCGACATTGGTGAGCTTCACGGTCGTGCCTACTACCGCGTATCGTCCGCAGAGCAGTCGCACACGGTGCGCCTTCAAGCTGGCCACCGGCCGGACGAAGCGGTCGGCTGGATCGTGGGCGTGACTCGGCGGGACCTTGGCGATCTCGAAGGCGGACGCTCGGTCGGGCGGCAATCCCACACGGGCTACGATGAATGGGGTGTAGATGGAAAGCTCGACTTGCGGTTCAGCGACCGAGCCAACCTCGTGCTCGGGCATCAAAGCTTCCGCCAAAACGACGTGTGGCGAACCCACCGGACCATGTACGGGATCGAGTGGAAGGGCCTCCAACACGGCACCGACCGGGAGCTGTTCTACGACCAAGCCCGGGACCTCACCTGGGCACGGCTCATCCTCGACGAACCCACGGATTCCATTTGGACGTTTTCTGCCACCGTCTATCGCCAATGGCAGGGCGAAGATGAGTATCGCGTCAAGGAAGATCTCTCGCGGTCTCGCCAGGGATTCGATGTGGTTACATGGGGCGGGTCGCTGGAGATGGAAACCGGTAACGATATTTTGCGATGGTCGTACGGCGTCGATGCCGCACGCGATCGCGTGGACTCCTACGCGCACAAGCTCACTGACGATGGCACCGTGCGTTCGCGGGCCGTGCAAGGACCCGTGGCGGACGACGCCACCTACGATCTGGTCGGCGCCTATGTCCGATGGATTTTTGGAGCCGACCCAAGGCGGGATCTGGATCCAAAAGACACCTTCCCGTTTGGATGTGATGCCACCGTGCGCTATACATACGCGAGCCTCAGTGCGGACCGAGTGGCGCACCCCGTGACAGGCGAGCTGATGACGATGGAGGATGCGTGGGACACGTGGGTCGGCTCCGCACGAGCGTCCTTGGCGCTCGACGAGCGTCGGCGGCTCCACGTGTATGGGGGAGTCGCGCAAGGCTTTCGCGCACCGAACCTCTCAGACCTGACTCGGTTCGATATCGCACGCAGCGGTGAACAGGAAGTGCCCGCAGAGGACTTGGATCCCGAAAAGTACCTCAGCGCAGAAGTCGGGCTGCGCTGGGCGGATTCACGGGCTCGTGCCCAGATCGCGGCCTACCGCACGTGGCTGGACGGGATGATTGTCCGCGCGCCCACGGGCCGAATCACGCCCGACGGCTTGCTGGAGGTGACCAAGAAAAACGCTGGCGATGGTTGGATCCATGGGATCGAGGCATGGGGCGAGTGGACCTTCGTTCCATGCTGGACGCTTCGCGGGCTGGGGGCCTGGATGGACGGCGAGGTCGAGGGCTATCCCACATCGGCCGCCGAACGGGTACGCGAACCGGTCAGCCGCTTGTTGCCGCCGACGGGGGAATTGGCGCTGCGGTTCCAACCGGGGCGGTGGTGGGTCGAAGGAGCCGTGCGCGCAGCAGCCAAAGCAGATCAACTATCTGCATCGGATCGGCGCGACACGCAGCGCATCCCGCCCGGTGGCACGCCGGGTTGGGCCATCGGCAGTCTTCGCGCCGGCGTACAACTCACCCGAAGCGTGCGGGCCACGGTCGCGGTGGAAAACATCACCGACGAAGACTACCGCATCCACGGCTCCGGCGTGAACGAGCCCGGCCGAAACTTCGTCTTCACACTGGACGCGCTTTTCTGATGTGGCAACGGCGCATGCCCGGGCTCCGCGGCCGCCGCCCCACCGGGATGGCAAAATCCTAAGGGCAATTCCCCGCATGGGGCGCCCCGGCTACGCCACATTGGTCTCCCCGGCTGACAAGGTCCATCTCCACGTGGCGTCGAAGTGGGTGGCCGTTGTGAGCAAGATGGAAACAGCCTAATATGTGTAGGTTGTAAGCGGGCGAGTGGCGAAATTGGCAGACGCGCAAGACTTAGGATCTTGTGGAGTAATCCGTGGGGGTTCGAGTCCCCCCTCGCCCACGCCAGGACTCTATCCATGACGACCTCGAAACCGACAGCCTCTTCGGCGACCACCCCCCGCGGACGCGTGTACCGCATGAGCGTCTCCCTCGATCCCGAACTGGCCGTGGCGTTCGATCGCCAAATCGCGGACGACTCCTATCCCACGCGATCCGCGGCGGTTGCGGAGTTGATTCGACGCTACCTGGCGGATCGTGCATGGGTCAGCGGCCCCGAGGTCGCTGGCGCGGTCGTCCTCTTGTACAACCCGCACCGACGCGACGTGGTGCGGCAATTGAACGATGCGCAACACGATCATCACGATCAGATCCTGGCGGTCCAGCACTTTCATCTCGACCACAAACGCTGTCTCGAAATTCTGGCCGTTCGGGGTCATCCGAAGCGCATTCAAGACTTGGTTCGCCGCATGCGTTCGCTGAAAGGCGTGGACGCGATCACTTTGGCCATCGCCGCGCCGGATACGGTCCCCCAATGATTCCAGATCACGCCCGATCCATGTTCCCTCGTTTTTCGCTGGGCTGCGGCGACCGCTTCGGGTACGAGGGTCGCGCGCAGCTCCGAGCGTTCGTGCTGGCGCGCCAACAGGGAATCCCCGTCATTCCGGTATGGAACAAATCCCACCGCGAGCACCGGCTGACGGGCACGCGGCCCGCCGACGTCCGGCGCGAAGCCGATGAAGCCGTCGCCGCGCTGGGTTGGAGCGAGCTCTACTACGTAGACGCCGACCACGTGTCGGCCGCCACGTTGGCCGACTTTGTGGCCGACTGTGATTTCTTCACGCTGGACGTGGCCGAGGCGATTGGGCGTCCGCCACCTCCCGAGGCGGAAGCTCGACTGCGCGATCGCGCCCGAACATGGCGGGCCCGCCCCCTGCCATCGCCCTACGGCGACTGGCGCCCCACGGCCGCGGAGTTGGACGCGGCGGTCCGCCGGCAAGCCGCTCCCATCGAGGCCGCACGCCTAGCGTGGGAAAAGCTCCGGGCACTTCTCGGCGGGCGCAGCGCCCATGTGGAGATCTCCATGGACGAAACCACCGAGCCTCAATCGCTTGCGGACCTTTGCGTCATTCTGGTGGGATTGGCCGATGCGGGCGTCCCCGTGCACACGCTGGCGCCACGGTTCCCGGGTGCGTTTCACAAGGGCGTAGACTACGAGGGCGATCCGACCCAGTTCGGCCGGCGGTTGGAGGAAGCCTTGGCATTGCTTCGCTGGGCACGCGAGGAACTCGGCATTCCGCCCCACGCGCGCTTAAGCCTTCACTCGGGCAGCGACAAGTTCCGGTTGTACCCGATCATCCGCGACGTGCTCCGACGGACCGGGGAAGGACTCCATGTGAAAACCGCGGGCACGACCTGGCTGGAAGAGGTCGTCGGGCTGGTGCGAGCAGGCGCGGATGGCGCGGCGATCGTTCGCGAAATCTACCGCCGTGCATTGGACCACGCGGCCACGCTCCTGGCTCCGTATGCGGCGGTAGTGAGCGTAGACGTTTCGCGGCTTCCGTCCGCCCATGAACTGGCCGCGTGGAGCGCTGATCACCTGGCGGCGGCCATTCAGCATGATCCCTCTTCCCAAAAATACTGGCCGGAACTCCGCCAATTCTTTCACGTGGCCTATCCGGTCGCAGCCACCATGCCCGAATTTCACGAAGCGTTGAGGGCGTATCGGGCGTCCATCGAGCCGGGCGTCACGTTCAATCTACTTGAGCGACACCTACGCCCGTTGTTCGGCGAGTGAACGCGCGGGGCCGAACTGCTCCTCAGGGTGCAATTCGGTCGGATCACGGTTGCCGCCGAACGGCCACTTGGCTACAACATTGCGAGCGAGGATGCAGCATGGAAATCCTTTCCACGGTGCGCGCGGACGATCTCGCCGCCCATGCGGCGCGGTTTTGGGCATGGTCGGCTCAAAAACTTCAAACCCTCTTTGCTCGTTGGAAGCCGGACGACGGCGCCCCCGTGTTCACGGTCCAAGGACGTTACATGTCGCGCGGATGGACCGATTGGACTCGGGGATTTCTGCATGGGTCCGCGCTCCTTCAATACGAGGCCACAGGCGAGGAAACGTTTCTGCGCATGGGCATGGAGGGAACCTTGCGCGACATGATGCCCTATGTGACCCACTTCGGCGTGCACGACCATGGCTTCAATTGCATCAGCACATTTGGCACGCTCTGGCGGTGGATGACAGAAGGCCGCCTAGCCGTTGCGCCCGAAATGCGTCGCCACATTGAGCTGGCCCTGCAAGTCTCCGGTTGCGTGCAAGCGCGGCGGTGGACCGACCTCGGGAACGGACTAGGGTACGTGTACTCCTTCAACGGTCCTCACTCGCTCTTCGTGGACACCCTGCGCTCGATGCGGTCTTTGGCTCTCGCGCACCGGCTGGGCGCGGCACTGCATGGGGAGCAGGACCGAGTAGACTCTCTCCTGGTTCGGTGGGCCGCGCATCTTCGAACTACGCTACAGTACAACGTGTACTACGGCGAAGGGCGCGACATCTACGACGAGCCCGGCCGCGTCGCTCACGAAAGTCTGTTCAACCCCCTCAACGGCAGTTACCGCTGCCCCTCGACTCAGCAAGGATACTCGCCGTTTTCCACGTGGACGCGTGGGCTCGCGTGGGCGCTGCTCGGGTGCGCGGAGGAATTGGAATTTACGGACACTCTTTCGCCCGCAGAGCGCGAGACCGTCCAGGCGGATGAGCTCGTGGCGGCACTGCGCCGGGCCGCTACGGTCACTGCCGAGTTCTACGTCCACCATAGCTCGCTGGACGGTGTACCGCCGTGGGACACCGGCGCGCCGGGCCTGACCGCGCTAGGGGATTGGCGCTCGCGGCCGGCGGATCCATGGAACGACCACGAGCCCTTTGATAGCTCCGCGGCAGCCATCGCGGCCCAAGGTTTTCTTCGGTTCGGCCACTGGCTCGCCCGGCACGGCGAACCCGAGGCCGGTCGCCGCTGGCGGCAAGCTGGCCTCACGCTCACACGCACGCTCTTAGATCCCGCCTACCTGATCGAGGACGAGCACCACGAGGGCTTGCTTCGGCATGCGGTCTACCATCGCCCTCGAGGATGGGATGCGATTCCACCAGGCCGGCGGATCCCTTGCGGTGAATCCTGCTTGTGGGGCGATTACCATCTGCGCGAACTCGTCCTGTACGTCCAACGCATGGCGAACGGCGGGCCATTGTGGACGTTTTTCGGCCCAGGCTTCCCCGCCGAGGAGGACCGGTTGTGAACGTGCTCGACCTTTCCACGGCCGCGTCGCGGCGATTCCCCGCTCGACGCATCACGCAAAACATCGTCGGCGGGCTCTCGCCCATTCAGTCCGACAAGTTCGCCATGGGGCACGTGGTGCTCGAGCCCCGCGGCGGGCAAGTGCCCTGGCACAATCAGGAACAGGAGGAGTTGTACCTGGTGCTCGAGGGTGTGGGCGAAATGTGCCTGGGCTCGGAACGGCGTCTGCTCACGGCCGGCCAGGCCGTGTACATCCCCCCTCGGGTGTACCACCAACTCACCAATGTAGGCGACACTCCATTGCGGATGATCTACGTGTACGCGCCCGGCGGCGACGTCGCGCACTGGCGGCAGGAGCTGGACGGCACTCTGCCTCGGGCCGGCATGGAAGCGCCCCCGCTACCCGAAGGTGCCCAACCGCAGTGGCACAGCGCCGCCTCCGATGGAGGTTCCCCATGAGCAGCACCATCCACATCGGTATCATCATGAACGGCGTCACGGGCCGCATGGGTGCCAACCAGCACCTGATGCGGTCGATCGTCGCAATTCGACAACAAGGAGGCACACTCCTGCCCGACGGCCGGCACGTCGTGCCGGAACCCATCCTCGTGGGACGCAACCCGGAGAAGTTGCGCGCTTTGGCCACGCAAGCCGGTGACGTGCCGTGGTCGTTGGACCTCGACACTGTGCTGGCCGACCCGAACTACATAGTCTACTTCGACGCACAAACCACCGACCGCCGCGCCGCCGCGGTCCGCCGCGCGCTGGACGCCGGCAAGCACGTCTACTGCGAAAAACCGGTGGCAACCTCCAGCGCCGAGGCTCTAGAACTCTGGCGGTTGGCTTGCGCGCGACACCTGAAAACCGGCGTCGTGCAAGACAAACTGTGGCTGCCTGGATTCATGAAAATGCGACGGCTTGTCCAGCGCGGCGAGCTCGGTCGCCTGCTCTCCGTCCAAGGCCAGTTCGGCTACTGGGTCTTCGACGGCCGCGAAGCCCCTGCACAGCGCCCCTCATGGAACTATCGCGCGGAAGACGGCGGCGGCATCATCCTCGACATGTTCAGTCACTGGCGCTACGTGCTCGACCATGTGTTCGCACCGGTGCGCGCCGTATGCTGCCGCGGCGCCACACACATCCGCGAGCGCTGGGACGAACAAGGCCGCCCCTACACGTGCACGGCCGAAGACGCCGCCTATGCCATGTTCGAGCTCGACGGGGGGGTCATCGCCACCATCACCTCGTCCTGGTGCGTCCGCGTGCGGCGCGACGACTTGCTCACGTTCCAGGCCGACGGGACCGCCGGCAGCGCCGTGTGCGGGCTGCGTCGCTGCTGGTTCCAACCCGCCGCGGCCACGCCCCGCCCTGTGTGGAACCCCGACGTGGATCAGCCGATCAACTTCTTCAGTTCCTGGATCGAGGTCCCCGACCAGGCGCCCACCGAGAACGCGTTCAAGGCCCAGTGGGAAGAGTTTCTTCGCCACCTGGTGGCGGACACACCATTCCCTTGGACTTTGCTCGCGGGGGCGCGCGGGGTTCAGCTGGCGGAGCTGGCCCACGAGTCGTGGAAAACTGGCCGATGGGTCCCGGTGCCGGAATTGGAGGCCTGAACATGCGCCGACGAGTCGCTCTCGTCACCGGTGGACGTCGTGGCATCGGCCTCGGCGTGGCCGAAGCCCTTGCGCGCGAAGGGTTCGACGTGGCGATCTGTGGACGGCAGCCTGACGCAGACGAAGCGCTCGCCCGACTCCGGGCCCACGGGGCGGAGGCGCTGTACGTGCCGGCGGACGTGGGCTCGGCAGAAGACCGCGCGCAGTTGCTCCAGCGCGTGCGCGAACGGTTCGGGACACTGCACGTCTTAGTGAACAACGCCGGCGTGGCACCGGAGGTCCGAGCCGATCTGTTGGCGACAACAGAGGCCAGCTACGAGCGAGTCATGAACATCAATTTGCGCGGCCCATTCTTTCTCACCCAAGCGGTGGCGCGATGGATGCTGGAACAACGGGCGTGCGACCCCTCGTGGCAAGGGTGCATTGTCTTCGTCACATCCATTTCCGCGGTCGCCGCTTCCATCCTCCGGGGGGAGTATTGCATCTCCAAGGCTGGATTGGCAATGGCGGCCAAGCTTTGGGCCGTTCGCCTGGCGCCGGAAGGCATCCCCGTCTACGAAGTCCGCCCGGGCATCATCCACACGGACATGACCGCACCAGTGAAGGAACTCTACGACCGGCGGATCGCCGACGGGCTGGTGCCGCAAGGACGCTGGGGTGAACCGGAGGACGTGGGGCGCGCCGTCGCGGCCTTGGCACGCGGCGATTTTCCCTACTCTACCGGCGCAGTTCTGTATGTGGATGGCGGGTTCTCGATCGAGCGACTTTGAGGTCGGTTCTCACGCCCACGCATCGCGCCGATTTGCCTTGGGGATACTTTTAGCGCCCGGTTCCGATGGCAAATCTTCAATCGGCCCCACCTTCGGGCCCTCATGAACCGAATCGGAACGCGCTGGGCCTACGGACGGTTCACGCTTCAGGGGCCGTGCCACATACCCACGGGATGAACGCGGAGGCGAGCTGGCGTACTCGTCTCCCATCCAAGATGTTGCCATCAAACCCGGCAGGGTCCGGCCGTGGCGCCGGCGGTTGGGCTAGCCACCGGATTGTGCACCAGATTGTGCAGCTGGAGTGTCGGCCGCCGACAACGTCCACAGCTCTCGCGCGCTCCGAGCCGTACGAACCGACTCCAGCATCGAATACAACTCCTTGAGCTCCACCGAAAGAAGTTGACGCACAATTTCCGCGTGGGCGGGCAGCACCGAGATCACGACCCGTTGGTGCTCGAGACGAATACTGAAGACGATGTTGTCCTTTCGAACTTGAAACACTGGGTAGTCTTCAGCAACCGGACTCACGAAGAACTTCTCGCCTCACACCGCTTTGGCGATTCGCTGCAACAAGAATTCGGCCCAATCCTGATTGCGTAGCTGGATGGCGATTTCCAATGGCTCCTTGCCAGCCACGGAGGTGCCTCTGACTCCCACCCCGCCCTGGAACGACCAGACCAGCCACGGTGGGACTACGAGCGTGGTGACGACCGTCATCAACATAGCGAGGCTGAACACTTTGGCATCCGTGCTTTGCGTTGCCACGGCGAGTCCCGCGATGATCAGCGCGACCTCTCCCCGTGGCACCATGCCCAGCCCGATTCGGACCGCGCCCTTTCAGTTGAATCTGAAGGCCAGTGCCGGCAGTGCGTAACCGAAAACTTGGAGAATACCGAAAGCACCGAAAACACCAGGCCGGCCTTCCACAGCACGGCTAGGGCATGCAGGTCAATGAGCATCCCCATCACGCAGAAAAACACTGGCACCAGCACATCGATGATGGGATCCAGTCGCCGGTGAATCTCCAGCGCCAGATCCGTCCGGGATAACGAGAGCCCCATGATGTAGGACCCGATGATCATGGCCAGCCCGGCCCACTCGAGCAACCCGTCCAACAACAAAGGAAGCTCGAACGCGAACACGGTAATCACTTCCGGCGGTCCGATTCGCTTCATCAAGGACCCCAGACGACCCCCGCTCATGACTCCCCACAACGGTACAGGCCAGCCAAATTCCCAGCGTCTTCAGCGACAGCCAGCCCAGCTCGGCCCACCGGATGCCCTCGGCCCCACCATACCGCGTCACCGCCACGACAATCGCGAGGATGATCACGCCCAGCACGTCGTCGAACACCGCAGCCGCAAAGATGCTCACCCCTTCGGGCGTAGCGGTTTTTTGGATGTCCGGTAAGATTCGAGCCGTGATTCCGACGGACGTGGCGGTCGCGACGGCACCTAAAAACAACGCCGGCGGGGACATCCAACCTGGAGCGAGACCCGCCCAACATGCGAAGCCGGCCCCCAACGCAAATGCGATGACAACTCCCCCGATGCCGACCACCGTCCCCGCAGTGAAATAGCGGAGGAACACACCAAGGTCCGTCTCCAGACCTGCATGGAACAGCAAAAGAATCGAGGCCATGGCGGCCACCACGTAGATTTCCGGAGCGACAGGCACGGGCACGTCGGACGGCACCGGAAACAGAGGGCCGAACCCGGGAATGTGCATCCCCCCAAGGCGTATCGGCCGATGAGCACGCCGGCCAGCAGCTCACCAATGGCCGGCGGTATGCGCAGGCCACGATGGAACAGCAAATTGCCGACACGTGCCGTGATCAGAATGACAGCCATCTCGAGCACGAATCGGTCCATTCGTGCCATGAAGTCATGACCGCCCCCGCCGCCGCAGCCATCCCACCAGCGGCAGGCTACCAATATTCCGAGATCAGCACGGTTTCACCCTCACTTTCCGTCGTGGCACAGCATACCTACAGGCCGAGTCGGTCCTACGAGGAATACTCGTCGCTCCCCCAAGGAACTTCGCCGCTACTGTATCCTTGGACGATCCGCTACAGACACGGCAATGCAAGTCCCACTCGGGCCCAACCACCGGACTGGCCAATAAGGGCGCCCATTTTCCAGAAGCGTTGCGGTGATGGCGGCCTTTTCTCTTGCCCCATCGTGTCTCGGTGGGAGCCTACCTATCTGCGAACCCTACCGCATGGGGCCAGTCCGTGCCCGATCCCTGTCATCCCTACCCACGGCCCTATGCAGAGGAAATCTCGATACGCTACCCAGACACAGTAAACGAGCACGGCCACAGCTGCCGTCGTTCAAGATTGCTGAAACAGCGATCGGACTAGCGGCTCACACAAGTGCCGTGTTCCCTGAATCTGTCGAAGAGAGTCCATCATGGACTGTAACTGCACCAATTCTTCCAAGAACAAGAGTCGGCCGATGTCGGTATACCGCGCGGGAGTGGACAGCACCACGGAACGGTCTTCCTGCCGCAAGGTGAAGACCATCCCGTCCTTCCGAACCTGGTAGACCGGCGGGTCTTCGCTGACCGGTGTAACGAAAAACTCCTCACTCCGAAACGAGTTCGCCATTCGTTGAAATAGAAAACTCGCCAGTTCCGGCAAGCACAACTGTACTTCCAGCTCCACCGTCTCCTGTCCTTCGCGATGGGCCACGTCCAAGCCGGGTCCACCCCTGAACGAGGCCACCAGCAGCGGTGGAGCCGCGAGGGTCGTGATGACCGTCATGAGTACGGCCAAGCCGAAAACCTCCGGACCTGCGCTCCGTGTTGCGACCGCGGCGCCCGCAATGATCAACGCCACCTCGCCACGCGGCACCATGCCGAGACCGATGCGAAGCGCCCCGCGCAGATTGAAACCGAACCCCAGGGCGGGCACGCCACATCCGATCACTTTAGCCAGCACCGCCAGTACGGCAAACACCAAGCCGGCCCGCCAAACCGAAAACAACGCATGTAGATCAATCAGCATGCCCATCACACAGAAAAACACGGGCACCAGGAGGTCGTGGACCCCATGTAGGTGGCGACGGATTTCAAGGGCCAGATCAGTGCGCGACAAGGACAACCCCATAACGTACGCGCCGATGATCATTGCCAAGCCGGCCATTTCCATTAGGCCCCCCAACAGCAGCGCCAAGCCGAATGCGAAAGCTGTGATAATCTCGGGCGGGCCGATGCGTTTCATCAATGCGCTGAGATGTCGAGCGCTCAAGATCCCTGTCGCAGTGCAGGCGAGCCAAATGCCAAACGTTTTTACCATCAGCCAACCGAGCTCGGACCAAGCGAGTTCACCGGAACCGCCCGCCTTGGCCATGGCCATTACGATCGCCAGCACGATAATGCCCAGTACGTCATCGAAGACCGCCGCGGCCAGGATGGTCACGCCTTCGGGCGACCCAGTGCGCTTGAGTTCGGAAAGGATGCGCGCTGTGATGCCCACCGACGTGGCCGTCGTCACCGCCCCCGTGAACAGCGCCGGAGGCGACAGCCAGTTTGGAGCCAGTCCAGCCCAACAGGCAAACCCCGCACCCACAGCGAACGAAACCACAACACCGCCAATCCCGACGGCGGTTCCTGCCGAAAAATACTGAAGGAACACTCCCAAATCGGTTTCCAGGCCAGATTGGAACAAGAGGACCAGCGACGCCATCGTCGCCACGGCGTACATTTCAGGCGATACCGGCACTGGTGTGCCCGAGACACGCGGGAACAATGGGCCGAGCCCTGGAATTGGCACGGCGCCTAGCGCAAACGGACCGATCAAAACGCCCGCGAGCAACTCCCCAATCACAGCCGGAAGCCGAAGCCATCGCTGGAATACGAGACTACCCGCGCGGGCTGCGATCAAAATCGCGGCCATTTCCAGCACAAACCGCTGCATGCGGACCATGAACTCTACACCGCTGGCTTCGAGCCCGGCGCTGGCCAACAGGCCTGTCATCGGTATCCATAAATCCGCCGTCATCGCTGCGACATCCCGCGGAACCGCTGAGCCACACCCACCACCTCGCGGCGGCCCGTGCGGCCAACTGTCCACATCATTTCAAGGACCCCAATCCCAAGGGCGTGCACCCCGGCTCGGCATGGTCGAACCGGACCCGGCCCACGGTACAACCTTAGGTTGAACGCCCCAAACCACATCACAAACCGGTTAGCATACCCCCAACGATGGCCAGGGCCAACCTACGCAACCCAATCCGCGGCGGGTAGCCCCCAGGTACCAAAGGTATGAACCGACCTGAACTACCTGCCGCGGGCGCGTCGATTGCGAAGCCGAGCCTCGAATCCCTAGGGCGGCCGCCCAGGAATGGGCCCAGCTTCCCTTCCTTGTGATCCCGGCCCTGTCCACCCCTAGCCCCGGTCGCAAGGACACGCAGGCTTGGCTGGATCGGAAGCCGTCCATGAACAAGGCAAGCGGCAAACACATGGACAGCCAGACGAAAACACAGAAGCGAATCGGTTGCGTCGGCTGCGGCCGAACGGAGGTGCAGTACAGCCAACATCCGAGCCAGCGACGGCGATCAAGCCTTCAGGCCGCTGGTGAGGTCGAACACCGCTGCCAGCATGCTGATCGCGACGAAACCGACGATCGTGGCGATGGTCACAATCAGCAGCGGTTCGAGTACCGTGAGGAACAGCTTGAGCGTGCGATCGAGCTGTGCCTCGTAGTGGCGCGCAATGTGGTTGAGCGCTCCGGGCATGTCGCCGGTACGTTCTCCCACCGCCAACATATCGGTCAATAGCGGCGGAAAGACTTTGCCCGCGGCCAACGGGCCCGAAATGGTCGAGCCGTCGGTCACCCGCTGTCGGGCCTCGCGAATTTCCCGGGCAATCACGCGGTTGCCGACAGTGTGTTCGACGATCGACAGCGCTTGCAAGACCGGCACACCGTTGGCCAGCAAAGAGCCGAGCGTTTGAGCAAACTGCGTGTAGGCGGCGGCCGCCGCCACGTCGCGGATCAGAGGCAGGCGCAGTTGCATGCGGTGCCACCATTCCCGCCCCTGCTCACTTTTGAGCGTGCGCCGAATGGCGAGCCCGGCAGCCGCCAGCACCGCCAACAACACCAGCCCTCGGACGCCCGTCACCGCACGGCTGAGCCCAATCAGGATTCGCGTGGGCAGTGGTAGGGTGCTGCCGAGTTCCGCGAAGATCGCCGCAAATCGCGGGATCACGACCACCATGATGAACACGACCGTCAGTCCACCGACCGTCAACACGATAGCGGGATAGGTGAGGGCCATCAGGATACGCTCCCGGGTTTCCTGGGCGCGTTGGTAGTGCCGAACCAAGCGCTCCAGGGCTTCCGCCAGCGACCCGGCGGCCTCGCCAGCGCGCACCATGCTGACGTAGAGCGGAGGAAACGTCTCCGGGTGAGAGGCCAATGCGTCGGACAAACTCGAGCCGCGGATGATTTGATCCCGAAGGTCCGTGATCAACGCCGTGGCCGTCGTGTCCCCGCTCGCACGGCGCGCCATGGCATGCAGCGCTTCGCCAAGCGTCATTCCAGACGAAAGCAAGTCGCTAAGTTCCTGCGTGAACTGCAACAATGCCCGTAACGACAGAGCGGGGCGTCGCCGTGAGCCGCGGCGCAGCCGCTCGCCCAGCGTCGGGCGGCCCGGCGCCGGTGCACCCCCCTCATGCACCCGCACAGGGATGAGCTGCCTCCGCTGCAACTCCAATAGCGCGGCGTGGCGGTCGGCCGCCTCCAACGTTCCTTCCGCGCGTCGGCCATCCCGAGTGCGAGCGGTGTAATGAAACGTCGGCATCGAGACCACCTTCGCGCCGGCGGTTCACTCTTCCGCCAAGGCTTCGTCTTCCTCCGACACGCGCAACACCTCTTCGATCGTGGTGATGCCCCCAAGCACCTTGCGCCAGCCATCCTCCCGAAGCGTGCACATCCCGTGGCGGATCGCCTCCGCCTTGATCTCGTTGGACGACGCGCGCGCCGTGATCATGGCGCGAATCGTGTCGTTCATCACAAGCACTTCGTAGATGCCAGTGCGTCCCCGAAACCCGGTTCCCCGGCACTGTTCACAGCCCACCGGCTCGTAGATGGTTCCTTCTCCCAAGCGGTGGACCGGGAAGCCGACCTTCCGCAAAAAATTCTCCTCGATCCGCGCAGGCCGCCGGCACGCCAGGCATAGTTTGCGGACCAACCGTTGCGCCACGAGACCTTCCACGGATGAGGCTACTAAGAACGGTTCGATTCCCATGTCCAGCAACCGGGTCACCGCGCCGGCGGCATCATTCGTGTGCAGCGTGCTGAAGACCAGGTGGCCCGTCAGCGCCGCTCGAATGGCAATTTCCGCGGTCTCCTTGTCACGAATTTCCCCCACCATGATCACATCGGGGTCCTGGCGCAGAATGTGACGCAACCCGACCGCGAACGTGAGCCCGATCTCCGGTCGCACTTGGATCTGGTTGATGCCCGGCATTTCGTACTCGATCGGGTCCTCGATGGTGATGATGCGGAGTTCCACCTTGTTGATCGTGTGAAGCCATGCATAGAGCGACGTGGACTTGCCCGATCCTGTTGGACCGGTGACCAACAAAATCCCGTGCGGTCGCGTGATGAGCTTGCGCAATGTGGCTTCATCGTCCGGCGACAACCCCAGCTGGTCCATGCCCAACAGGCCGCTTGACCGCATGAGCAACCGCAGGCTGACGCTTTCCCCATAGACGGTCGGCATCGTGGACACGCGTACGTCGATCTCTTCGCCCTGAATGCGCAGGCTGATGCGACCATCCTGTGGCAAACGCTTTTCGGCAATGTCCATACCGGCCATCACTTTGATGCGCGAGATGATCGCCGATTGGAACCGTTTCAACTGCGGGGGCACTGGGGTCGGATGGAGCACGCCGTCAATCCGGTAGCGGATCCGCAGGTCGAACTCCTGCGGTTCCACGTGAATGTCCGTGGCTCGCTCCTTGTACGCCTCCCATATGATCTGGTTGACGAACTTCACCACGGAGGCTTCCTGGTCGAGGGAACTAAGGTCCACCTTCTCCAGCGTCACATCCGGAGCCACCTCGATGCGGTCGTCTTGCATCAACCGCTCCAAGGTGTCGGCGCCGACGCCGTACAACCGTTTGGCCGCAGCCTCAATGTCCGGGCCAGGGCTGAGCGCGAGGCGAATGCGCCGGCGGCTCGCCACGCGGAGCGCGTCTACCAATCCGGGCGTGAACGGGTCGCTGGTTATCACATGCAGCACGCTGTCTTCGAGCTTCCAGGGCAGGACGTGGAACTGCATGACCGCCTTGGCCGGCAACGCTTCGAGGCATTCTTTCGGTATCGAGATGTCCACCGCGCGCACGTAGGGAACCTCCAGCACACGTGCCAACGCCTCCAACAACTCCGGCTCCTTGGCGACGCCGAGATCCAGCGCCGCTTGGACGATCGTGGTATTCGTGTCTCTCGCGCGTGCCAAGATCGCCTCGATCTGCTCCGGCGTGAACAACCCGCAGCGAGCCAGCAAGGTCCGCAAACGCCCCTGCACAGGGGAACGCGACACTGGAGTCGTGGTGCTCACTGTCCTCGTAGACTATGACCGACCCGATAGCCCCGTCAAACGGCTTGGATGCCGGCCCGTGCGCCTCCACTCGAACCACGCCCATGCGGCCGCGCCCCTTCCACCGTCCCGCGTGTTCCACGGCCCACCACGGGTACGGTGAGCGAGGCCGGCAAGATCCCTCACCGCGATGTTCGGACCCTGCTCATTGCTTGAAGGGCCCTGCAAATCTCGACACAATCTCGCCGTTGTGAAAATCGTTTGTGCTCACAGTGTCCTGGCCGCCCGTGAGGCGTTTTCAACCCTGGGCGAAGTGGTCGTGCTACCAGATCGAGAAATTTGCCGTGAGCATCTGATGGACGCGGATGCATTGATCATTCGATCGAAAACCCGGGTCACCCGCGAGTTGCTCGAAGGTACGTCGGTTCGATTTGTCGGCACGGCTACAGCGGGCTTCGACCATATCGACGCCGAGGCCTGCCGGGCGTTGGACGTCGCCTGGACCGCCGCTCCGGGGTGCAACGCGACGAGCGTGGCCGAATGGTTCGTGGCCGCCATGCTGGTCTGGTCTCGCCGGCGCGGAGTGCCTCTGGACGGCCGCACGCTGGCGGTGGTGGGCGTGGGACAAGTCGGGCGCCGCGTGGTGCAGCGCGCCGAAATCTTGGGCATGTCAGTACTCCAAAACGACCCCCCGCGCGCCTTGGCAGAAGGGAATCCAATATTTCGACCTTTGGAGGAAATCCTTCCTCACGCCGATGTCGTCACCCTGCACGTGCCATTGACGGATACGGGGCCGTTCGCGACGCGACAAATGGTCAATCACCGGTTCCTGTCGTTGCTGAAGCCCGGCGCGGTGTTCGTCAACGCGTCGCGCGGAGAGGTGGTTGACGAGTCCGCGCTGCATCTGGCGCTGGAGTCCGGCCAGGTGTCTGACGCCATTCTGGATGTCTGGGACCACGAGCCCGATATCGATCCAACACTGCTGGAGCGCGCATTGCTCGGCACGCCGCACATCGCCGGCTATTCGTGGGACGGCAAGCTGGCAGGGACTGTACAGGTCTACCTCGCCTTGTGCCGGTTTTGGGAGATCTCTCCTACCTGGGATCCCACCACCGTTCGACCGGACGCGCCACCTCCCGAGATCCACGTGTGCGCCGACCATCGCGACGACGAATCCCTACTCCACGAAGTCGTGCGAGGGGTGTATGACATCGAACGCGACGACCGTGCCTTGCGGGGCGAAGGGGCGCCGCCGACGGAACCGTTGCCCGCACGGTTCGAACGCTTGCGCAAACAGTACCCGGTCCGCCGCGAATTCGCGTGGGCCCGCGTGACCCTGCACGGTGGCCCGTCCAGCTTGAAGAAACGGCTAGAAAGTTTATCCTTCCGTGTAGAGCTGACCGAATGACCTCGGTCGGAATTCCGACAAGGTGGAAAGGAACCGGCGACGACTGAAGAGGAGGTTTCAATGACGACTCGTTGGACCCAAGCTGTGTGGACGTTCTGCGCGTTGATCGTGGGAGCCCTGGGCGTTCGTGGCAAACCGCCGTCCGAAGACGAAATGGCCAAGGTGCGTGCGGCATTACCCGATTCCCCCATCGTCCGTCCGGCGGCGCCCCGCAAAGTGTTAATCTTCACGTTGACGAAAGGCTTCCGCCACGATTCTATCGAACTGTGCACGTTTACCCTGACGGAGTTGGGGAAGAAGACCGGTGCGTTCACGGCCGAGGACACGGACGACCCTGCGGTATTCGCGCCGGATCGCTTGGCGAACTACGACGCGATCGTGTTCAACAACACGACAGGAACTCTGTTCGACGAACCGGAGCGCAAGGAGGCGTTGTTGAAGTACGTTCGGGGCGGCCGTGGCGTCGTCGGCATCCACGCCGCCACCGACTGCTTCTACAAGTGGCCCGAGTTTGGCGAGCTGATGGGCGGTTACTTCGATGGCCACCCGTGGAATGAAAAAGTGTACCTCAAGCTTGACGAGCCCGAGCATCCGTTGGTCGTGATGCTCAAGGAACTTCCCGAACTCGCCGTGGCCGACGAAATTTACCAATTCAAGGATCCGTACTCGCGCTCGAACCTCCGTGTACTGGTGAGCCTCGACACCGCACGCACCAACATGAAGAAGGACAAGATCAAGCGAACCGACGGAGATTTCGCGGTGAGTTGGGTTCGCCCATATGGCCAGGGCCGGGTGTTTTACTGCTCGCTCGGGCATCGCCGAGAGATCTTTTGGACCGCACCGATCCTTCGCCACTACCTGGCGGGTATCCAGTTTGCGTGCGGGGACTTGAAGGCTCCCATGGAGCCTCAACCGGGCAGGCGATGACCGGTCCGACTTCGGACGCGTCGTTCTCCGCGCTTGCTCACGGCTGGGTGTATCGGCTTGCTGACGCGCGCACGAGCTGCCGCGCATATGACGATCGGCCGGTTCCAGACGAGGCCATCCGATATGCATTGGAATGTGCCCGGCTGGCCCCGTCCGCCTGCAATCGCCAACCCTGGCGGTGGGCCGTGGTGCGCAAGCCGGAGCTCCGCCGCCGCTTGATCCACGAAGGATTTTTGCCCGGGTTGGGGCTCGCCTGGGCCGAATCGGCACCCGTCCTTTGCGTCTTGGGCATGGTGCGGGACCTACTTACGCATCGGGTCGGAGCCGGCATATCCGGGGTGGATTACCCTTGGGTAGACGTCGGCATTGTGGGTGAGCATTTCGTACTCGCCGCGACCGAGCTTGGGCTGGGCACCTGCTGGATCGGATGGATTCGGCCTCGCGTGGTCCGGCGGTTGGTCGGCTGGCCATATCGAGTCCGACCCGTGGCCATCCTGACCATCGGCTATCCAGCCACCGGCCATACTCCGCTTCCTCCATCCCAACGCCGTCGTCCTTTGAACGAACAAGTGATTTGGCTATAAACGGCCCCCGCTCCAACCACCTTGCACAGGCCGCGGTCGCGCTGTTGGCTCGGATTGCCTTGGGGCTCGGCCACCCGAATGGACATTTGAGGACGGAACACCTTTGTCGTGGCGACGAAGCAGCCGAACCATCTTAGCGCGGGGTGAACGGCAGTAGGTCAGTAGGTCATGTCTGGAACCTCCGTCCCGCTCGTCGCTTTTTTGGAAGCGGTCGATTCGGGACGCGTCTGCTCAATTAGCCGTAGCCGTTTCGCGTGATCTTTTCAGCGCCCGTTCCCACCCCGCCGCGCAAAACGCAGCGACTACTTAGACCAGTCGGGTAACTTCGAAAAGTCCGGCATGGGCGCCTCCCGGGCTCGGCGAATCCAGTCGGGATCTCCATACACGCCGGCTCGGTCCAGTGGCCATGGTCGGAACCCCAGTTCCCATGCCGGTGAATCAGGTGCCAGTTCGAACCGCCGGTTTTTCAAGTCCGCGAATTTTGGGTCGGCGATTCGCGAGCCAACTTCCAGACCACGCCGCTGCCACTCCGCCAGTGGATGTCCTGCGAAGTTCGTAGGCGTGCCTCCCACTTGCCAATAGAGGTTGCTACGCGCCTCGATCGCGAGCTTCGACCAGGGACCGCGCCAGACCTCCCCGGTGTCCCACACCACGATATTGCGCTCGAGCACGACGCGCACTTCCGGTACACCTGAATTGGTCGGCGGAGGGTTTCTGTCATCCCACCGACTGACGCGGATCTGAGCATCGCGGCTGAACGCAAGGATATTGTTGCGAACGATGTTTCCACGCCCGTAGTGCTGATGGAACGATCCGTCTTTCGTGTCGTGGACCAAGTTGTTCTCCAACACGATTCCCGTGCTGCCCTCGTCAGTGTACAAGCCCCAACCGCCGTAGGTATGAGCCCAGATATGGTGAAACCAGTTCCCAGTCACCCGCGTGCCTTCGGACCGGCCCAAGGTGTAGATGCCCCCCATATCGCTGAGCCAGCCCATGCCGAGGTGGTGCACGTGGTTGAACGCGATCTCGTTGGCTTTCGCCACACTGCGTCCATACCCCCACACCCAGCCGACGGAAATGCCGGTGTAGTAGAAGTCTCCAATGTCGTTATGGCTCACGCGATTGGACGCGGAATGACCAATCCACACCCCACACGCGCAGGGGAAATGACGGCCCCCATGATGCACAATGTTGTTGTCCACCACAATGGAGTGGGTGAGCTCTGCATCGGAGCGCGGCGGCGCGGTATCCCCGATCTTCACGGCCCCTCCGCCCAGGTCGTAGAGATGGCAATGCTCGATGCGGCTATGAGTGCACCCTCGTCGGAACCAGATCCCGTGGGCGCCGGTATGGGCCAGCTGCAGGTTTACCAACTCCACGTGGTCGATCCAGTCGGCCATCACGGCCGCTTCGATGAACGCAGCCGCCTGCTGCGGTTCGAACCCACCAGGAGGCGTACGATAGTCGGCGTACAGAAACGTCAACCCTTCCAACCGAACCCGGGCCACTTTGGCCGTGGGTTGCCCTTCAAACACCAAGAGCCGAGGAGTTACGGCTAACCACACCTCGGAGCTCTCGGGCCGTTCGCCAGGCCGCGGCCGATATTCGAGGCGCCCATCCGGTCTCACCGACCACTCCCCCGGCGCGTCGAGCGCGGTGGGAACATTCTCGAAGTACGCCAAGCACCCACGGCTCATTGGGTTCCAAGGCTTCATCGCTTGACCCGTCACGACCACGATCCCCGACACCCCATCCACGGCCACAATCCTTCGGCGCGTGTGATCCCACTTGTGATGTACCACCACGTCCACGCGCTGGAGCTCTTGAAGCGACAGCCGGATCAGCGGCTGGAGTTCTTGCGGATCGAACTTGAGCCGCACCTCCGTGTACCCTTGTCGGGACCGATTCGTGGAAGGCGGGTGTTCCGTCACATCGCGCAGCAAGAACGCACCCGTGGACGGATGCCGCGCACGCACGGCACGTTGGCCGTTGACGAACAAGTGCTCCGCGGTCCAGTGCTGTTCCGGAAGTTGCAGGCGCCAAACGCCGTCGGCGCCTACTTCAAACCCTTGCAAACGTATGCCGCCCGAGAACACCGGCCGCTCGCCGGGCCACGCCGCGAACACCGTCCGCCCCGTGCCCGGCGCAGAATCCACGGGCGTAAAGACCACCGGTGCGTCCAACAGCCACGTGCCGCCTCGAAAGCGCACGAGGACCTCGGAGCGGCGGACCTGCGACGTGGACCAAATCTGCCGGACCAACTCCTGGGCGCGCGTCCAAGTCCGCACCGGCCGGTCCACCGTTCCCGGGTTGCGATCGTCGCCGTCCACCGCGACCACGACGTCGCCCGCCACGCCCGGATGTGCGCTGCGGCAACCCACCATGCTGCTCGCGGCGACCACTGCGAGCGCTACCACCCCAGCTGCGGATCGTTTCATGAAGGACCTCCTCCTTTCACCCACACACCGTCCAGGCACACTGCAACGGGCCACGCTTGGAACCTCCGCCCAGCAAACGGAGTGTTTCGACTGCGCGACCGAAATTCTTCCGGATCTACCGTCCACTGTGCATTAGGATCCACGACCACGATGTGAGCCGGCGATCCCGGGCGCAGCGAAGGAGCCGGTCGTCCCAGTACTGCCGCAGGCCCAATCGTCCAACGCCGCACCCATTCGAGAGGGGACATCCGGCCACTCGCCACCAACACCTCCCAGGTCACGGCGATCGCAGTCTCTAGGCCAACCACGCCGAATGGCGCCGCCATAAAGCCCTTGGCTTTCGATTCCGCCGTATGTGGCGCGTGGTCCGTCGCCAAGCAGGAGATCGTCCCATCCACCACGCCGGCGATGAGTGCGTCGCGGTCGGCGCGAGTCCGCAACGGCGGATTCATTTTGTAGTTGGGGTCCGCACCGGGAAGATCGTCTTCGCACAACGCCAGATGGTGAGGGGTGGCCTCTGCCGTCACGGGTAGCCCACGGCGTCGCGCCTCACGGACGCGTTCCACTGAAGCTCCGACGGAAAGGTGTTGGATGTGCAGGCGACAGCCGGTCCGCTGCACCATCGCAATGTCGCGCTCCACCACCCGAAGTTCGGCTTCCGCGGGAATTCCCGGCAATCCTAGCCGGCGCGCCACGGCACCATCGTGCAACACGCCGCGCTGTTCCGCCGCCGGGTCCTGCGCGTGATCCAAAACCGGGCGATCCAGTTCCGCTAATTTCCGCATGGCGGCTTCCATCACTCGAGGATCTGCCACCGTTCGGCCGTCGTCCGAAAACGCCACCGCGCCGGCACGAATGAGTTCCTCGTACGGAGCCAGTTCGTTGCCCATGCGCCCGACCGTCAAACATCCGCACGGCCAGACCTGAACTCGACCTGTCTCCCGGGCCCGACGGCACTGCGCCGTGATCAACTCCGGCCGATCCAGCGCAGGTACGGTGTTGGGCATCGTTACGACCGCCTGAAATCCGCCGGCCGCAGCGGCCGCTACGCCCGTGGCGATCGTTTCGGCCGCTTCCATCCCCGGCTCGCGGAAATGTACGTGGAGGTCGATGAAAGCCGGCGCCACATAGCGTCCTTCCAAGTCCCATGTCGGCGCCTTGCGTAGGGCAGGGTGTTCCGCTGCCTCAATGCGGCCGTCCACGATCCCGAGCGAACCGATCCGCTCTTCAGTCTCCGTGGGATCCAGCAAACGCGCGTGAATCAATCGAACGATCATGCGTACACGCAGTATAGGCAACCGTCCGCGACGGCCGCAAATTTGCCGGCCGTTGGTCTCGCACCCAGCGTGCCGGATCCGAGCGGCGTTCAGCTCCCGAACCCCTGGAGAGCCCAGCACTCTGCCACTCGCGCTGGAATCGCAAAACCTTTACATCTGCCGGACCAACCGAACTACCATCACGGAGTATGCCGGCATCTCGAGTTGGACATTCGACGCGCTCGCCGCCACTGGTACCTCTTCGGCGCGCACACGGTCGGGTTCCGCCAGCGTGTTCCGCTCGCGCAAAGCGCCTGGGGCCACCCGCCATCCCCGAGCGGAGCGAATGGGCGGCCCACGCAGTTCGAACACCGCGCGATGTGCTTCCGGCTCGGGGTTGACGAGTTTCAGAATCACGTCGCCATTCGAACTTCGTGTGGCCATCACGGACAGTGGTTCGCCGGGCCCTTCCAATGCAACGGCTTCCGGCGCGTAATGCTCGCGCCACAGTTTCATAACCACATAGTTGGGCGCGGGGAACCAACCGCCCGCATCGAAATTGATCAACGCGTTGTCCCACGCCTGGGCCGAGACGTGCCGCAAAAACAGAGCTGGAGACGCCATGGTCACCACGTCGCCATGCCGCTCCATGGCGTTCAACAGCCCGCCAGCGTACAAGCCCGTGCGCCAGTCGGTCGACTGAGCATTCCACTCGGATACGAACAAGCGCAACCGTGGGTTTCGAGAACCGCGAAACAGATCCCGATACTCGGCGAAGGCGCGGTCCGCCCGCCGGAATCCGGCCGCAAACCGGTCCGGGTTCTCGTAATGGTGGATGCTAAGCACGTCGAATAACTCGGCCACGCTGGCCACGAGTTTGGGATCCCATGCGCGAAAACTCTGCAAGTTGTATCCCGCCCCACCGCACGCAATGATCACCAGGTTAGAGTCCACGCGTCGCAACGCGGGCGCGAACTCGCGCACAATATCCAGGTAGAGCTCGACGTCGTTAATGATCCACGCCTCATTGTCGAGCTCCCAGAGCCGCACGCCATAGGGTTCAGGATGTCCATGTCGAGCTCGAACTGAGCCCCACCTTGACGTTGCAGGCCCGTTGCAGTATTCGACCCAATCCAACGCGTCCTGCAGGTAGTCAGCCCGCGGCCGTTGGCGGTCGTGCCGGCCGGTGTTGATCACCAACAATGGTTCGGCCCCCACGGCGCGGCACAAGGCGATGAACTCGTCGGTCCCCAGCGAATTCACATCCAAGTCGTCCCACATTCGGTGGGGGATTGGGCGGCGATCCACTTGGGGCCCGATTCCATCTTTCCAGCGATACCGTTCGGCGTACGCGCCGCCGGGCCAGCGAATGAACGGTGGCCGCAACGCGCGCACTGCGTCGAGAAGATCACGACGGAACCCACCCGTCGCCTTGGCCGAGTCTGGCATCAGGCTGATCTGGTCCACGTGCACCTGTCCATCCCCCGCCAGCGTAAGTTCAAGCGTAGCCGACTGAGCCGTACGCTCGGGGGCGAGCGTCACATCAAACTCCGTCCACTGTGCGTGGGCAACGGGCGCGCTTGTCCAGCTGGCTAGGATCGTTCGGTTAGAATCCACGATGCGAACGCACACGCCGGCCGGCGCCTGCCCTCGGAGCCACACGCTGCCGCGCAGTACGTCATGCGCGCACACTGCAAGGTTCGCTTGCGCCACGCCGCATTCCGCTCCGTTGCGTACGAAGCTCACAAAGTACCGCCCGTTGCGCGCGTCCCCCTCCGTTCGCTGGACGCCATCGGCGGGGCCCAAAGAGTGCCAATGCCGCGCCACCATGGGAGTCTCCGGCACTTCAGGGCAGCCCGACCACAGGATGTTTCCCGCAAGGTCCCGCACCTGAATGTTGCGAAACTCCGCCGCGGTTTCCCACGTTCCGATCCCGACCTGGCCGGAACGGATCGCATCCGGCTCGGTGTCCTCGTAGTCCAACCACGGCTGTCCATCGAGGTCCGCGCGGATCCGAGTGCCAACACACGTGACGCGAATTCGGTACCACCGGCCCGTCTCGATGGCGACATCGCGCCGCGGCCCCACGGGGCCCTGTCGACGACGCAAAGGAGTGCATTTTTCGAACTGGTGGTACCGGTTGCCCCACCCGCCGAGGTTGGCCCAGTAGAACTCCTTCGGGCCTCGCACGCGAACCAGCACCAGGAATCCTTCCTCGCCATCGAGTTTCCTGGCCTCTAATTCGAACACATAATCCGTCCAAGCTCGGTCGCCGAAGGTAAGCCGACGGTCCGGCTCCAGCGACGATTGCACGATCGTCTCGCCTTGCTTCCACCATGCGTCCGCTGGCCCGTCCTCGAAGCTCCGGTTCCAAACCACGTCTCCCCAAAGCCCTCCATGGCACGAATGGTAGATGTGCTCGAGGAAATGGCCATAGATACCCTCTTCGATGCGGTGGACTACTTGGTCTGGATGGACCATGTAACGAAACTCCCCGCCGCACGCCGCCATCGCGGCGCACCCAAGCCATGCACCAATCCAACCCAACGCTCGACAACACTTCATGACTCGACACCCCTTCCCCGCTAATTTTCCTTAGCCCTCCTAAATTAGTCAACCCGTTGAGCCACCCGCCGCGTTTCTGGTTCGACGTTCTTGGGACGTCCGAACCGAGTTTCTGCTCCCGGCTCCGAGACCGGCGCTCTCGCTCGCCGCGCCGCTCTCGCCCGGACTTGATGGGATTTTTCTCGCCGCTGCCCAGTCCAATCCAACGGCCACAGAACCTGCCCTCGCTCGATCCAATTGAGCCTCATCGCGCAGTGCGCTGGACCGTCGAAACGATCGGAGAGCCATCCTGAAAAAGTCCAATGGCGTACCTCCAGTGGGCAGGGCCGCCGCTACGGAATGCGAAGCATCGCGCTGTGGAAACAGGGACGGGCCCTTCGAGCGCAAAACTCTTCGCGGCGGATGCGACCGCTTCCAGCTGGCTGGGCGCTACCTGGACTTCCGGGTGTTTTTCACAAAAGCCAATAAAATCGCGTTTTTCGGGCGTGAAATGTCGCAAGTTGTGTATGA
>CAACVY010000002.1 GCA_900661335.1 uncultured bacterium | reverse complement strand
AATTTCATTGGAGCGAGCACGTCAAAAAATCTGAGCTCACGGACAAAACTTATATCCCCGCTACACACTTTGGCCGCCAAGTCCTCCGAAACTTCCAACCATTGCGAACCTAGGTTCCTCGGTGCCGCCTGAGATTCGGACCATCCCGTGGGCCGCATAGTTCCCCTGGGACTGCGTTGGGGGGGCGCTCGGCTCAACTGAGTTGACGGTTGAGGTGAAGAATCGGCAACACGATCGCCAACGCGAGGATAAACACGAGAACCCCGAGGATGATGATTAGCGTCGGCTCCAACCAAGCCAACGCGCGCGTCGTACGACGCTCCCACAGCTCTTCGCATCGCGCCGCGCCCAAATCCAGCATACCAGGCAAGTCACCGCTGTGCTCACCGGCCTCGATCCACACGCCCAACAACTCTCGAACCAGCGGCAAACGCCGAACTGAGTCCCGCAAACTGCCGCCATGACGGATCGCCTCGACTTCCTCGACCGTCACGCTCGAAAGCCACGCGCTACCGGACGCCGCCGCGGCCATGGGCAGCGCTTCGATCAGCGTCGCGCCTCCGCGCAGAAGCTGGGCCAATGTGCGGGCCCATCGCAACGCCACCATGGCGGAAAACAAATCCCCCACCAAGGGCCCGCGGCTTACCCACCGCTCGACGCGCACACGCCAAGAGCGTGACTGACGTACCTTTGCGCGGACTGCGAGCCCCGCGCCGATCCCTGCCGCTCCCAGGAGCAATCCGAACGAGCGGAAGAAGCCTGCGACCCCCAAGACCGCCCGAGTGATCCATGGCAACGGCACGCGGCTCTCTTCGAACATCTTCGCAAACGCCGGGAGCAAAAACCCCAGCACGCCGGCGCCTAGCATGATCGCCAGAACGACAACGATCGTCGGGTACATCAGCGCCGATCGAATTCGATCCACGAGCCGGTCCTGATCCTCTAACATCGCCGCCGCGCGACGCAACGCCTCGCCCAATTCGCCGGACCGCTCGCCCGCGTGGATCACGGCGGCTTCAAGCTCGGACACCCCGGCCGCCCGAAGCGAGTCGGCCATGGACGCGCCCTCGCGGATGCGATCGCGAATTTGAGCCAGCCAACTTCGTAGGGCACTCCACTCCGGGGACGCAACGAGAAGATCCAGTGCCTGCAACAGGGGAAACCCTGCCCGGTGAAGGGCGGACAATTCGTGGTACACCGCCGAGCGATCGGCTGCGCGCTGCCACCGATCGCGTCGACCGGCGCGCGCCTCCACCGTGACCAGCGACTCCGCCAGCAACCCTTGCGCCGCCAGCCGCTCACGCGCCCCTTTGAGGCTGTCCGCTTCGACCCAGCCGTGAACGCGTCGGCCCTTCGAATCGTAGGCCCGGTACTCGAAGGTTCTCATGCGTCGCGGCGATGTCCCAAGACGCGGCGGAGCTCCGCCAACGATGTGTCGCCCACCGCCGCCCGAGCCAACCCTGCTTGCCACAACGGCCGCATACCGGAGGCCACCGCCAAGGACCTCAATTCGGCCAGCGGCGCGTTGCGACGCAGCGCTTCGGCCAGCGGGGGCGTAACCAACAAAAGCTCGAACAGACCCACCCGCCCGCGGTAGCCGTCCCGACAGTGCTCACAGCCACGTCCAACCCAATGCACCGAGGAAGCAAACCACCGTCGGGTTTCCGAGCCCCACTCTTCCAGCTCCGCATCGGTTAACGGGCGAGCCTCCCGGCAATGCGGACACAACCGACGGATCAACCGCTGGGCCAAGATCCCCCGCAACGACGCGGCCAAAAGGTAGGGCTCCACGCCCATGTCCGCCAATCGCAATGCCGCGGACACCGCATCGTTGGTGTGGAGCGTCGTGAAGACCAAGTGGCCAGTCAACGAGGCACGGACGGCGATTTCTGCGGTTTCCAAATCCCGGGTCTCGCCGACCAGTATGACATCTGGATCCTGCCGAAGCACGTGGCGCAAAAGCCGGGCGAAGGTGAGCTCAATTCGCGGATTGACCTGGATCTGGCTGATCGCCTCCAGGCGGTACTCGATGGGGTCCTCGATCGTGATCACGTTCCGATGGAGCGTATCGAGCTCTTGCAGCGCCGCATACAGCGTCGTGGTCTTGCCGCTTCCAGTGGGGCCCGTCACCAAAATGATGCCCTGCGGCTCATGGAGCAATTCGCGGAAGGCTCGGAGCTCATGCTCGTCCATTCCTAGCTTGGTCAGCGGTAGAATGGTGCTATCCCGGTTCAGCAGCCGTAGCACCAATCGTTCGCCATCGGCGATGGGAACGGAGGAGACCCGGATATCCACTTCGCGCGCCCCGATCCGAACTCGAGTCATGCCATCCTGCGGTAGGCGCCGCTCCGCGATGTCCATCCGAGCCATGACTTTGAGGCGCGAGATAACTGCGGTTTCGATTCCACGGGGGGGCGAAGGCTGATCGTACAGCAACCCATCGATCCGGAACCGAACACGTAACGAGTCCTCGCGCGGCTCCAGATGGATATCCGAAGCGCCCGAGCGAAGCGCATCCAGCAGAAGGTAGTTCACGAACTGCGTGACGGGCGCGCCGTCCGCCGCGCGCAAAAGGTCTTCCGCAGTCGGGCCCTGGGCCGCCTCGCGTTCGGTGGGCTCGGTCGGAGCGATGGTGGGGGCCGCCCGGCGCGCATAACACCGCTCCACCGCGCGCTCCAGCTCGTCGGGAGTTGTGAACACTGCGGGAAGGTCACAGCCAAGCATCACGCTGACATCGTGAGTGGCGAGTAGTGCCTCGGGACGGTCTATGACCGCCACCGTCGCATTGCCCCGTCGTATTGGCAACACCCGATGAGTTCGCACCCATTCGACGGGCAGGTCCCGGACCAGTTCTGGATCCAGCCATGCGTCCTCGATCGTCGCCCAAAACGGCAGCCCCGACTCGTCGGCCAAGGCGGCAGCCAATTCGGACGCGGGGAGGCCAAACTCCGCGGCGATCTCCCACGGACCTTGTCGGCGTTCGAGGAGGCTTTGACGGACCTGCTCGGCCCGCTCGGCCGGAATGTGTCCGCGCGCCACGAGCAGCTCCAGCCAGTCCATGGTCACTCCGGTTGGGGGCGCGCCGGTTCCGCACGGATGGGATCCGCCACCCCTTGCAAACCGGCCCGGTGCTCCAGATTCGTCCCAATTGCGTTGGCTTGCGCCGTGTTGTCCACGATGCGAGGAGTCACAAACACCAGCAGATTGTTTCGCCGCCGCGCGTCGGTGGTGTACCGAAAGAGCCATCCCAGCCACGGGATATCCCCGAGCAAAGGCACTTTGTACTCCCGACGCCCCTTATCTTCCCGAATCAACCCGCTGATCACCACCGTGGTCCGGTCGGGAACTGTGATGGTGGTCTTGATTTCACGCTTGGCGATCGTGGGCGCGAACTGTTGTCCTTGCGGACCCGCATCCACGACGGCCTCGATCGCGGGGTTCAAAATCAGCGTGACTTGCCGGTCCGGGTTCACTTGGGGAGTGACCTTGAGTTTGATCCCGACGTCCATCCGATCGATGTTTTGAATGATGTCCCGCGACAATCCCGCACCGCCTTCGATAGTAGACCGAAGGACCGGGATGTTTTCGACGACGTTGACCATGGCCTCCACGTTGTTCTGCACCAGCAGAGGAACGCTCGACAAAATTCGAACGTCCCGGTTTTGCTGCAGGGTTTGAAGGAGCACGGGGATCGCCAAGCCCTGGTTTCCTCCGTGCGCCACACCGACCGCCAAGCCCTGAGGAAACACGTTCTTCTGCACGATATCTTGCACTACATCTTGCGGGGCGGGCCGGCTCCGACCCGCGACCAACGTTTCGCCTCGCGACGGCAGTTCCACGGTGGACCAATCCACCCCCAAGTCCAACTGCCGGTTGGCGTCGGTCTCAGCGATGAGAATTTCCACCAACACTTGCGAAGGTTCACGATCCAGTTGTTCCACCAGCTCGCGGACCCGCTGGAAATCGGAGGGCGAGGCATGCACCAACAGCGCGTTGTTGGCGGCGTTGGGCTCGATCGCGATCGCAGCGCGCGCATCTTTTTCCACGCTCTTTTGCAACAAAGCGCTCAGGCTTTTGGCGGCCTCTTCCGCCGAAAGGTATTTCAAGAAGATCGCGTTGAGGCGTCCCTTACCCGCAGTCGGCTCAATGTCCAACAGTTGGACCAACCGCTTCAGCTCTGTCAACTGGACCGGCGTTCCCACCAACACCAGTCGGTTGGCCGCCGGCACTGGAATCACCGTGGCCCCTACGGGCAATCCACCGGCTCCTTCAGCGACCTGCCGAATGTGGCGCCCCACGCTCGTGCTGGCGGGCTCCGCACCGCTCACCGCTGCTTGGAGCTGTGGCGCAATTTCCTCCGCCGACGCATGGGTCAGGCTCACAATTTCGATCGTTCGCGACGCGCCGGGGCGGTCCAGTTCTTCCAAAATCCCTTGGATTCGCCGTAGGTTGGACTCAGTGTCGGTGACGACCAGGCGATTACCGGGTGCAAATACGGTCAATCCCCCGGCCTTGGCTCCGCGGACTAGCGGTTCGAGCGCGCGAGCGATCTCAACGGCATCCACGTTCCGGAGCTCGAACAAGCGAGTGACCAGCGTGCCGCCTTCGCCAGCTTGGGGGGGCGTCGCAAGAGGGGGCGGCAAAGTCCCAGCGCCCACCTCTGGAAGAGGAACAATGAACCAGGTGGCATCTCGTTCCACGACCCCAAACCCGCGGGCTTCCAGGATTGACAGGAACAGCCGTTCCACTTCATCCGGTCGGAGTGCGGACGGAGACACCACGGAAACAGTCCCAGAAACTTTGTCGCTGACGACGAAGCGCCGACCCGTGATCTCACTCACCGCGCGTGCCACGGCTCGGAGATCGGCTTGGTCGAAGTTGAACTGCACTTTGGCGGACCTTGGAGGCGCATTACTCGCTGCTTGGCCCGCCTGCGCGAGAGCCAGCCCCCACACCAGAATGGTCCACCACCGTGGCATCGGCGCCTTCGTTCCCTATCGAATGATACCCCGTTGCGAAGCCCGGATGAACTCCACCAAGTGGGCAATTTCCGGACCGGATAACTCCGACTCGATGCGTTTCAGGGCTTCCGGGATCGTCATTCCGCTCCGGTACAAGATCCGATGGGCAGAACGCAACGCATCGATCGTCTCCGATGGCAACCCGCGCCGGCGCAATCCGACCAGGTTGGGCGACACGATGGTGGCTGGATGACCCTCCGCCAGCATGTACGGCGGGACATCCTGGCGGACAGCGGACATTCCACCCACGTAGGCGAGTCGGCCGATTCGCACAAACTGATGGATCCCCGACATGCCGCCGATGATGGCGCCATCCTCGACGACCACGTGCCCCGCCAATCCGGCATAGTTCGCGATGATCACCTCGTTCCCCACTTGGCAGTCGTGCGCCACATGGCAGCTGGCCATCAACAGGCATTTGGAACCGACGCGCGTCACATCCCCGTCCGCCGTCGCTGTGTGAATTGTGACGTACTCGCGGATCGTCGTCTCGTCGCCCACCTCGACGCGAGGCGCACCTCCGCGATATTTGAGATCCTGGGTGAGGGTGCCGACGCATGCGAACGGATAAATCGTGCAACGCCGGCCAATAGTCGTGTGCCCATCCAACACCACGTGGGACAACAAGCGCGTACCCGCCCCCACCCGGACGTGTGGCCCCACAATGCAGTAGGGGCCGACCTCAACGTCCTCATCCAGCTCAGCGCCTTCGGCGAGCAGCGCGGTCGGGTGAATCCGCGTCATGAACCGCTCGGGTTGCCCCGCCCCGTTCCGAACATCAGTTCCGCTTCCGAAGCAAGCTCGCCGTTGCAGGTAATTCGTCCGGCAAACCGCGCCATATTGAGTCGCATTTTCAAGAAGCGAACCTCGATCACCATCTGGTCGCCCGGCGTCAGCAACCGGCGGAACCGTGCCTTGTCGATGGCCAGAAAGTACATGACCTGCACCCGCCCGGTGATTTTATTCAGGAGGATGCCACCGACCTGGGCCATGGCTTCCAGCTGCAACACCCCGGGCATCACGGGCTGACCAGGAAAATGGCCCTGGAAGAACGGCTCGTTGATCGTAAGGTTTTTAATCCCCACGATCCGTTCATGGTCGTCGCACTCGATGATCCGGTCCACCATCAGAAACGGATACCTGTGTGGCAACAGGCTCTGAATTTCTTGAATTTCCATCCCGCTCACGAGACTACTCCTCCGGCCATCGCCACAGCGAGAACCATGTAGCCGCACCGACTCACCTGCGGCGATTGCCGAACATCCGCCGAGTGTACCGATCTGGCGCATAAAAGAAAAGAAGGCCGCCCGCTCGGCGCGATGTCCGGGCGGGCGGCTCGCGGATCCGCACGTTACATGTACATGGTCAGGATTTGCTCGAACAACTCCTGACGTCCGCTGATCTGGCGCGGCTCACCCTGCTTGTGCGCGATGCGGTAGAGGTCTTCCAGCTTCAGGCGGCCCTTCTCGAACCGAGCTCCATCGCCGGAGTCAAACGACGCGTAGCGCTCGCGGCGCAGTTTGAGATACGGGGACTTACGCAGGATCTCATCGGCGACGATCAACGCCCGAGCGAACGCATCCATGGCCGTGATGTGCCCGACAACCAGGTCCTCCAAGTCTATGGAGTTTCGCCGCACCTTCGCGTCGAAGTTGATTCCACCCGTCTTAAAGCCTCCCGCAGGCAGGATGACCAACATCGCTTCGACCAGCTCGTACAGGTTTACCGGATACTGGTCGGTATCCCAGCCGTTCTGGTAATCGCCGCGGTTGGCGTCAATGCTGCCTAGCATGCCTGCATCCGCTGCGACTTGCAGCTCATGCTGGAAGCTGTGCTGCGCGAGGGTCGCGTGGTTGACCTCGATGTTGAGCTTGAAATCCTTGTCCAGCCCATAGTGCCGTAAGAACCCGATGACCGTCGAGGCGTCGAAGTCGTATTGATGCTTGCTCGGTTCCATCGGCTTGGGCTCGATCAACAAGGTTCCCTTCCAGCCTTGCCGCCGCGCATAGTCCCTCGCCATGGCCAGGAAGGTGGCCATATGGTCCAACTCCCGCTTCATGTCCGTGTTGAGCAGGCTCAAATATCCTTCTCGCCCACCCCAGAAGACGTAGTTGGCCCCATCCAAGGCCATCGTGATATCCAACGCCTTCTTCACCTGCGCGCCGGCCCGGGCCACCACGGCGAAGTCGGGGTTGGTCGCGGCACCGTTCATGTACCGCGGGTGACTGAAGAGATTGGCGGTGCCCCACAAGAGCCGCACGCCCGACGCCTTTTGCTTGGCTTTGGCGTACTCGACGATCGCATCCAGCCGCCGCTCGCTCTCCGCCAGCGTTGGCGCTTCCTCCACCAAGTCGTAGTCGTGGAAGCAATAGAACGGGATGCCCAGCTTCGTACAGAACTCAAAGCAGGCATCCATCTTGTCGCGAGCCCGCTGCAGAGGATCCGTGGCCGTCATCCACGGCAGCGGGCGCGTGGGCGCGCCAAATGGATCCGAGCCGGTCCCGCAGAACGAATGCCAATACGCGACAGAGAACCGCAAGTGATCCCGCAACTTCTTACCCGCCACCACACGGTTTTCGTCGTACCAACGGAAGGCAAACGGATTCTTCGACTCCGGTCCTTCGTACGGAATCTTGCCGATGCCTTTGAAGTACTCCCGTTCGCCGATCAGGACTTTCATATTCGATCTCCTTTCTGCAGGGCCATCCATAACCTAGTGGACACTTATACGATGTTCGCGGCATCTAAGCAACTGGCCCGCCCACACAATCGTGCACCGTGAAGGGCTGGAGCCCGACTTCACACCACAAGGCAAATCCTGGCCATTCCCCGGCAAGACCACATTTCCCCCACGCGGAGCCTCGGAGAGCCTCGGCCACCGGCGCAGTAGGTTTGCGCCCTGAAGACGGAGCACATCCCACTCAAACCGTCGGCCAGCCTATCCAAACTTCGCTCGAACACCGTCGCGGCCGTACCGGCACAGAAGACGAGAACAGCGGGTTCGATCACCGACGACGGACCGGCTTTACATGGTCCACCGTCCCTGGCGGCCAGCACCAGCGATCCCAAAAGTTTGAGAACTCGACTCGTCAGGGATAGGTTGTTCCACATGAGAAAAGCGCGTCTCGTCCACGAGGTGGGTGAACGTGGAGTAATTCAATGCCTCGCACGCCACGTGGGCGCGGGGCGGTTCGTCCTTCGGGGAATCGGTGACGACTCCGCCGTGGTACGTGTTCCTGGCTCTCCGTACGATTGGCTGTTCACTACGGATCCGATCATCCAAGGAGTTCACTTCCTTCCCGACGCCCGGCCAGAACACATTGGGCACAAGGCAGCGGGACGCGTCCTCAGCGACATCGCGGCCATGGGCGGCGAACCTCTCTACGTCTTTTTCAACTTGGTCGCTACGCCCGAAACCTCCTTGGACGTGCTGGCCAGGATCTACGACGGGGCAACGCGCCTATGCCAACGCTGGCAGGCAGCGATTCTTGGTGGCGACGTGGCACGGGGACCGCGGCTAGAGCTCCACGCGTTCGGCGTTGGTCGGGTGCCTCAGGGTACTGCAGTGCTTCGCAGTGGGGCCCGCCCAGGCGATCGGTTGTTCGTGACCGGACGACTCGGGGGTAGCATCCTGGGGCATCATCTCACGTTCCAGCCTCGCGTGGACGAAGGCCGATGGTTGGCGGCGGGGCGCTGGGCCACCGCCATGTTGGACCTCAGCGACGGCCTGGCTTCGGATCTCCGTCGCTTGATGGAAGAAAGCCATGTAGGCGCGGAATTGGTCGCTGAGGCGATCCCAATTGCACGCGCCGCCCGTCGGCTTGACGATCACCAATCCCCGCTCCACCACGCCCTGTGCGACGGGGAAGACTTCGAGCTTCTCTTTACTGTGCGTCCTACCCGCGCAGCCCGCCTGGTGCGGCTCTGGCGTAAAAAGTTTCCACGCGTGCCGTTGAGCGAGATCGGCCGGATCGTCCCTGCGGATCCTCGACAGCGAGACCCGGTGCTACTCCAAGGGGGGCAACGCTGGCGATTGACTGAACAGGGATACGAGCACTTCGTGAAGTGAGTGAACGGGGCGCGGCTGTGCGTGCGGCGGTTCTACTCGCCCGAGGCTCCGTGACAGCCTGGCGAACGGTCCGGCGACCCGCTGACCACGCGGCGGAAGACTTCCAACACCGCGCAGGTGACCTCCTCGGGGGACCGGCTCGTGGTGTCCACGCGGTACCGAATAGCCTCGTAGAACGGGCGCCGTTGTTCCAGTAATTCACGAATGCGTTGTTCGCGGTCCGGCGCCTGCAACAACGGCCGGTGAGTATCATGGGCCACCCGCTGGAGAATGGTCTCCGGCGTAGCGGTCAAACACACCACCACGCCGGTCTCCTCGAAGCGGTGGACGTTGGACGGATCCAGTACGACACCACCTCCGCAGGCGATCACGAGATTGCGTCGAGCCGCGAGTTCTCCCACGAGTGCTCGTTCGAGCGCACGGAAATAAGGTTCTCCAGAGTCACGGAAAATCTCCGGAATCGACCGCCCTTCTCGTTCCTCGATCACTGAGTCCATATCCACGAACTCGCGTCCCAATGTCATGGCTGCGCGGCGTCCGACCTCGGACTTCCCAGTGCCCATGAAACCCATCAGGACGAGGTTGGCGTCCGGAGGAAGATCGTTCATATGTCGCGCACCCAGCTCGACAAAGCCCACCAGTAGCGATTCCAGAGCCATTCGCCGCCCAGCAACCACCAGACGGCCGCGAACGACAGAAACGGGCCGAATGGAATGGCGCTACGCAGTTGGCGGCGCCCCATGGCCACGAGGGTCAGCCCGACCACCGCGCCGGCGCAAGCGGAAACGAAGAACGTGAACAAGACCCCCCGCCAGCCCACCAACGCGCCGATCGCTCCCATCAGCTTCACATCCCCCAAGCCCATCGCTTCCTCGCCGAACAGCCGCGTGCCCAACCAGCCCAATCCGCCGAGCAAACCGGCCCCCAACGCAGCGCCCACGGCTGAACGGATCAGCGCTTCCCACGCATCGTGAGTATCATGTAAGTCCGGCCAAAGCGCGCTGGCAATAAGCGCGAGCGACCCACCACCGAGCGAAACACGATCAGGAATGTACATCGCATCCAAATCCACGAACGTGGCCAAGATCAGTCCGGCCACGGCGACACAGTAGACCAGCGTATGAATGCTCCACCCATAGGTCCACGCGACGGCAGCCCACAGGCCGGCGGTGAGCGCCTCGACCACCCAATACCGAATCGAGAAGGGCGCCCCGCACGCGCGACACCGACCCCGGAGCACCCACCAACTGATCAGGGGGAGATTGTCGTACCATGCAATGGGGGTGCCGCACGCAGAGCATCGCGACCGTGGATGGACCACCGACAAGCCGCGTGGTAAGCGGTAAATGCACACGTTGAGGAAGCTGCCCACACAAGCGCCGAACAGCGACGCCATGACCGCCAGAGCTGACGGGTTGTATAGCGCGCCGATCATCTTATCCATAGACGGCCTTCTTCAGCGCAGCGCGCATCACTTCGATGGGCGCAGGCCGGCCCATCCAGATCTCCCAGGCCCGGGCGCCTTGATGCAACAGCATGCCGAGCCCATTCGCAGCCTGGGCTCCCGCCGCGCGCGCGGTGCGCATGAACGGCGTTTCCGGCCAATGGTAGATCAGATCGTAGGCCCACACGCCGGCTCGAAATGCCTCCGGCGGTAGCGGCGACGGATCCTCCTGCCGCATCCCCACCGGCGTGGCTTGGATGATGAGATCCGCGGCGCAGGCCAGTTCCACGGCCTGCTCCACACCTCCCCCGCCGCACTCGCAAGTCGGCGCCACGGCACGAAGTTCACTCACCAAGCGGTCCACGCGGTCTGCCCGCACATCGCTCACGTAGACCGACGCTGCCCCAAACCGTGCGCACTCCAAGGCGACCGTCCTCCCCGCTCCACCCGCGCCCAGCACAAACACGCGACGACCCGTCGGCTCGCCACCGAATGCTTCGCGAAGTCCGCGCAGAAACCCTTCGCCGTCGGTGCTGTAACCCACCGTGCCATCCTCGGTAAACACGACCGTATTCACCGCGCCGGCGCGCCGAGCCGATTCATGCAGCCGCGTGACCTGGGCGGCGACGACTTCTTTCAGAGGCACAGTCACGTTCACCCCGCCTGCACGGACCGCCCGCAGGGCCGCCAAGACCGTACTCACATCCTCAGGCGGCACATCGAACGCCAAGTAGATTGCGTTGATTCCCAACGTACGAAACGCGGCGTTGTGCATCGCCGGTGACAGCGTATGTTCGATCGGGTGTCCCAGTACCCCAAACAAGCGAGTACGGCCGTTGGGCTCCCAGCGTAGCTCAGTGGTCGTCACGGTTCTCCGTCCTTGCGCGCACGAGTCCGCCGCCCGGTCGCAGCGCGAGTGTACAAATACCGGTTGACCGCGTTCAAGTACGCACGCGCGCTGGCTTCGACTACGTCGGTGCTGGCCCCGCGCCCCACCACCGGCTCGCCTTGGTCAAACCGAACCTTCACCGTGACTTCGCCCATCGCGTCGGTACCTTCGGACACCGCCCGCAGGTTGTACTCCACCAACTGGCCCGACAGCCCCACGATGCGGTCAATGGCGCGGATCGCCGCATGAACCGGCCCATCGCCCGTGCCCGCTTCCTGTCGCACTTCCCGTTCTCCCGCCTTCGTACCATGCCGCACCAACTGCACCGTGGCGGTCGGAATGGCTCGGTTCCCGCTACTGAACCCAAGATATTCGAGCGACCAAGTCAGCGGGACCTCGGCGATGTGGTTCTCCACCAGGGACACCAAATCATCGTCATAGACAAACTTCTTCTTGTCGCCGATCTCCTTGAACCGCTCGAAGATGTCGTTGATGTCTTTTTCGCTCAGCCGAAAGCCCAATTGCTTGAGCCGTACCGCGACCGCGTGCCGGCCGCTGTGTTTGGTCAGCGGCAATTCGCTCTGGCCCCAACCCACCTCGCGCGGGTCCATGATCTCGTAGGTTTCCCGCTTCTTGAGGATCCCATCCTGATGGATGCCGCTAGAGTGCGCAAACGCGTTCTCGCCCACAATGGCTTTGTTCCGCTGCACCAGTAAGCCACTCAACCGCGATACAAGCCGAGAGGTTTTGAGGATCTCCTGCGTTCGAATGCCCGTCGTTACATGGCCAAACAGGTCGCGCCGCGTACGCAGGATCATCACGATCTCTTCCAGCGCCGCATTGCCCGCACGTTCGCCGATCCCGTTGATCGTACATTCCACCTGCCGTGCTCCGTTCCGAACCGCGGCCAAGGAATTGGCCACCGCCAACCCCAGATCGTTGTGGCAGTGCACGCTGATGATCGCCTCACCAGAGGTGAACGCCGGTACGTTGTCGCGCAGGTACCGGATGAGCGTGCCGAACTCGTCCGGAGTGGCGTAGCCCACCGTGTCGGGAATGTTCACCGTCCGCGCCCCGGCCTCGATCACGGCACGGCACACTTGGAGCAAAAACTCCGGTTCGGTCCGGGATGCGTCCTCCGGCGAGAATTCAACATCGTCCGTGTATTGCCGCGCCAGACGGACGCCTTCAACCGCCAAGCGAAGGATTTCCTCTTGAGCTTTGTGAAGCTTGAACTCGCGATGAATCTTCGACGTGGCCAGAAACACGTGGATCCGCCCTTTGGCCCCCGCAGGACGTACCGCGAGACCGGCTGCTTCGATATCCTTCGGTACACATCGAGCCAACCCTGCGATGATTGGTCCGCGCACCTCCCGCGCAATGGTCTGCACCGCGTCAAAGTCACCCTGGCTGATGACCGGGAAGCCTGCCTCGATCACGTCCACACCGAGCCGCGCCAACTGCCGCGCGATCTCCAATTTTTCGCGGGCGGTCATCGAAGCGCCGGGACACTGCTCTCCGTCGCGGAGGGTGGTATCGAATATCCGCACCCGTTCGACTTTCGCTTTCATCGGCTCTCCTTCCGTACCAATAGGCTCCACAACAAAAAAGCCCCATCCTTCATGCGGTGGGGCTAGCCTTGGAAGCCGGACCACGCTTACTGTCCACGTCCGATCCGGCGCCCACCGCGGCGCGGACGCAGTCGCAAGCCACCGAGGTCCAACCCCGTGACGACTACACCAGCACTACGATGGGAGCGTCGGATCACGCGCTGAACCTACCTCCGCTTGTCCGTGGTGTCAAGTCTCGTCCGATCAAGTCATTCGGCCACCGAAGTTCTGCCATCATGCCTCGGCTTTGAGACCTCGGGTCCCCAATCCCCTCTGCCCGACCTAAAGTCCCTTCCGACGCCCGCCCCGCCTTTCCACCCTCGATTCCACGCAGGTCGGCGGGTCCGCGCGGATGTTCCCATTCGACCTAACCGCGCCCGCCGGTTGCGGGGGATCACCGCGCAACCTCACACCACACCGCCTACCACGATGGGGCTCCGCAGAAGACTCAGTCCGCGAGCATGTCCTCTGGACCAGGGCATGAGACGCGGATGATTCAACATTGGCCATTCATCCACATTGGGGGGCCGACGACGGCAGTGCCCTTCGCACGGGCCGCGTCCACGGCGTCGGACTCCGCGCGTTCTGGGCCTCCGCGCAAGCTCGCGCTCGGTGTATGGCCGCACGTTGACCTGCTGCGTGAGGTTCCACCGTGCACGGTTCGGGTACCCTATCCTCCGCCCACAACCGCACTGCAATTCAATGACCAGAGAAATCGATCCGAAAGCTGACCACGTCCTCGGACGGCACCGCCGTGACCCGGTGTTGGCTCTTTGCGAACACGCGTTGCATGGCACGGTTTTCTTTGAGAACTTCGGCCGTAAAACCTGCGATACCATTGCGCTTTGCGATGTTCTCCAGGTGATGCAGCAACATCGTACCGATCCCGCGATTCTGCCAATCGTCGCGAACGACGAACGCAACCTCTGCGTAGTTAGTTTTTTCATCAAGGTAATATCGGCCGACCGCAATGATCTCTTCTCCGTACGGCGCCGGCAGGGTCGCGACGATCGCAACGTCCCGGCGGTGATCGATGAACACGAAGTCCTGAAACTCTCGCCGCGGGATTTGATAGCTGCGCGTCATGAAACGGTAGTAAATGGTTTCTTGCGACAGCGCGTAGAACAGCTCCTTCATCCGCGGCTCGTCGGTGGGGTGGATGGGTCGGAAGGTGATCTGCGTTCCATCTTCAAGCACCTTCGTGGTTCGGAACTGCTGTGGGCCGACCACCAATCGACCCTCGAGGTCTTTCATTTCCGGGCGCAAATAGCGCACGTCGACCGCTTCGCGGAGGAGTTGCGCGCGGAAGTCCGGGTGGGCGATCGAGATCAGCGCCAGGGCGCGCTCATGGATGTTTTTCCCGTGAAGGTAGGCTACGCCGTACTCGGTCACCACATAATGGACGTCACCCCGCGGGGTGACCACACCCGCGCCTGGACTCAACCGGGTAACGATCCGAGAAACGCACCCTTCGGGAGTTTCTGCCGTGGAACGCAGCGCGATGATGGCCCGTCCTCCTTCCGACCGAGCCGCACCGCGCGTGAAATCCAGCTGCCCACCAATGCCGGAATAAAACCGCGTTCCGATCGAGTCCGCGCACACCTGCCCAGTCAGGTCCACCTCCAGCGCAACGTTGATCGCGATCATTTTGCTCTGACGTCCGATGATCTCCACATCGTTGACGTACTCGGTGGGGTGGAATGCGAACCGGGGGTTGTTGTGGACATACTCGTACAACCGCTGGCTGCCCAAGCAAAAACTGGCGACCACTTTTCCGCGGTCGATCGTTTTGTGCCGACCCGTCACCGCTCCCGACTCGATCAGGTCGATCATGCTATCCGTGAACATCTCCGTGTGAACGCCCAAGTCCTTTTTGCCACGCAAAAACTTCGCAACCGCCTGAGGAATTGCCCCGATTCCCAACTCAATGGTCGAATGGTCTTCCACCAGTGCAGCGACATACTCCGCGATCTTGGTAATGACCTCGTCGGGCTCCGGCGATTGGTACTCGGCGAGGGGTGCGTCCACCGGCACAAGGATGTCCAGGTCGTAGATGTTCAAAAAAGAATTGCCGAGGGTCCGCGGCATTCGAGGATTGACTTGCGCAATCACTAGCCGTGCATTCTCCGCGGCGCTCTTACAAATATCCACCGAAATCCCCAGACTGCACCGACCGTGTTCATCCGGCGGTGTCACTTGGATCAGCGCCACGTCCAGCGGTAGGCGACCTTCGGAAAAAAGCCTGGGGATATCCGAAAGCGAAATGGGGGTATAGTCGCCCAGCCCTTCCTGGATCAAGCCGCGCACGTTGGCGGCAATGAAAAAGCTGTTCACGCGAAAGCGGTCCACGAGATCTCGGTGGGCATATGGGGCATCGCCGATGGTCAGCAAATGCACCACTTCCACATCCAGCAAGTCCGTGCGTTCGACCATCGCACGCACCAACTCCACCGGTTGGGCGCACCCGGTGCCCACAAAGACCCGCTGGCCCGGGCGGATCGCGCGGACGGCCTCTTGGGGCGTCGCGATCCGATCCCGATATTTGTTCATCCACTCTGGATCGTACGCAGTTGGAATCGTCGCCATCGTAGAATCATCCTTTACGTCGGGGCCGGAGGGTGATGCGGGCATCCGCGGCCAACGACACACCCCCCACAGGCCCAACGATAAATGGGTTGATGTCCATTTCTTGAATCTCCGGAAAATCGGTCACCAGCTGGCTGATCCGCTGCAGGCTCTCCGCGATGGCATCCACGTCCACGCGGGCCTGCCCGCGGGCACCCATCAACAGCGCATACGAGCGCGTGCCCTCCAGCATCTGCCGAGCCTCATCGCGGGTAATGGGAGCGATGTGGAACGTCACGTCCTTCATGACTTCCACGAAGATGCCACCCAAGCCGAACATCAGCATGGGGCCAAACTGCGGGTCTCGTACCATGCCCAGAATCACCTCGCGCCCGCGAGGACACATCTTTTCAATGTATACGCCCTCCAGCCGCGCTTCCGGCACGCGCTGGCGAATGCGCACCATCATTAAGTCGAACGCGTCGCGGACCGCTTCGGGGGAATCCAGGTTCAGGCGCACCCCGCCGATGTCGGACTTGTGGATGATGTCGCGCGATACGATCTTCATTGCGACCGGATACCCGATTCGCTCCGCCGCTTCGACCGCTTCATCGGTGGTCAATGCGTGGGCGCCCGGAGGCACGTTGAAATCGTAGGCCCGCAGGATGTCTTTGGCCGCGACCTCACCCACCTGAAACTGGCCCATACGCAGGTGACGCTCAATGATCCGCTCGGCGCGGCGGCGGTTGACGGGGAATCGCATGATCACTCGAGGCGGCCGCTTCAACCAAGCCACGTACTGATGCATAGCGTACAGGACTTGGACCGCGCGCTCGGGCGATGGGTAGTTTGGAATGTTCCGCTCCATCAGCAACCGAACCGCGGGCGCCACGTCCCGCCCGCCCATAAACGACACGAGCACGGGTTTGGAACCGTCCGCGGCCGAGGCCACGGCCTCCGCGGTCTCGACCACCTGGGTCACCGCCTGCGGAGTCAGGAGCACCAACACCATGTCCACCTGGGAATCCTGCAGCGCCATTCGCACGGCCATGGCGTACCGCTCCGGGTCCGCGTCACCGAGTACATCGACGGGATTGGCCACGCTCGCCGCGGGCGGCAAATGCTTGCGCAATACATCGGCGGTCGCCGGGGTCAATGAACTCATGACCAAACCCGTTTGCTCGACGGCGTCGGCGGCCATGATCCCGGGCCCACCTGCGTTGGTGATCACCGCGACCCGATTCCCTTTCGGCAACGGCTGCATCGCGAATGCCATCGCATAGTCAATCATGTGTTCGAACGTCTCGGCGCGGATCACGCCGGCTCGACGAAACGCCGCACCGTAGGCGATGTCCGCACCCGCTAGGCTACCGGTGTGTGAGGACGCCGCCCGCACACCCGCTTGCGTGACGCCAGACTTGAAAATCACGATGGGTTTGCGGCTGGCCGCGGTCTCGGCAATCCGCAAAAAACGGTTGCCGTCCATGATGCTCTCCAAGTAGCCCACAATCACCCGTGTGTCGTCATCCTGGCTCAACGCATGGATGAGGTCGTTCTCATCCACGTCGGCCTTGTTGCCCATGCTGATCATCTTGGAAATGCCGAGCCCATGCAGAACGGCATAGTCCAAAATGGCCGACACCAGCGCACCGGACTGCGAAACGAATGAGATATGCCCGCGCGTGGGCCATTCCTTCGCAAACGAGGCGTTCAACTTCGTCGCGGTGTTTAAAAGCCCGAGGCAGTTCGGGCCGATCAGTCGCACACCATGCGAGCGACACACCGAAACCAGCTCCCGCTCCAACGCCGCTCCCTCTGCCCCGACCTCTTTGAAGCCCGCCGTGATGACGACCAGCGCTTTGACGCCCGCGGCCACGCAATCCCGGACCGCGTCCATCACGCCTGCGCGTGGAACCACCACGACCGCCAAGTCCACGGGGCGTCCATATGCGGCCAGATTCGGATAGCATCGCCGCCCCATGATCTCCGTGGCTGCCGGATTCACCGGCACGATCTCGCCCTCATAACCGCATTCGATCAGGTTGGCGAGAATCCGATTCCCGACTTTTCCGGGCGACTTCGACGCCCCGACCACCGCCACCGATGAAGGTGCCCAAAATGCATCCAACATGTTCGTACCTCGACCCCGGACCGCCTGGTCACGAACGCAAAAATCCCACATGGTCCTCAACGAGTCCAAAAACTCTTAGACACGGGCAGGTCCGACTGAAGTACCATAGAATACTTTCGACAAGCTGACAAGCCGCCCCTCCCCGACGCACCGGCTTAGCAAGAGCAGAGGACTTAAAGTCGCGCGGAAGGGTCGTGAAACCAATCGCAGAACCACCGAACAATTCACCCCGAATTGCACCTCCGCGGCCGCCGCGCCGATTGTGCTACATCCCATACGCAAGGACGCGCCCAGGCTTGCAACCGACACATTTCCATTCGCCTGTACCGACGACGTCGACACGTCCCCATGGGGAAATGTAAGGATCGCCCTCCGCGCTGGCACACTTGAATCCCCGCAACCCTGTGGGCGCAGTGCCAGTGCGCGGGTCGCCCACTGAGGATCCTTTCGACGCGACCACGTTGTTTCACGGGGTCTCTCGGCTGCACCGAAGGAATCCTCAGACCCGGAGTCGAACGGCACAGGGACCAATCCGCTCCCGTGTCGATGCGAACGATCTTGGTCGCCTACTTTGGAATTCAATTGCTGATCCACATGGCCCAACCCGACCCTGGAGAGCTTTTTATGAGCATCCTCGGCGTGCCGCTTTCCAGAACCACCCGGCGTGCCTACCATAGGCGCGAACATGCCCTTTGTGGCGTATGCAACGATGCCAAAGTTTCCGGACGAATGGGCACAGTGGCGGGTAGTACTCGCCCACGACTGGCTAGTCGGCATGCGAGGTGGCGAGCGCGTGTTGGAGATTCTTGCTGAGGGATTCCCATCCGCGCCCATCGTCACCTTGTTGGCCCGGCCTGACGCCCTCTCGCCGCGGCTTCGCCATCGAACCATCCACACGTCGTTTCTTCAGCGCTGGCCTCGAGTGCATCGCTACTACCGGGCACTGTTACCGCTGTTTCCGCTCGCCGTTGAACGGCTGCAACTGCCCCCCGCGGACCTTGTGCTCTCCACCAGCCATTGCGCGATCAAAGCCGTACGGCCGCCGCCCAGCGCGGCCCATGTGTGCTACTGCTTCACCCCCATGCGCTATGTCTGGTCCTTCCGCCGCGAGTATCTCGGCTCCATCGGGCAGCATGTGGCCGCCCCACTGATCCACCTGCTGCAACGCTGGGATGTCGCCACGGCGGCGCGGGTGGATCGGTTCGTGACGCTCAGCCGACACGTCCGGCATCGAATCTGGGACTTCTACGAACGCGACGCGACCGTCGTGTACCCGCCCGCGGATTTGGATTTCTTTACCCCAACCCACGAGGCCCCCACCGCGACCCCGGAACCCTACGATCTGGTCGTCGCTGCGCTCGTACCCTACAAGCGCGTGGACCTCGCCATCCGCGCGTGCAACCACCTACGCCGCAACCTGCGCGTGGTGGGGACCGGAAGCGAGGAACGTCGTTTACGACGGCTGGCAGGCCCCACCGTGCAGTTCCTGGGTCGCGTGGACGACCCCACGTTGCGCGAGCTCTACCGGCATTGCCGTTGTCTGATCTTCCCCGGCGAGGAGGACTTCGGCCTCGCGCCCGTGGAAGCGCAAGCCTGCGGGCGTCCCGTCGTGGCCTACGGTCGTGGCGGTGCGACGGAGTCCGTAGTCAACGGGGTCACCGGCCTATGGTTTTCCGAGCCCACAGAAGAATCTCTGATCGAAACGCTGCAACGATTCGACCGCACCCCATGGGATCCGGTGCGGATCCGGCGCAATGCCGAGCGGTTCAGCATCCAGTCCTTTGTGGACGGATTGCACGCGGTGTTGCGCGAATGCATGGAGGAGCGCCAACGCAATGAATGCTCTCGCCCATGAACGTGAAGTCGGACTCAGTCTCGGGTCCAACCTGGGGGACCGCGAAGCCCATCTTCGCGCGGCCCGCGCCAAGATTGTTGCACTCCCCGAGGTGCGGCTCGTGGCCTGTTCGCCCCTCTACGAAACCGAACCGGTCGGCGTTCGGCCGGAATACCAGCACCTGAAATACCTCAACGCTGTGCTGATCGTCGCGGCGCCATGGACCGCACCGTGGTGGCTGGAGCGGCTGCATGAAATCGAAACGTCCCTCGGCAGAATCCGAACTGAAGACCGAAATGCGCCGCGCACGGTGGACGTGGACCTGCTGTATTGTGGCGACGAAGTTTTGGACAACGACGTCGCCACGGTCCCCCACCCCCGATGGGCCACCCGCCGCTTCGTGGTCCAGCCCCTCGCCGACGTCCGCCCCAACCTCCGCCTGCCTGGACAATCCCAAACAGTCGCGGAAATTCTCGCTTTGCTCGACGCGAGCTCCGGCGAAGTTCGCCGTTGGAAAAACGAATGGTGATCATGAACCTTGGCATGCTGAGTCAAGCTCATCGTTGCCGCCGGCTTGTGGGTCCGTTTGTGTGGGGGCTTATCTGCATCGCCACGGACGGGCGCCCCGTGGAAATCCCGCTGGAAACGCTGGACCTCTCCCAACTGGTCGTCGGTTGGGGAAAACCCGCGGTCAACCGAAACGTCCGAGGTCAACCGATCCAAATGGGCGGACGTACCTTCTCTCGCGGAATAGGCGTTCACGCGGAAAGTTTGTGGCGTCTGGAGCTGCCCGACGGGCCGGTCCGGTTCACGGCTTGGGTCGGAGTGGACGACCTAGTCCGGCCGGGTCGCGGCAGCGTCATCTTCCGAATTCTTGGCGATGGAGACCGACTGGTCTGGACGAGCCCGTGCCTGCGCGGTGGCGACTTGCCTGTTCGGGTCGAACTGGATCTCACCGGCCATCGTCGAATCGCCCTGCGGGTCACCGACGCGGGCGACGGTACTACGGACGACGTGGCGAACTGGGCAGAGCCCACGCTCATAGTCGCCAACGAAGCCGTGCGGCCACTTTCCCCCATTCCTGAGGAACCGCCGCAACTACGCACACCACCCCCCAATCCCGCGCCTCGTTTTCAGGCACCACGGGTCATCGGCGCCCGAGCTCACCGGCCCTTCCTGTTCACTCTGCCCATCACCGGTGAAGAACCGCTGACCGTGTCGGTCGCGTCCCTACCCCCAGGTCTCCATTTCGATGCCGCCCGGCTGCGCATTGAAGGACGCACGCCAACAAACGGCCAGTACATGGTGCAGCTCAGTGCCGCCAACCGCCATGGCGCGGCCACGGGTACCCTAATGCTCGTGATCGGGGACGCACTCGCCCTCACGCCGCCCATGGGATGGAATAGCTGGAATTGCTACGGCCCCGCGGTGCGGCAAGACCTCGTCGAAGCCCAAGCCGCCGCCATGGTCACCCAGGGACTCGCTCGCTACGGGTGGTCGTACGTCGTCGTGGACGACATGTGGCAGCAAGCTCCCGATTCGGACGACCCATCCGTGCGCGGCCCAGGTCGCGATACGCGAGGGCGGATTCAACCCAACGCGCGGTTTCCCGACCTTGCCGGAATGGTCCGCAGAATCCACGATCTCGGGCTACGCGCTGGCATCTATTCATCGCCCGGCCCACAGACCTGCGCCGGTGCGGTGGGCAGTTACGGCCACGAAGCCCTCGATGCCGCCCAGTTCGCGGAGTGGGGCTTCGATTTCCTCAAATACGACTGGTGCACCTACGCCCGCGTCGCCCGGGGATCCACACTGCAAGAACTGATGAAGCCGTACCTATGCATGGCGGAACTGCTCCGGCGCCAACCACGCGACATCGTCTATAGCATCTGCCAGTACGGCCAAGGCAACGTGGCCGCGTGGGGACGGACCGCCGGCGGCCACCTCTGGCGCACCACGGGCGATATCGAGGACACATGGGAGTCGGTTCGCCGCATTGGGTTCGGCCAAGCGGGCCTCGAACTGTTTGCGGGCCCCGGTGGCTGGAACGACCCGGACATGCTGGTCATCGGCCGGGTTGGATGGGGTGCGGTGCAGCGCCCGACCCGTCTAACGCCCAACGAACAGTACACGCACGTGACGCTATGGTGCCTGCTCGCCGCTCCGCTGTTTCTCGGGTGCGACCTCACCACCATGGACGACTTCACCCGCAACCTGATTACGAACGGCGAAGTGCTCGAAATCAACCAAGATCCACTGGGGCGCGCTGCCTCTCGGGTCGCGGTGCGCGGGCCGGTTCAAATTTGGGCCCGCCAACTCGCCGATGGCTCGCTCGCCGTGGGTGTGTTCAACCTCGATGAGGAACGCCAAGTGGCGCGGGTCGAATGGGGAGACCTCCGCATTGGCGGACAATGGCGAGTCCGCGATCTGTGGCGCCAACGCGATCTTGGAAAGTTCGAGCAAATGTTGGAAGTTGAACTTCCGCGCCACGGGTGTGAACTTTTCCGCCTGTGGCCCGAGGACGCCACGGCGCGGGCGACTCCGGCGCGGCCACCCACCACGTGGGAAGCCGAGATGGCCAAGCAACTATCCACGCCGCCCGCGCCGTAAGCGGTGGTGGGAGACGAGTCTACCCCGCGTGGCCAAGGTTTGGACCAAGATGTGCCCTGCGCGTCCAACCCCTGGCCCAACAACTCAAGCTGCCCACGGAGGCGACCTGTGCATAACTGCCCCCAACCCCTTGACAAACGACCTCAGCTGTCTTGAACGGATCACTGGCCCACCGTTCCAGGATTGGACCATCCATGGCTTGATTCGCCCAAACCTTGGAAACTCTAGGTCGAGTTTGTTCCAACGCTTGGACGGGCGTTGCCTCCCAACATCCCGAGTCCACCGCCCCTGTCCATGCTTTCGCACAACCATGGGAAAAACTCTGCGGAAATTGGACTGCCGTCGCGGCGAGACCGCATCCCCCGGTAGGCGGCGCCATCGGCCTGCAAAAGCCCGACCACTCCTCCAAGCTTGCGGTTCGGATTCGTCTGGGACATGATCCACAACATGTTCTGGCCCGATACGGTCATGGCAGCGGCCTTAGGCTACCTCTTGGGCTCGATCCCTTTCGGGTGGCTGGTGGCCAAGGCCCACAGGGTGGATATTCAACGCGTTGGCAGTGGGAACATCGGCGCGACCAACGTCGGTCGGACTCTCGGGCGGGCGTGGGGCTGGTTCGTGTTCGTGCTCGACGCCGGCAAAGGCTGGGGCGCGGTCGCGTTGGCAGATCGTGCATGGAGCTCGCCGCTGCCAGGCGGATGCCCCCTGAGCCTGGTCGCCGGAGTCGGCGCGGTTGTGGGGCACACATGGCCGGTGTGGTTAAAATTTCGAGGCGGCAAAGGCGTCGCCACCGGCGCGGGTGTGGTCGTGGGCCTCGCGCCGTGGGCAGCGGCGGTGGGCGCGGGAACCTGGCTGGTCGCGCTGGGCCTCACCCGCTATATCTCCGTGGCCTCGATTTGCGCGGCCATCACGGTGCCCCTGGCGGCGTGGGCCTTGTATGGCGTCCACGACCTGTGGCGGCCGTGGGCATTGACCGCGTTGGGACTATTGGTGGTAGTGCGCCACCGAACCAATCTGCAACGGCTGTTCGCTGGTACGGAACCTAAAATTGGGCGGAGCAACCCTTCCTTGGCGGCGGCCAACCAAGGCGCGCCCCCAACAGGCCAAACGACTGAACATCCATGAGTTGCGCTACGATCATCGGCGACGGCGCATGGGGCACGGCCCTGGCGTTGGTGCTTCTTCGCAACGGGCGACGCGTGCGCATTTGGAGCCCGTTTCCCGAACATGTGCACGAGGCTATCGCCGCGGGCGAAAATCGCCGGTTCTTGCCCGGGATTCCGCTTCCTCCGGAACTAGAATGGACCGACCGCGAGGACCTGGCCATGCAGAACGTGGAACTGGTCGTCGTCGCGGTTCCGTCGGGGCATATGGACAGCGTCCTCCGCCGGTTCGTGGGTCGGGTCTCGCGGCATGCGCTGTATGTCAGTGTGACGAAAGGGCTCCACCCCACGCATCTGTGGCGGATGACGGAGACCATCGAACGGATCTGGGGCGTGGGCCCCGTAGTGGCATTGTCGGGGCCCAGTTTTGCGGTTGAGGTGGCGCAGGACTGGCCCACCGCAGTCGTCGCGGCCTGTCGCGATCATGGCCAAGCCCGGGCGGTGCAACAGTGGTTCGTGCGTCCGAGCTTCCGCGTGTACACCAGCGACGACGTGATCGGGGTGGAGTTGGGCGGCGCGCTCAAAAACGTGATCGCGATTGCCGCCGGTGTTTGCGACGGCCTCGGTCTGGGCGCCAATGCCAAGGCGGCGCTGGTCACACGAGGTTTAGCGGAAATGACTCGTTTGGCGGTGGCCGCGGGTGCGCACCCTGCCACACTGTCCGGGCTGAGCGGCGTGGGCGATTTGATGCTCACCTGCTATGGTCACCGCAGCCGAAACCGAAACTTCGGCGAGCGAATCGGGCGCGGCGAATGCCCGGCCGAGATTTTGAAGAACGTGGAGTACGTTGTGGAGGGCGTCACCAACTGCGACCACGCGGCGCGGCTCGCGGAACACCACGGGGTCCAGATGCCGATCGCCGAGGCGGTTCGGGATGTCGTCCACGGCCGGATTTCGCCCGCCGAAGCCGTCGCACGGCTTCTTCAACGGGAACCCAAACCTGAACGGGGTTGAAACGATGAATATCTGGTCATGGTGGACACACTGGAGGTCGCAAGTCATCCGGCGCACGTGGGGCCTCATTGGAATCGCGATGATCGGAGCGAGTTGTAGCTCCGTACCTCTGCCATGGGCCGCGCACCGGACCCAAGCGATCCGGCCCTACACCGAGAAGGAACTCGCAGCATTCACGCAGCTGGCCCGCGATCCGCGCGAATTTGCGATCACCATCACCTTGGATGAAAACCAAACGCCGCGGGTGGTGAATGCACACCGTGTGCGTCCCGACCTGGTGGCGTTGGTTCCGCTAGCCGGACCAGAGTATTCGTCCTTGCCCATCCTGGAGGGCCAGATTGGCCAACGGCCCGCGCGCTTCTTGGTCGATCCTACGTCGGCCGGCAACTGGACCTCGGTCGAGCGCGCGCGCAAGTACGGGATGGTGCCCCTGGGACCGCCCTTGATCTACGGTCAGCCGAACCACGTGCCGGAGCTTGGGCGTGGCGCCCTGTGCGTGTCCCCGGAATTGCAAGTGGATGTCATGACCGTCGCGGGGGCCCTGTTTTATGCCCGTCCCATCTGCGGGCCGCTATGGCCGCTGTCGCGTTCGGCGGACGCGCATGATGTGGACGCCGTCCTCGGTTGGTCTTTCCTCCGAGCGTTCGAGTACGTCAGCTGGGAGTTTTCCGTACGGGCGATCGTGTTCTCCAGCCGGCCGCTGCAACTCGAACCGGATCATCCCCGCGTGTTGGACCGGTTGCCCCTGTTGCCCGGATACAACGCGCTGGCTGTGAACGCCAGCGTGGACGGCAAAATCCGACCGGTTTTGATCGATCTCGCCGGCGACTTTGAATTTGTGCAGGAGGAAGCCTCCCTCACCCCACTGCGTCAGGTGTCGCTGGGCGAGGTGGTGTTTCGGAACGTCCGGGTCTCCAGCCGCACAGAACAAGGACTTGGCTTTCCGAACATGAGCCGTATCGGCCTACGTCTGCTCAGCCGGTTCGATGTGGTGTTGGACAACCACCGCAACGAGCTTTGGATTCTTGCGCCACGAGTGCGCCCATGATGCGCGGATGACGCCGCGAAGCCCGGAACATGTTGAACCAGCCGTCCCACACCCATGGTGGCCACGTGTCGGTCGCGGATTGGGAGTGGCCATGTCGGTGGCCGCCGTCACGTGGGCGCTGACCAGTTGCCGCTCAATCCCGACAGCTCGTCCAGGCACACAGTCCACACCCGACAACCGCTCTGGGGTTCTGGTATCGACTTCCCCATACACAGTTCTCCGCCGAGCACCGACTGAACTTTCCTGGGAGCAGACTGCCGAAGGGCCGCTTCGCCCAATCGTTCGGGTACGAGTGAACGGCCGGCTCGCGCTGGCGCTGATTGATACAGGTTCGTCCGGCAGCCTGCTCAGCGCCAGCGGCGCACGGCGGCTCGGCGTGAGTTCGTCCCTCTCGACCGCGAACTCCGTGGGGGATACCCGCCCCGTGGACGCTGCAACAATTCAAGGACTCGGAACCGCCGTCACGGGATCCATAGAGCACATCGCAGAGCTTGTGCTCGGGAACATCGCCATCGCCAACGTGCCGGTGGGAATCACAGATGCATGGACCTTGGAATATCGGCCCGGCCGCTACGTCGAGCTGTTGGTGGGCTGCGACGTGCTGCGCGCGGTCGGGCAAATGAAATGGGACGGGCCGCGCCGACGGATCGTTCTTGCGCCGACGGATTCTCCGCCGAGAAACTGGGAGTGGCTGGCGTTGCACACGAATGTCGGCATCCCAATCACGTCGGCAATGCTCGACGGTCACCGACGACTGTGGGTCGCCTTCGACACAGGCGGCGACTTCGATCTTTGGGTATCCGGACCGCTCTCCCGTCAGCTCGACCTTCCGCCGCCGGACACAGAACGGAGCACTCCGCGAATGACGGGTCTAGGAGGGCACGTGCGCGCATATCCTGTGGGCCATGTTGCGCTCCGCATCGGAGCTCGCGAGTGGCCACGAGTCCAGGTCCTCGTCGGCGCGACCGGCCACGGGCATGCGCATTTGCCGTTTGCGCTTCTTGGAAATGGCATCCTCGAGCGAGAAGTGATCTGGTTCGATTTCCAAGGTGGGCGAATCGGTCTCTCACCGGCCCCCGCGCAACCATATGAACGCTTTCCTCCTATCTTTTCCTCTCGGTGATCAACGACCTTGTCGCCCCTTCCCTGCGGCTGAGGATACATCGCACGGCCTGCACCGGGCTGTCCGGATGCCTGGCATTCTCAAAGACTGGCGCCGTACACCAAAGTTTCGCCCGCCCGACGGCGACCGACTCGTTTTACCAAGGTGGGGCAGTTTATAAGAGGAAAAAGCTCTCGGAAAGCCTAAGACCGAACGACTGACACGATCGGTTCAGCGCTCTTTTCTTGCCACCCGCGCGTGAACCGAATGATCGCCGGCCCCTTTCAGCCGAGCGGTGGCTCAATTCACTGCGGAATCCGACTGGGGAATTTCGCGCGCTTGACTACTTCGGGCGTAAACAACTCTTTGACATCCCGGGCGTGCACGCGCTCCACGTGGCCATCCGCGAACGCGGCATGGCAATACCCTTCGCGGAGGTTCCCATCCGGCGGATCGTGGAAGGTTGCCAACCCATCTCGAACGGCTCCCTGGCCACTGATCGGCGGTTTGCCATCGTAGTCCGGAACCCCGAGGCACAAGTTGTTGATCACGGTATTGTTGTATCGTGTCTGAATCGGAGTTTCTTCGCCAAATATCGCCTCCTGAGCGGGGAACATGATCTGGCTTCGTCGCATGCGCGGAAACCCGTTCCAACCGCTGGATCGATAGTACTCATTCATCACGTAGCTCACGTAGCACTTGGCCTCAGGGGGGAAGTTGGGGTTGAGCGGGTACACGCGCAAAAACTTCTCGCAGTAATACACGCGCGGCTCGTTCCCTAAATAAGGCCACAACAGGCCATTGGTCACGGATTCTCCAAATGCCCAATCCATCCAGACACCCCCTAAGGTGCGGCTCTTCGAATCACACCAACGCCACGCATCGGGGAAGTCACGGTCCCGCGTTTGACTCGCGTACTGGATGGCCGCCTGCATAATGCTACTCAGGTTTTGCCGACATCGTACCATGATGGCCTTCTCACGAACGCTAAACAGCGACGGCAATAGCATCGACATGAGGATGGCGATCACCGCAATGACCACGAGCAGCTCGATCAGCGTGAATCCATATCGCGCCGACGCGGGTTCAGGTTTACTCTGAACGAACGCCTTCACGGACCACCGCCTTCACTTGCCCACACTTGGGACATGGAAACCTACGATACTGTCCCGGACGGCTTTCCGCCTTGCCTTGCCGAATTAATTCCCAGGCTTGGCCGTAGGTCATTTGAAACTTGTGACCACACGCTTCGCAAACGTACTCAACGGGGAATTGATCATCCGTCGCGGCCAACACTCGCTCTGGGGAACGACGGCGCGCCCACCATGCGCTGGCCCCCACGACCGCCAGAACGGCCACGAACAGCAAAACCGTCTTCAAATCCAACTCACCGCGTCGCATCCGTCTCATGGCGACTCCTAACCGCCACCACTATAGCCCTGTCCCAATCCGGCTTCAAACTCCACCCCGTCGATGCTCACGCTGGGCGGGCAATCCACCCGCTCCCCAGTTCATAGCACCAGTTAGGGTTCACTCCGCACCGGCGCAAAGCTCACTCGCGCTAGCTCGGACACAACCCCGGTGCGGTCCGCCACGCGGGCCTGCAGCGGCCCCCGCCGATCACGTAGGGTAGATCCAAGGCGCGCGGTACGTCCGCCGCAGCAACGCGTTGGCCTCCGCATCCCCCACAACTTCCTCGCGGCGACCGTCCCAGCGCAAACTCCGCTTCAGCTTCATGGAAATCATCGCCAACAGGCACATGTTCGTCGCGCGGTGAATTTCCTCGATATCCGACACCGGTCGCCGGTGTGTGCGAATTGCATCCAGGAAGTCGGCCCACAACTCGCGAATGTTCTGATGGTCCGGTTCGTGTAACTCGGCCGGCGTACGGATTTCGGGTTGCGAAGATCGCACGGGATAAAACACCCAACCATTTCGCCAGCCCAGATGGAGCGTACCCTCCGTGCCGTAAAAATAGCATCCGACGCTCTCGCCTTTTTCCGCTCCATTGCCGGCAAAGAGGCGGTGCTCCCAAGAAATCGTGAAGTTCTCCATTTCCCAAATCGCCACCTGATGATCCGGCGCATCCGAAGTCTGCTCGCGCTCGTTGAGCACGGGCGGACCCTTCACGGGTCGCCCCCCGAGCGACATGACCGTCCGCGGCCACAGCTCACCCGTGATCCACAAAATTTGGTCTAGCCAATGCACGCCCCAGTCGCCCAACGTGCCATTCGCATAGTCCAAATACTGTCGGAACCCTCGCGGGTGGATCCCGCCGCGGCCATCGGGCCCGGCGTTGTACGGCCGCTTGGGAGCCGGACCGCACCAGAAGTCCCAATCCAACTCCGGCGGTGGCTCCACGTTCGGCAAGGGCTTTTCTGGTCCCCCTCCGTACAAGATGAAGGCCCGCACCATGCCCAACTTGCCCAACCGGCCACTTCGAATGAATTCGCGCGCAGAGATGTTGTGCGGCGAGATCCGCCGATGCGTTCCCACCTGAACCACGCGGTCGGCTTCCCGAGCCGCGCGCACCATCGCCTGGCCCTCGCCGATCGTGTGACCCACCGGTTTTTCTACATACACATGCGCACCAGCGCGCAACGCTGCCAGCGTCGGCAACGCATGCCAGTGATCGGGCGTGGCCACGATGGCGATCTCCGGTTTCTCCCGCTCGATGCACTCCCGGAAATCTTTGTACAGCCGCGGCGAATCTCCACAGCGCTCCTGGACTACCCCGGCGGTGGCCTGCAACGCGCGTTGATCCACATCGCACAGCCCAACGATGCGAGACGCCCCGGCTGCCATCGCTTCGCGCAGAATGTTGTTACCCCACCAACCGCACCCAATCAGCACGGTCGCATACTTCTTATCCCTCGGCTCCGTTTTCACGGCCGGCGCGGCCCCCGCCACGACCGCAAGACCTGACATCCTTAAGAATGCTCGTCGCCGAAGTGACAAACCTCGCTGTCCATCCATAGTCGTCACCTCCATGTGCCGCCGGCTTATTCGCCCGACACAACCATGGTGGTGCAGTGCGGGCGATAGGTCAATCTTCTTTGATGCGAGAGTTCAACGTTCGGACACCGCTAGGCGGTGGCTGGAACCCATGCCCTTGACCGAGCCGAACGACACCAGGGCTCCGGACCTCGCGAAGGATCAGCCTCCGTCTGACTTGGGCCTACGGACACGCCCGACTGCGTGATGACCAATCCCCGCGCTCGCCGCATCGGAAACGAACGGATGCCCATTATGGCCGAATGTGGTCACAGGGCACGACGGTGAGTCGCACCCAGAGCGGTGTACTCACAATCCGGTGCCGCGTGCGTGGAACATGGGCATCTTCCAGTTGCAGCATGCCCCACTCGCCCATCCTGACTCCACAATGCGGATGACCAAAACCGGAAACGGGCGCCAGGCGCCGAGCGTCGACCACCCTTTTGAACTTATCGGAGTGCCTGGCGTCCCCTCAGGGATCCGCCGGTCACCCAAGACGTCGTGCCACCCAGGCCACCAACCCGCATAAGAGAAGCCCGATGGCCAGCGGCAACAACGTGGCCACCGCGGCCCATTTCGCGCTCTTTGTCTCACGGTAAATCGTAAAGATCGTCGTCGAGCATGGGTTGTGGCAAAGACTGAACAACATGAGGCAAACCCCTGTCAGCGTCGTCCATCCATGGGAGCGAAGCAGTGCTCCCAGCGAGCTGAGATCACCGATCTCGACCAATCCGGACGTCGCCGCGGCACCCGGGACCGAGGCGCCCAGCAGCGAAAGCAGTACCAGCACTGTGGGCAATACGATTTCGTTGGCAGGAATGGCCACGATGTACGCGGTCAAAATCACACCATCAAGCCCAAGGGCCCGGCCGAACGGATCCAAGGTGCGTACCAAAAGCCTCGCCAAGGTTTCGCCTCCTACATCCACACGCCCCAACAGCCACAGAACGACACCGGCCGGGCACGCAAACACCATGGCCCGCCAGAGAACGATGGCCGTCCGGTCCACGAGCGAAGTGTACAACGTGGTCCAAATGTTCGGCGGCCGATAGGGCGGAAGCTCGAGGCTGAACCGAGAAGGTGCTCCTCGAAGCACAGTCCGCGACAACAGCCAGGACGTTGCGAACATCAGCGCCACCCCAAGCAGCGCGATCCCAAACACGGCGCCGGCCGCGACCACGCCCTCCCATCCCGAAGGCGCCAGCGGCCCCAGGAAAATGGCCGCCATCATGAACTGAGTAGGCCACCGCCCATTACACAACGAAAAATTGTTCGTCAGGATCGCAATTAGCCGCTCCCTCGGCGAATCGATGATGCGGGTGGCGACCACGCCCGCGGCGTTGCAACCCCACCCCATGGTCATCGTCAAGGCTTGCCGTCCGTGCGCGCCCACGCGCCGAAACAAAGGGTCAAGGTTAAACGCGACGCGCGGTAGATAGCCAAAGTCTTCCAGTAAGGTGAACAGTGGGAAGAAAATTGCCATGGGCGGCAACATGACACTGACGACCCACGCAGTGGTCCGATAGGCGCCGTCGGCTAGTAAGCTCACCCACGCCTCGCTCAGCCCGAGCGCCGATAGACCGCGCACGACCCACCCGTGACCGTGCTGGACCAACACACGGAACAACCACTGTGAGGGGACGTTCGCGCCCTCGATGGTGGTCCAGAGAACCACTGCGAGGAGCGCCAGCATCGTGGGGTAGCCGGTCCAGGGGTTCGTCAACCACCGATCCAATGCACGCTCCCACTGCGCCCGCCGTGAGGGTCGGGTTTGGCGCACATGCCGGGTCGCCAGTTCGGCCGCTTCCGCAAACACTTGCTCGATCCATCGCTCGATTGCGTCGCGAGGCAAGGCGAAGCGCCATCGCGTCACGCGTTCAAGAAGCGCTCGGGTCGCCGCCGGATCCAACGAGCCCCTCCGCGTCGCCCCGAGACGGCCCTCACGGACCGCGGCGGCTACCTCGGCGTCGCCCGACAACAAGCGAAGTGCCACGCCCATCCGCTCGGGCAACCTGGGGTACAGTACCGCCAGCTCTCGGGCGATCTCGTACACAGCCGCGCGCAAATTCGGGTCTTCAGGCAACAACTGTCGGGGTCGAAGTGTCCGCCTGCCTTGAGCGACTTCGTGAATCGCGCGGCGCAATTCCTCCAAGCCCCGGCCACGGCGGGCCGCGGTCAGTACGACGGGAATCCCAAGGTCCTGGGCCAACCCATGCGCATCGATTTCCAACCCGTGGGCCGCCGCTTCATCCACGAGGTTGACACAGAGCACTACGTTGGGGGTGAGCCTCAACACCTGCAGAAGAAAACTCAGTCCGCGTTCCAGGCGCGAGGCATCCACCACCACAACGGTTACCCGGGCCCCGCCAAAGAGAAGAAACTCGCGCGCCACGGTCTCGTCGGGGGACGCAGAGGTCAGCGAGTATGTTCCGGGCAAATCCACCAGCCGATAGACTTGCCCTTCGACCTCCATTCGGCCCTCGGCCAACTCGACAGTTTTGCCGGTCCAGTTCCCAGTATGGTACCGCAACCCCGTGAGCGCATTGAACACGGTGGTCTTCCCGGTGTTCGGATTTCCCGCCAGTGCCACTGTGACCGCCGAGGAATCGGCGGAGGATTCGAGTCGGACAGAGAGTGCGTGGCGGCGGGCCAAACAGCGGCGGCAAACTTCGGAAATGGTGCCGTTCATGAGGATCCCTGCGCGAGTTGCCGCACCAAGATATCGTCGGCTTGGGAACGCCGCAGCGCAATGAGTGCGCCTCGAACCCGATACGCCACCGGGTCCCCGGAAGGATTTTCTAGTTCCACTTCCACGAGGCTATTGCGTACGAACCCCAGCTGCAGCAAGCGATCGCGGGCGACCCCACGCACCCGCGGGGAGAGCCCTACCACAAGAGCTCTCGCCCCGAGCGGCAAGTCCGACAATCGCCGAATCGTAGGATCATACGCCTCGTGCGGTCCAAGTTCTCGAACTCCCACTTGTCCGGCTTCCTCTCGGCTCAGCTCGATCCTGCGACCTTCGCTTTCGATCTGGATGCGATCCGGGTCCGCCCGGGCCACTCGGAACTGCATGTCGGGCGTGAGTCCTTTGCCCGCGAGGGCGCGAAACAGGGTTTCTGGCTCGTCCTCGATGTGGACGATCCGCCCGGTCCATCCCGCTGGGCAATCGAGCAACGATTTGCACTTGGGCAATTCCACCCCGAGGGCCTCCGCGGTGGGAATCGGATCGCCATGAGGATCGTAGACCGGCTCGCCAAGCGACTTCGCCAAGGCGTCGGCCTCTTCCGGCGTCAGCTGGTGCTCAGCCGCGTGGGCACGGCGGTGCCACTCGCGCGGGTCGAGATCGGTTTCCTGGGCCAAGTAGGTTTCCACCAGGCGGTGGATGCGCGCGATCCGCTCGCCCAACGCTCGCCCTTCTGGCGTCAAATGAAGACTGTTCGGCTCGACATGGCCCAGTTCCCGAAGCTGCTGAACCTCCCGTTGCGCCCTGGCGGAAGACCAACCAAAATGGCCTGCCAGTTCCGAGGGCTCGCTGGACTGCCCGGACGCCTCGCGATCGAACAACCACTTTAAAATGTCCTCAACGATGCGTCGTTGCCGACTCCGTCTCACGCCCTAAATCTACGTTTTTCCGGGTGCAAAGCAACGGACTCCCCATCGCCCATAGCATCACGGCGCGTTGCTACTGCGTAGCGTGCAGGCGACTGCGAGCCTTGCCCCGCTCCTTGGCCCTGCCCCCAAAGGCGGATTGGAGCCCTCTACGGCGCGAGTGCACAAACTTCCCCATAGTATGCCCGCAATGAGATCCCCGGCGGGATCCAACCTGGCAGCTTTCAAGGGGGTCTGACCCGAGGGAAGATTGAAAATGAACTCCACAAACTCGTCCTGGCGTTCGACGGGCCGTACGTCCGTGGTCGTGCCAATCGATTGGCAGTCGAAAACGATACGAGCCAGGATCTGCCACCTCGATGTGCCAGATCCCATTCTTCCGGCCCTAAGGCCATATTCGACGCTGCTGGTCGAGGAATACTCCGGCCCACTCGTAGTTGGTCAGCAAGAGGTCATCTTGGCCCACGCGCGGGAGTGGCACATATTCGAACCGAAGAGCGGACTCGCGCCGTATCGTCCACGATGACTCCAAGTGCAAGACACATTGCGGCGAGCTGCGGGAATCGTGAAACCACGTTGATCGCTTGCGAAGGATCCGTTCCAGGTGCCACAACTCGCGCTCCGCCACCCAACGCCAACGCTTGCAGAGGCCCCCACCATCCATACGGCGCACCGAGGGCACGTCGGACAACGAATCCATTCGGTCCGGCGCCATGCGATTGCAGCTAATAACCACCACCCAATCAAGCCGAGTTTCAGCCACAGCATGGAGTATGGGCGCTGGGTTGGTGCCGCCCTATCGCATAGGTTCGGCACCCGGCAATTGGAGTAACTCCACCATTGTCGCCAATAGGTCCTGAACTATGGCCAGGCCCGTTACTTCCCCCCCAGAGGAGCGGAGGGGCCCAGCCGACCATCGGGTGAAAGAGGGAACCCGTTGCCCACCTTTCCACAACGGGGCTTTGCCGCCGCGCTTAGCGGCGTTGAGCTACCTCGTCCCCGACGTGCTGTTGTTGTCCGACAAGAACACCACCAACGTCCGACCCGCAAGCCCGACCGGCGCAGAAACTTCTCCATCCGCCCCTAATTGTTCTCAAGTTTTTCGATCTAAGGCACCACGGCAGCTTTGACCCGAGTTTCCAACCGCACCGAGCGTTATACCACACCCTCAGGATCGAACCCGCTCAGCTGCTTGCGCCGCGGTCCACCGCTTCGCCACGCGTTCGTGATACGCCGGCGGTACACCATGGGACCCGTGCCCTGCCACGGTGTCCAAGTCACAGAACCCTGGCCCCCTTCGCTCACAGCGCGCCGGCTCCACCTCATCGCTTCATCGAACAGAATGTCCATCGTATACCCTCGAAACTGTTTCCATCGGTCATTCCACAAATACGTCTCGCCGAAGTAGTCGTTTTCGCATGCGTCGGGCACCTTTGAGAAGACGGCCCACCCTCCTCCTTGAAGCCCCGATCGTGAGGCCGGTGGGGACGCATGTCCCCCAGATGCCATCTTCAAAAGATCGTAGTTTGATACACGGCCGCGCAAGGGATCCTCGCCATGGTGGAAAATTCCCGCCCGAACAACGTACGATCATCGTTTAGGTTCATGGCACCACTGCGAAAACCATCGACCCCGCCCATCAACTGACTAGGTATGGCAAGCACATCGGCGCAACACCAACATCCACGAACCGAATGCTTTCCGACCGCAACTGGCCTAAAGGAGGGGTTTGAACCACCGGATGGCCATGCGCCGACAATTCGCCACCCTTGATCGTCCGTGATCAACACCAGGACGTGCCAACGGTGATCGGATACCCCAGAGCTGGCCCCCCGGGCGCGGCACGAGCGCTGGGAATACCGTCGGCGGGCCACTCTGCACATGACGCACGCTGATGATGCCCAGCTCCCCTTAAGACCCCCAGGCCGTAGCACAGAGCGACCCGTGGGTGACCCTCGTCAGGATCTGCGCCCCAGCACTCGCGCACGCAATGCCCAAGCAATCTACACGGCACGCCCTTGGACACGGCTCCGTGACCGCCCCTCACTGGCGAGGTTCAAATCCTCGTAACCGACACAGTTCAAGACCGTTGGCCCTTGGCCAAGACTGTGTTAGATTATTTTGGGTAACGATGAAGGCAAGCTGTCAGAACCTGCGAGCATACTTGATGGCCCAACGCGAGCATCTGCGTCGAGCCATCGAGGAGCACAAGTGGTATCTTAGCGAGCGCGCGGGCTACGACGTGGGTTGGGAGGCAGCTAAAAACGATTTCTATCGAACGCATTTAGACCGAGTGGCACATGAGTTCCGGGTGCGATACTGCCGGGCCTATTGCGTTCTAAAGTCCGATTGCTCCCTCGTGCACGACGTGGAGTTGATTCCGCCCCTCAGCCGTCGTGAGCACGGCGGCCAGTCGAACTGAGCACCCAAACCCTTAGGCTCGCACCCCCGCAGAACGAGTCCGAGCAAGCCGCCTACATCGAAGCAGCGCCTTCGTAAGGTTTCGCGTGTCCGGGGCGGCCGTGACCGGGATCCGGCCACACCCAGTACGCGCGACGTGAGTCCGGTGCCTTACGCTCGGCGGTGAGACTTCGATGACCACAGCCTTAAGCCCAGAGCGTCCCAAATCCGCTGATCTGCGCGCGAAAACACGAGCTCACGAGCCTCTTCCGGCGTGACCCATCGGACGGCCGTGCAGTGGATCGGCCGCGCCTGCCCCCGTTCCGGCCAGCACTCGTGGGCGTGCAGGACAATTCGGAAATGGCTGTACTCATGGCGGACCACGACAATCTCGCGCCCGACTCCCACTTCCAGCCCGACCTCCTCCTTCAGCTCACGTCGAATGCACTCTTCCACCGACTCACCCGGCTCGACTTTCCCGCCTGGGAACTCCCAGAGGCCCCCAAGCATGGCGTGGTCAGGTCGCCGCGTGACCAAGATCCGGCCTTCGGCGTCTCGCACCACTGCCGCCCCGACCACGACGACCGGTTTCGGTTTCCGCCGGCGTGCGCGCGGAACCGCCATCGGGTCACCTCGAACGTACGCCTGGCAAGTCCCGCGCAGCGGGCAGCGCCCACACGCCGGCCGCACCCGCCGACAAACCGTGGCACCCAGCTCGATGAGCGCCTCGTTGAAGCGGCCGGGGTCCTCGGCCGGCACCCACCGCGCCAGCCAGCGCCGACACCGTGCTTCGCTCCAGTTCTTCGCGTTCAAGCGACAGACAACGCGTCGAACGTTTCCGTCCACCGCCGGGACCGGCGCGCCAAACGCCAAACTCGCAACCGCAGCCGCCATATAGGGGCCCAAGCCCGGCAGCTTTCGCAACTCTGCATAGCTCGACGGCAATTGCCCTCCAAAACGCTCGCAGATTACCTGCGCCAGGCGCCGCAAACGGTGGGCACGCTGGTAATAGCCTAATCCGTCCCATGCCCGTAACACCTGGTCCACGGACGCCCTCGCAAGCGCATGGAAGTTCGGGAACCACCGAATGAACCGACGAAAATAAGGGATGACGGTGTCCACTCGAGTTTGCTGCAGCATAACTTCAGAGACCACCACGCGGTAGGGCGTTCGCTGCACCCTCCAGGGCAGAGAACGCGCGTGACGCGCAAACCACCGCGATAGCCTCTGAATCCACTCGACTCGACCGACCTTCCGTCGTTCCATACTTGCACATCTAGCAAAATCGCCCAGAACCTTCGAGTGCCGGGAGCGACGGAGGATTGAGCGGCCGCACATGACCAGCCCGGCAAACCACTGGACGCGACTCGACCGCCGGCGTCACCGCGCCGAAACACGAAACTGCTCCCAGCGCTCGCACAGCTACCACGTTGCCACCCCATGGCCAGACGAGTTTGCGCCGACGCAGGCAGTTGGGGATCATGGCCACATGAGCCGGAACAGATCTAAGTTCGAAGACCAAACCCTCCGCCGCGTTCCAACCGAGTTTGTGCGGTGGCTGGTGACTGCGCTGATCATAACCGCTCCAATCTTCTCGCTGGCCCAAACCCAAACCATGGGCCATCAAACTAACGTACCCGAGCCGAGGAGCGAGGGTTGGTCCCGCGTGCGGGAGTTCGTCCGTGCGGGCTATCCCATCATGAACTTGCACGTGCACCTCAAAGGCGGATTGACCGTCGAGCAGGCCGTGGCGGAGTCCGAACGAACCGGCGTCCGCTACGGGATCGCCATCAACGTCGGCTTGGGCTTTCCAACAACCAACGATCACGCCGTTCTCGAGTGGCTCCAGATGGTCCGTCCCTACCCGGTCTACTGCGCAATTCAGGCCGAGGGCCGCGAGTGGGTCCGTCTCATCCGGCCCGAGACCGCCGCTCGCTTCGACTACATTTTCACCGACGCGATGACCTGGACGGACCGCCGTGGTCGGTGCATGCGGCTATGGATCCCCGCCGAAGTGCACGTGGAAGATCCCGAGGAATTCATGGACACCCTTGTCGAGCGAACCGTCGAGATTATCGAAAAAGAGCCCATTGACATCCTGGCCAACCCATCCTACCTACCCGCCGCGCTGATGGACCACTACGACCAACTTTGGACTCCTTCGCGCATTCAACGAGTTGTCGACGCGATGGCTCGCCACGGAGTGGCTATGGAAATCAACGCCCGCACGCGCCTCCCACGATGGCCCATGCTTCGTGCGGCCAAGGCGGCGGGGCTCAAGTTTTCCTTCGGCACCAACAACCCGGGGGCCGAAATCGGCGACCTGAACTACGCCCTGGAGGCCATTCAAGAACTGGGTTTGCGCCCAGAAGATTTGTTCACTCCTCGGCCCTGGGGTCAACGGGCCTGTGACCGCAAACCTTGGCCAACTCAAGCGTCTCCTTCAAATAACGGCAATGCCGAGCTTTCACCGGCTCCGCGACTCTGAAGCGCGCCCTCTCCAATCTAAAGCGGAGGTGCCCCGGCAACGGGCGGTGAGTCTCGTCCAACGCTTGGAACAGTGTCGGCCTGGATCGTCCAAGGATTGGACATGCGTTCAGGGGAGACGGTCCTGTAGCGCACGCCGCCGCCAAGAGGCGGACCGAAACGGACTCTGCACTCCGGCCTGTCGGAATCAGCTTCAACGCACACTGCGGTGCCCACTTCAAAGGCCCGCAAGCGCCCCGCGTCCTGGCTTATCTCGAATGGCATCTTGACCTGGGCCCGTCCGTTGCGTGAATTGCCCGTCGCGGGCGTGCCGCGGGATGGCCAATACACCGGCCGAATGAAAAGGTCGTGGTCTTCTCGTTCCGGCGATTCTTAGTCCGACCAGTCGGGCAAATTTGACGGTTGTGCGTGTGGATCATAAACTTGTGGTTTCGCGGCTTCGAGGCGAAAACCTTTGGAGAAAACGGCAATGAAGAGAACTTATCAACCTCATCGAAAGAAACGCCAACGAAAGCATGGCTTTTTGAAACGGATGGCGACTCGCGGCGGACGAAAGGTCTTGGCCCGACGGCGACGCGAGGGACGCAAACGGTTGGCAATTTGAGCGAGCCGAGTCAAGATCCGCATGCCAACATTCGGGTGGCTCAGCCTGGTCAGCCGCGGCGGAACGAAGGGTTACCGCGGTCGCTGCGGCTGCGACAAACCGCCGACTTCAAAGAGGCGTACGCTCAAAACCGAAAGTTTTCGGGGCGGCACATGATCCTTTTCCTCCGAGAAGCGCCCGATTCTTGCTTGCGGTTAGGAGTGGTGGCAGGACGTTCCGTGGGCGGTGCGGTCCAGCGGAACCGTGCCCGACGCCGGCTGCGGGAGCTCTTTCGGCGCGAGCGAGCTCACCTGAGCGGGTCCGTGGACGTCGTTTTGGTGGCTCGCGCCAGCTCGCTATCGGCCACGTGGGACGAGCTGCGTGCAGATTTCGAGGTTCTAGCGCGGCGGGCACAACTTTGGAGGTCCCGTCCGGAGGCGTCTACATCATGATCCGTGGGATTTTGATCGGACTCATTCGGCTGTACCAATGGATTCTTTCGCCCTGGCTCGGTCCTTGTTGCCGTTATCACCCCTCGTGCTCGAACTATGCCGTCGAAGCCATTCGCGTGCATGGCTCGTGGCGGGGGCTGTGGCTAGCGATACGCCGGTTGTTACGATGCCATCCGTGGGGCGGGTACGGGTATGACCCCGTACCGAGCATTGAAGCGGCCGCCGAACACCTGGAGCGACATGGATAAACGCGATCTACCGTTCTTTGTGTTGTTGTTGGTTCTGATCTTAGCGTGGCCAGCGATCGATCGGCATTTGATCGCACCGCGCTTTAGGTCATCGACGCCGGCCGTGCCGGCAGAAGAAGCGCCGGCCACGGCGCCCTCGCAGGCGGCGCAGCCGACCCCTTCACCTGCCAACGACGTCCTTCGCCCGAGCACGGATGAGCCATCCTCGTCCGAACCCCCGGTCACCGTCACGCTAAGTAACCAATATGTCCGGTTGACGTTCAGCAACCGGGGCGCGGCGTTGACAGAGGCGGTCCTCGACGACTACCGGATGACCCTCGATCCCGATTCGGGGCCTGTCCGCTTCGACTTTTCAAACTTTCCGACGCTCAATTACGAAGGCCTCCAAGGTTTGGGGGAGTCCTTTGGCTTCGCGATTCTCGAGCAGTCGGCGCAGCGACTGGTGCTCGCTCGCACCAACACACTGGGCTTGGCGTTGATCCGTACCGTGGAGCTCGGCACCTCGTATGTCGTGCGAGTGCGAGATCGATTCGTGAATACGTCCACCGCGACCGTCGCCGTGGCCGCTCCTAAGATCCGCCTGGGCCCGATGGGGTACCTGCCGAACGAAAGCCGCAGTGGAGGATTCGAATATCTGGGCATCGACACGCTCTCGCCGGGCGAACGCGTGACGTACTGGGGCTCGAAGCTGGCCCGCTATTTCGACGTGGCCGGTGGTCCGCCGCCGCAAATCGTCGTCGCCCCACTGCTCTCGGAAAGCCGTCCGGCCGAGTGGGTGGCAGTCAAGAACAAGTACTTTGCGCAGATACTCAAACCGCTGGACGACCGTTTCGAACGCGTGTCGGCGCGGCTGCGCCGGGCCGCGGGTGAATCCGGGCGGCGGGTGCGACTCGAATCGGTCGCGGCGGTCATGTCACGGTCAAGCCGGAACCTGGACTCGAGCGAGGTTTGGACCGCCGAGTACGAGCTGTTCGTCGGCCCCAAAAAGTACGACATTCTGCGCCAGCTGGATGCCAAGCGCGCAGATGTGCTGGAGTTCGGGCGGCTCAGTGGAATTGCGAAGCTTTTGCTAGCCACGCTGAATGCGTCCTATCAAGTCGTTCCGAACTACGGGGTCGCGATCCTCGTGCTTACGGTACTCATCCGCATCCTGTTCTGGCCTCTCACGCACCGCAGCACAGAAAGCATGAAGCGCATGCAAGCGTTGCAACCGCAGGTCCAAGAAATTCAGCGGCGCTACAAAGATCAACCGCAGCGGGCGCAGAAAGAAGTCCTCGAGCTCTACCGGGCCCACAAGGTCAACCCGCTGAGCGGATGCCTCCCCATCCTCGTCCAGCTACCCGTTCTGTTTGCGCTGTTCGTCGTGTTGCGTTCCGCCATCGAGCTGCGCTTTGCGCCGTTCTTGTGGATCCGTGACTTGAGCGAACCGGAAAACTTGCTTCAAGGGCGCCTGCCGTTCGGGTTCTCGTTGAACCCCCTACCCATCGTGATGACGGTACTCCAGGCGTGGCAAAGCGCCTTGACGCCTTCGAGCGGGGATCCGGCACAACAAAAGATGTTCACAATCATACCGTTCCTGTTCATCTTTTTCATCTACAACTTCCCATCAGGTTTGACGCTGTACTGGACCGCTAGCCAAGCGATGATGATCATGCAGCTGCTTCGCCAACGCCGAGCAGCGCAGGTCCTCGGGAGGGCCTAGAAATGAACGAGAACGATGTGGCCAACCGCGTGGAACAAAGCCGCACCCTCTTGCTCGAACTGCTCCGGCACATGGATTTCGACGTCCAAGTGGATGCCCGTCCGCACGGCGAAACCGGAGCGTATTTGACCATTCGGGCACCCGAAGTAGCTGCGCTGATCGGACGCGAAGGTCAGGTGTTGGAGGCTCTTCAGTACGTCATGAACCGGATCGTCCGGCGTCGGATCAGCGCCGAATGGTTTTGCATCGTGGACGCCGCGGGATACCGCGAGCAACGCCAACTGGTCATGGCGCGCGAAGCGCGCGACATTGCCGAGCGTGTGCGCAGCACTGGCCGTCCGTTCACGTTCCCGCCGTTGAGTCCGATGGACCGGCGTGCCGTGCACCGCGCCCTGGCCAATGACCCTGATCTGGAGACTGTTTCGTTGGAGCCTGCGGTGGATGGATTCAAACGCGTGGTCATTCGCCGCCGTCAAACACCACCGCCCGCGTCTGCCGCATCCTCCACCACAACGCCGCCACCTTCCGAACCGCCCCCCGCCAGCGCTTGAGCCGCCCACACCCGCTGGGAGCTGGCCGCGCGGGCGGAGCTCAGCCGACTGGGTCCCCCTACGCAAAGGCCCTGCAATTCCCTGCTAGAGCCATGGGCGTTCTCGAGGGGCGGGGTTGCGTGCAACCGCCCACCCAAACGCCTCACTGGTCACGCCGAATCGCGCTAAGGTTCTTCCGAAGGCTGGCCACAACCCCATGCCCCGGCCTCGGACGTCGTACCCAGGGATCCTTTGCGGAATCTGAGGAGCCGCCACACGGCTCTTTCTGGGCAGCCGAGCCCCCGAGGAAATCCATCGTTGGGCGCGCTAGGAATTCATTCGCGTCGTTAACCGTGATGGTGCAGCGTGGGCCAGCCGAAGTAGGTATCGAATGCCTCTGCAATTGCTCGCGAAACTTGCCCACGGGTCACCGCGACATGGTGTTCGAAGCCTCCCAGGCAAATCTCTCTCAGCAACTTCGAGAGCCCTGGGATGTAGGCCACGCCATAGCCGCCGAACGTCTGTAGTGTGGCGGGCTCGAACACTCCTTCCCCCGTGTAGGCACGCACCACGCCCGCAGTGTCATCAGTCGAGATCCGCGCGAACGTGAACGGCCCCGGCCGGATCCGGCCTACCACAGTTCCGTAGGCGTTCTCCTTCCCCACCGTCCCAGCGATGATGTCTTGGCAACCCATCGCAGGTTGATCGAGCATCGAGGGCGGCAGATTGGAGCAGTGGAACATCACACATCGGTCCGGGTCGTCGCCGTAGTTGTTGTTCCAGTCCAGCAACGCTGCGGGTTGCTCAGATGCCAACGCCAACGCGCGCATCGCAACCGCGCCGAGGACGTCCACCTCGCACGCGCTCGGCCGCAGTGCCTCGCTCATCAGGCTCATCACCGCGCACGGGACCACGCCGAAGTATTCCTCGATCGCCGTCCAGCACTGGATGGCAGTCGCCGATAGCCGCTCCGCCTCGACCCAGCGTCCCAACACCACGGCCAGTTTAGCCATCTTCGCTAACGATGCGGCGGGAATGCCCCGCGCGCCAAAGCGTGCGCGTAGCTCTGTGAGCTGCGCGCGCACCGCCCGGTCGCGGTCGGACAATCGTTCACACCGGCCGAGGACCTCGGACAGGTCCAGCGTTTCGACCGAAATGCCCGCTCGCTCGAGAAGCTTCTCGCTGTAACGCACGGTCTTGAACGCCATCGGCCGAGCCCCCACCGCGCCGATCCGAGCACCCCGCAACCCACGCACCGTGCGACACACCGCGCCGAACCAACGCAGTTCTTGCTCGAATTCCTCCGACGCAGGCGACACCGTGTGCGAGCGCGTGAGGCTGAAGCGAATCCCGTACTGATGGAGGTTGTTGCACACCGAAAGCTTGCCGCAGAAGCTGTCCCGCCGGTGTCGAACATCCATGTGGGCCGGATCATCCGGGAACGCGTGAATCAACACCGGCACTTCGAGCCCCGACCACCGCAGCGCATCCGCCACGGCGCGCTCATCCCCGAAATTGGGCAGCGTGACCACCACGCCATCCAAGCGGGATGCATTCTGCCGGAACAACTCCGCACATTTCGCCGCGTCCGCCGAGGTTTCTACGGAACCGTACCGAGTGTCCTCCGGCGTGAGCGTCACCACCTCCCACCCAAGGCGTTGAAGGACCCCGATCACTTCTTGGCGGCCCTCGCGACAAAGCCAAGCCGGGAAAAATCCACGGTTACCTACCAAAAGCCCGACCGTGAGTTTCTGCGTCATCCTTGCTGCGTCCTTTCGAATTTATGAGTAAACCTAACCAACTACAGATCGTCAAGCCAAATCCGCGCAATGCTCTCAAACCGCGGTGCGAGCCGCCCATTCGACAGCCTTGCAAGACGGCGGACGTCGGCGCACCGGCACTCGAAACCGGACTGTCGCTAGAAGCCCCGCCATGCGGGCCAGCACCCTGTACGGCCATGAATCGAAGACCAGTCCTTCCACCCGGACCGAGCGCGGTTTTACCACTTAACCACTCGATCTTTACACTCCCCCGGTTTTTCGAAACCTTGTGGAATGTGCGCACACAGCAGAAGAGTTTGCTTTGGCTCAAACTGCGCCAATTCTCCGGGACCACCCGCGGAAGCTCGGGCGCGACATGACCCGCGCGGACGCTGGCCGAACCCGGACATTCTGGCCTCAGCCTAGGCCATGAAGTACACGCTTGGCGACGGTCAGGTGGGTCCCGCAGGATCCTCCGCGGCTCGCCCGGAACCTTGCAGACCGGCCAGTTGAACTTCTAGACGGCTCAACCCCTGCTCCACTCGCCCATGCATCTGTACAGCGTTGCGCAAATGCGTGCCCAGCGTTCTCAAGTTGTCCTTCACGTCTGCGAGGCCTTGTTGCAACCCTTGAATCGCCCCGAGAATTTCCTTCGCCTTGGCCTCGATCTGCAGTCCGCGCAATCCCAGGAGAATCGTCTGGAGGTAGGAATAGAACGTGCCCGGGCTGACCGGAATCACGTGACGCTTCAACGCATACTGAAACAGTGATCCGTTCCCCTCCTCGCCCCCCGCCAAGATCTCGTAGTACACCGACTCCGCCGGCACATACATCAATGCGAAATCAAACGTGCCCTCCTCGGGCCGAATGTACTTCTTGGTGATCGCCTCGATATGACCCTGCACGTCTTTCTGAAACGCGCGCCGCGCTTGAACGCGATCCGCCTCCGTGGCGGCTCGAACCGCTCGTTGATAACTCTCCAATGGAAACTTCGCATCAACCGGCACCAAGTGTTCGCCCACGCGGATCACCGCGTCCACTCGATCCCCGCTGCGGAAGCCGTACTGCAGTACGTAGTGGCTGACCGGCAAGGTTTCGGCCAGCATACGACTCAACGCCAGCTCGCCGACGATTCCCCGCTGCTTCGGCGCTCGCAGCAACTGCACCATTTCCACGGCCGCTCGGCCCACTTCCTCGATTTGGCCGACCTTTTCGCGCAAATCCGCTACCACGCGGCCAGTCTGCTCCAACCGCTGCCCCACTTCCGAGGAAGAGGTCTGAAGGCTCTGCTGCACGACCTGCGCAAAGCTATCGAGCCGCTGTTGGACTGCGTTGAGCTGGTTCTGAAGCAACATCAACGCCGGCTCGGTCTCCCTATCCACCCGCAGGAGTTTCCTCCACAGTAGGACCCCGACCACCACCAACACTATCAGCAAAATGACCAAGACCACCCACAGCAGAATCGATTCGGTCATGTCTCTAGTGTATCACTCCAACACCATGGCGCGAGTGTCTACTTGCCCACCCCACCCATCGCGCCGGCGGTGGCGCCAGACATGTCCCTCTGGCTGTAGGCCTTGACCTCCTCGGTCAAGCGGATCATGCTCCGACCGGAACCTCGCGCCAGCCCACACTCAAGAAGACCGGACAAGCCCACCAAAAGGTCCAAATGTTCCATTCCTTAGCCCAGTACACACCTGAGGCGGCTCCGCCCCCATGAAAACAGCGAAAGAGATCTCGGCGTTCCTCAAGTTAGTGGCATGATTCGCGCTTTTTTGCATGGTCGGAATTACCGCCGATGCGTTTTCCCCGCCGATTGCCACCAAATGCGAGAGGGCCAACATCGCCGCAGTTGGCCTTCGAATTTGGCCGGACTCTGAACACATCGTATGCTGAGCACATGAACTTCGAACAGTACCTCGAAGAACGGCGGACATGGATTGAGCAAGCGTTGGACGATTATTTGCCCCGGGAAACCGAACCGCCCGAACTGCTGCACCGTGCCATGCGTTATTCCGTGCAGTCCGGCGGTAAACGACTGCGACCGATTCTGTGCTTGGCCGCAGCAGAAGCGGCCGGAGGCACGGCGGAATCCGCGCTTCGACCTGCGCTGGCCCTCGAATGCTTCCACACCTACACCTTGGTCCACGACGATCTACCGGCGATGGACAACGATGATCTGCGCCGAGGGCGTCCCACCACACATAAAGTCTTCGGCGAGAGCATCGCGATTCTGGCTGGTGACGCCCTTCATACCTTTGCGTTCGAGCTGCTCAGCCAATGCCCTCAAGCCGCCGCGCTCGTGGCCGAACTCGCTCGCGCCGCGGGAACGCGCGGTGTGGCGGGAGGACAGTGCGACGACCTTCAGGCCGAGGGGCTCCCCCCCGACCCCACATTCGTGCGCCGAATCCACGAGCGAAAGACCGCGTCGTTGATCGAAGCATCCTGCCGGATGGGGGGAATTTGCGCCGCAGCACCGCCCATGATCCTCGAGGCGCTCGGGCGTTACGGACGCGCGATCGGCCTGGCCTTCCAAATCGTGGACGACATTCTCAATGTCACCTCCACTCCCGAACAACTCGGGAAGGCGACTGGGTCCGACGCAGCACGAAAAAAGATGACGTGGGTGTCGGTGTTCGGCCTTGACGAATCCGTTCGCATGGCACGCGACCTCATGACAGAGGCTCTACGCCATCTGGAGAACTTTCCGGGACCGACCGAGCCGCTCCGTCAGCTCGCCATCCACGTGGTGGAGCGGTCCCGTTAAGACGCCGTTCGTTCACGAGCGAAGGATCCCCCGCGGGCGAGCTTCGTGCGTAAAGCCCCCTCCACCAGCACTTATCCATTCCTTGGACGTGTGTAGGGAAGTTTTTCCAATGAAACCATGCCCGCTCCTGGGATAGTTTTCATGCGGCTGGGGGCGCCGAGTGGATGATTTGGATAAACCCAAACGGAACCCGGGACGAGCCGAGTCGTGGGGCGCATGGCTCGGCGTGCGGTGGCCCCATCGTGGGAGCTTAGGAAGGTTCCTGGTTTCTGGCCGCCGATCATCGCCCGTACGCAAAAAGAAAGGAAGGGTACTCACAAAAACAACAATAGGCTGACCGACGCGCTTTCAGAGGAGATTGGCTGGACTCCGGCTAGGTTCGCACCCCGATTGGAACGCTCTCAGGGTGGACGTGCCGCGCTTCAGGCCTCGCCTCTGCCCGATGAGGACGATATCCTTCGACGCCGCGAGTCAGTTCACGTGGTCGGGCACATCGAACGACCGCCCGCGCGGCCACGTTGGGAGGCCGAACCACTGTGCCAAGGTAGCGGCGACATCGTAATAGCCCTTGCGCAGCCCGAGCGAACGGCCGGTATGCCCTGGGCGGTACACGAGGATCGGGACGCGCTCGCGCGTATGGTCGGTGCCGCGCCACGTTGGGTCATTACCATGGTCGGCGGTGATCACGATCGCATCGTGTAGTCCCACTCGGCGAACAAACTTCTCGAGCCACTGATCCGTTTGCTCCAAGGCTCGCGCATAGCCCCGCGGGTCGCGGCGGTGCCCGTACAACATGTCGAAGTCGATGAAGTTGGCCATGATCAGGCCATTCTCGAGTCGGTCCCAGAACGATTCCACCGCCGCCTGCGACTCCACGTTGGTGCCCGTGTGGAGACTTTCGGCGATGCCGCGGCCATTGAAAATGTCGACGATTTTCCCCACGGCGTAAACCTGAACGCGCGCACCAGCAAGCGCTTCCAAGATGCTAGGCTCGGGCATCGGATACGGATAGTCGCGGCGATTCGTCGTGCGGCGAAACTCTCCGGGGCGACCCACGTACGGGCGCGCGATCACGCGACCCACTCGTAAGGGGTTGCACAACTCCCGCGCAATTTCGCAAGCACGGTACAACTCTTCGAGTGGAATGACCTCTTCGTGCGCGCAGATCTGGAAAACCGAGTCGGCGCTCGTATAGACGATCCACGCGCCGGTGGCCATCTGGACTGGGCCTAGTTCGTTCATGATGGCCACGCCATCCGCCGCCCGGTTCCCAATCACCCGCCGCCCCGTACGGCGTTCGAACTCGCGGATGAGCTCCTCGGGAAACGACGGCGGACCGGGCGGGAACAACTGAAAGCCTGGTCGCATCAAGAGCCCGCCGATTTCCCAGTGCCCGGTAATCGTGTCCTTGCCTTCGGACTGCTCTTCCATCGCACCGTAGGACGCCTCAGGCGCACGCACCGGGGGCACGCCTACGATGGGCGGTCCTCCAAAGAGCGGTGGAATATTCCCCAGCCCCCACGACGCGAGAACCCGCAAGTGGAGTCCTTCGACTGCCGCCGCGGTGTGGGGTAACGTGGCCGCGCCATCATCCCCGTAGTCGGCCGCGTCCGGAGCCGGCCCAATTCCGCACGAATCCAGAACGATCAGCGCGACTCTCATTGGCGCTGGGGCCCTTCCCACGCTTGCAAGATGGCCACTCCGCTACTCGTTCCAATCCGAGTCGCGCCCGCGGTGATCATTCGGCGGACATCATCCGCCGTGCGGATTCCGCCCGCGGCTTTCACCCCAAGTCCGGCGGGCCGAGCCACCGAAGCCAGCAGCGCCACGTCCTCGGCCGTTGCACCGCCGGTAGAAAAGCCCGTGGAGGTTTTCACGAAGTCCGCTCCCGCGCGTATGCAAAGCTCGACGGCTTTGAGCTTCTCTTCCTGGTTCAGCAAGCATGTCTCGAGAATGACTTTGCATAGCGCGCGATGTTGATGGCATACCTCGACCACCCGGCGGATATCTTCTTCGACGCGAGGGGCATCGCCGCCCTTAAGTCCACCAATAAACATCACCATGTCAATTTCTGCCGCCCCGTGGTCGATGGCCTCGCGCGCCTCGGCGACCTTGATGGCCGTTGTCGTGGCACCCAACGGAAACCCCACCACCGTGGCGACGCGCACGCGGGTCCCGGACAACTCTCGCACCGCCAGCTCGACGAATACGGGATTGACGCACACCGCGGCGACATGGTGGATACGCGCATCGGCGCAAAGCCGAACGATGTCTCGCGCCGTGCTCTCGGGGCGCAGCAACGTCAAGTCGATCATCGCGGCCACCTGAGCTCGAGTCAGTTGCACTCCGTCGGGATGTCTCCGCATGGTTGTCTCTCCCGGTGGGTCTCGTCGTTCGACAGCTTTTGAAGGACCCATGCAGCTCTGCCTTCAAAACTCGGAATCACCTCATCTGCGCCGGCCGACCAAAGCGCCGCTTCCGAAAACTGCCCCGTAGCCACGCACAGGCACCGTGCGCCGACCGCCCGCGCACAGCGAACGTCCTCGGGGGTATCGCCCACGATCCATACGTCCCGAGGGGACCTCGCACCGGAGCGAGCCACCGCACGCCGTGCCAATTCACTTCGGTCCCAATGTTCATCCCCGTAAGCGCCGAACTCAAACTTCCCCCACAGTCCGGCAGCCTCGAGCTTGGCCCTCGCACCGGCCCTCGTATTGCCCGTGAGTAGCCCCAGCCGGATGTGGCGGTACCGCCCCAGAGCATCTAGCAACTCCACCACGCCTGGAAACACCATCACGCGCGTAACATTCAAGCGGCGCCGAAGCGCCTCCTCCATGGCCGCAAAAAACCGTACAGCCAATTCGGGATAGAAGGATAGCTGATACTTCTGCAGAATCTGCCGCAGCACGCCCAGGTCCGTGGCGCCGGCAAACGCGATATCCGCGAGGTCATCCTGCCGCCCGAGCACCGCCCACACAGCATCTGAGAAGGATGCGCGTCCAGCGCCGTCCGTCTGAAGCAGAGTCCCATCGATGTCCATCAGCACCACACGGTGAGACGAGGTCATGAGTTCAATGGCCCCGAATCGTATTCGTTTGCGGCGTTCTGGCTCGTGCGCGGATCGCATAGGTCGGACTCCACAAATCACGCTCCCCGAGCTCTAGGCGTCGGATCAGTTGTTCCGCCTGGCCAAACGCCCCGATGGCCCCGACGCGATGCGCATCACTGCCAGTGGCGAACTGGATGCCCAACTGTTTAGCTTTTCGGTACACGCCTTCCAAAAACGATTCCAGACCAAGGTGCGTACACGCGCGCGGACTGATTTCCAGCGCCATGCCCTCCCGGGCCAGCGACTCCAACCAACGGTCCACGCGCGCCGGCCGGATCTCAGCAAGAATGTCGTCCAGCGCTGCGAGTCGAACTCCGGGAGTCGGATGGACCAGTACATATGCGTAGAAGGGATGGGCGATGACATGGGCGCCGGAGCCCACGGCGTTTTCCAGATCGGACATTAGCCGATCGGCCCATTCGAACGGATCCTCTAGATGTATCACCGGTGGCGCGCGCACCACGTCGTAGTGCGAGGCCGCCGCCAGGATGTAATCCGCGGCCGGCAGCTGGGAGGGCGGAATGGCCAATCGTTGGAAACCCACGACCTCCAGCTCCGCACCGATCCACGCGTGCACGGGGCCGCGATGAGTTTCTCGGGCACGGTCCAATGCGACTTGATGTCGGTCCAGACCGGGGCGGTGGGGATGATCCACCAACCCCACCTCGTACAAACCGGCACGAGCCGCGGCCTCGAGGATCGCCTCGAAACTCATGGTCGGTTCAGCACACGGAGAAAAGAACGTGTGGACGTGAAGGTCTCGCTCCATGGGTGGTCGCATTCCGTAGGGCGTGGTTTCGCAGTGAACATTCGATCGCCCACCGCATCCAACGACTGGGTACGTTCCGCCATCCGAACTCTGGCCAGAATCGTCTCGGTAATTCCCATTGCGTCGGGGCCACTGCATCGGTCATGGTTGGGCTCCGTCCATCTCGCGCAGGCCTGGCCAGAGTGCACACTGTGGCCACGACGTCCGCGCCTCCTGAGATCGTCCTCGTCACGCCGCACACGCCCAGATCACTCCGCTGCGCTCGGACCTGGAAAGGAGTGAGGAGGCGAGCCACTTCGAGCATTGAGCGCACACAGCACATGTTGGTCGAGTCGAATCCTGCTTCTGAACGGGTGCGGGCAGACCCGCTTTCAACATACCGTCCGGCCCAAGAATCCGCAACACCCGAACCACCAAGTACCGCCCAGCGCGGTTCACGAGCTCCCCCGACGAGTGGGCGCTTGGCGGTCGATACCGCGGGGCGTGTGACAACCCAGCGATGCGAAAGGCAGGCCTGCGGCTCATCCACGGCCTTTCCGACGTCCCTGGCCGGTCCGAGCAACGCACCGTCAGCGCACCCATCCCCACCGCTTCGAGAGTGGCCAGTAGACCATGAACGCAGGGCCGACCAACGCGGAGCGATGCACTGGTCCAAAGTAGCGTCCGTCGAGGCTCGAGAGTGTGTTGTCCCCCAACGGCAAATACTCGTCGGGTCCGAGCACGAGCACGTCTTCCGATGTGGACAGCCGCGGCGGGCGCGGTGAGCCACCTGCGGGCAGCTGGTAACCATGGTAACGTGGGTCGTGAACCAACCGATAGAACGGGTACGGCGACTCGATGGGCGCCCCGTTGACCACCAAGTGCGGTGGGCGAATTGAAATTCGCTCGCCGGGCAAACCGGCCAACCGCTTGATATAGAAATCCCCCCGCAAATCTGGGAAATCCACCTTCTCCGTGTCGAACACGATGATGTCGCCCCGTGAGGGCCGAAGAAAGTTATAGCGGATCTTGTCCACGAACACGTGATCGCCGATTTTGACGCGGCCTGATGCCAGCACCTCGCCCTTCGCGACAAATTGGCCCGGCACTACGCGAAGAGGCAATCGAAGTCGGAATTTGTGAGGCACTCCCGACCCGAGAGGCATCGGGCCGGTTCCGTTTGGCGGTTGAGCCACGACCTCCAAGACACTGTATTCTCCATCCGGTGTAGGATAGATTGCGCCGACATAGCCAAACGTGCGGGCGCGCACTTCTACGTAGCCCTCACCCAACAGCGCCCAACTCGCCCAAGACAGGGGAGGCCAGTCATACCATTTTCTGCCCGTCTGCTCCTGGACCTGCACACCGTACAACGTCGGCTGCATGGACCCTGTGGGGATTCGAAACGGCTGTACAAAATAGCAACGAAGCGCCATCGCGACCGCGCCCGCCACGGCCACGATTTCGACGACCTCGCGCACCCAGGGCAACGGCCGTTGCGGCTGGAGTTGACCCAATGCAGTCTCGAGCTGCGCCGCCGCCCGCTCGGCGGCCTCCGGATTCTTCGCTCGAAGGGCGGCCCGAAGCGCCTCTTCCGCGCGGCGAACCTCGTCGACGAGCTTGGCGGATGCCACGTCTTCCCACATAGCCCGCACGTGTCGGGCGTGGTCGGCCAAGTCGCGCAACGCCTTCCGCCGCCGACGTGCCCGCCACCAACGAACGAGCCAAAGAACTTTTCTGAAACCAGACGAGGATGTCGAAGCAACCATGCGTGTGTCCCTTCTAGATATCCGCCTTCAGTACACGGATGAACGCCTCCTGGGGAATCGAGACCTCGCCAACCTGTTTCATGCGCTTCTTTCCTTCTTTCTGCCGCTCCAACAGCTTGCGCTTACGCGTGATGTCGCCGCCATAACATTTGGCAGTGACATCCTTCCGAAACGGCCGAATTGTCTCCCGAGCTATGATCATCCGCCCCAACGCGGCCTGGATCGGGATGGCGAACTGGTGTCGTGGAATGGCCTCCAGCAACGAGCGACAAATCTGACGACCGCGTGCCGCCGCCTTCGAGCGGTGGACCAAACACGCGAACGCATCCACAGGCTCGTGGTTGATCAAGATATCCAGGCGGACGATGTCGGAGGGCTCGTAGCCGATCAACTCGTAGTCGAGCGACGCATAGCCGCGGCTGATGCTCTTCAGGCGGTCATGGAAGTCCACCAACACCTCATTCAAGGGAAGCCGCGCCGTCAACATGACTCGGCGAGCGTCAATCGACTCGGTTTTCTCCAGCGTCCCGCGCTTGTCCAGAATCAACTGCATCACGTCGCCAATGTGCTCGCTATGGCTAAGAATCCGTGCCCGGATGACTGGTTCTTCGATCCGCTCGATCCGAGTGGGTTCGGGCAAGTGCACCGGATTGTCCACTTCGCGCATCTCGCCATTGGTCAGATACACGCGGTAGACGACCCCCGGATAGGTCGCGATCAGGTCGCAGTCGTACTCTCGGCGCAATCGCTCTTGAACGATCTCCATGTGCAACAAGCCAAGGAACCCACATCGGAACCCCAGCCCCAGCGCCGACGACGACTCCGGCTGAAACTCCAAGGCGCTGTCGTTCAAGCTGTACTTTTCCAAGCTCGCCTTAAGCTTCTCGTAATCTGCGCTGTTGACTGGATACAGACCGCAAAACACCATCGGCCGCACGCGCCGAAACCCCGGCAAGGGCTCGCCGGCCGGCCGACGCGAGTCCGTGATCGTGTCGCCGATGCGGATCTCGCTGGGATGCCGGATGCCCGCCACAAGGTAGCCGACCATCCCCATCCCTAGGACGTCCTTCGGCACCGGTTTGGGCGAGAACTGACCGACCTCCTTGACCTCATAGTCCCGGCCCGTGCTCATCAGCCGGATCATCGAGCCCGGACGAATCTCCCCATCCACGACGCGCACATACGGCACCACGCCGCGGTAGGGATCGTAGGTCGAGTCGAACACCAACGCACGAAGCGTGTCCGCCCGTCCTGCCCGCGGTGGTGGAATGCGCCGGACGATTTCCTCCACGAGCTCGGGCACGCCCTGCCCAGTCTTGGCGCTGGCGCACAACGCGTCGTCCGCCGGAATCGCCAAGACCTCTTCGATCTGACGCCGCACCCCATCGATATCCGCGCCGGGCAGGTCGATCTTGTTCAGCACCGGGATGATGGTGAGGTTGTACTCCATCGCCAGCAAGGTGTTGGCGACGGTTTGAGCCTCCACCCCTTGCGTGGCGTCTACAACCAAGATCGCCCCTTCGCACGCGGCCATGCTGCGCGTCACTTCGTACGAGAAATCCACGTGTCCGGGCGTGTCGATCAAGTGAAACCAGTACTCCACGCCATCCCGAGCGCGGTACGGCATGCATACTGGATGGGCTTTGATGGTGATGCCTCGCTCACGCTCTAAATCCATCGCATCCAACACCTGCGGCATGGCATCGCGCGGCGAGATCAAGCCCGTCAATTCCAGCAGGCGGTCCGCCAAGGTAGACTTGCCATGATCAATGTGCGCGATGATGCAAAAGTTGCGGATCCTATCGAGCGGCGGAACACTCATCCCTTCGCCTCCGTCGCCCCTAGAGCTGCCTGAATGGATTTTCGTAGGGACTGGATCGCTGCACGCATGTCCGCCGCGCGGAACAAGGTCGTGCCTGCGATGAACACGTTGGCGCCCACCGCCGCGCACTCCGCCGCCGTCGCATTCCCGATGCCCCCATCCACCGAGATATCCAGCCGCGGGCATTGCTCCCGCAAAGCTCGAATTTTCGACACGACCGCGCGAAGGAACTTTTGGCCGCCGAAGCCGGGATGCACCGTCATCAGGAGAACTTCATCCAGCCACGACGCTTCCGCCACCGTCCACAAACATTCCAACGGCGTTTCTGGGTTCAGCGTCAGCCCCGCCCGAATGCCAAGTCCACGGATATCGCGGAGCACATTGCGGACATCGCACGGCGCCTCGACGTGGATAAGGATCAAGTTCGCGCCCGCTTCGGCAAACTCACGCACGTAGAGATCTGGACGCTGGATCATCAGATGCACACTCAACGGCAACCGCGTACAGCGCCGCACGGCTCGCACCACGTCCGGGCCGAAGCTGATGTTGCGGACAAAATGCCCATCCATGATGTCCAGGTGCAGGCCATCTGCGCCGGCCTCCTCAGCGCGCCGGATTTCCTCGCCCAACCGGGTGAAATCCGCGGCCAGAATGGACGGCAGAATTTGAAATGGAAGAGGTTCCGTTGGCATATCGTCTCTCGTTGCAACCGCGCAACGCTACTGAGAACCCGCCGGCCCGTCAAGATCCACCCCACCACGACCTTGGAGAGTCAAGACGTGAACCTTTGGCCGGGGTGCCGCGCAGGGAAACCCACAAGCAGACGGGGCAGATTGAACATAGGGAACATGCATCCGAAACGTTCACAACGGAAATGCCATTGGACAATGGTCTCGGTGGGTGGCGCCGCAGTCCTCCGCCGGGTGAAGGCCGTCGGACCGGAATTCGTTGGCGTCGGGGTTGACCGACACATAGTCTCGGGACAAGCTGAGGATGGTATGGCGGATGGTACGATCGTCGTCGGAGACGCGGCTCCGTGGCCCTGCCCCGGGTCGCGCGAGTTCAAGACTGAAATATTGGCGGGCCTTACGACCTTCCTCGCCATGTCTTACATTTTGTTCGTCCAGCCCGCCGTGCTCTCCAGGGATTTTCAGAACCGCCCTACCGGGTTGGAGCCCGCAGCCGTATTCGTAGCTACGGCAGTCTCGGCCGCAGTGACTACTGCAATGATGGGCCTCTATGCCCGCCTGCCGATCGCCCTGGCTCCGGGCATGGGCGAGAACTTTTTCTTTGTCACGTGTGGGATGGGCCTGACGTCGCTCGGCTTCCCGAATGCCTGGCGCACGGCACTCGGAATTGTCTTCTGGTCGGGGTTCGCGTTTGTGCTGTTGAACGTCACGGGGTTGCGCGAACGGGTTCTGCGATCCCTGAGTCCCTCCATGTGTGCCGCCATCTCGGCCGGGATTGGACTGTTCTTGACGTTCATCGGCCTGAAAAATGCGTCGATACTCACGTGCTCCGCCGGCACATGGGTCGCACTCAACACGCACGCCGACGGCGTGGCGGTGCTGGTATTCTCCATTGGGCTGCTGACCGCGGTGGCCTTGCAGGCGCGCGCACGTGCAACGGCGTTGTTGGGCGCCATTCTGGTTGCCACCGCTGTGGCATGGCTCTGCGGCCGAACCCGGTGGACGGGATGGTCCTCGACGATGTGGAGTCTGAGCGCGGCCGGCCAGTTCGACCTCCGAGGCGCACTTTCGCCGCGAGCTTGGCCGTACCTGCTGGTTTTTTTGTTCATGGACCTCTTCGACACCGTCGGCACGCTCGTCGGTGTACTGCACGCGGCCGGGTGGTCGGACCTCCGGAACCGACCGAGCGTCCGCCGCGCGTTGATGACGGACGCCGTGGGCACGGTTTTCGGCGCATTCTTAGGCACCAGCACGGTCACCTCGTACATCGAAAGCGCCGCCGGCATTCACGCCGGCGCCCGAACAGGCCTGGCCGCACTGGTCACGGCCATCGCGTTCCTCCTCTCGTTGGGATTCGCGCCGCTGGTCGGGCTCATTGCCAACTACCCACCGATCACCGCGTCCGCGCTGGTCATCGTGGGCGCGCTCATGATGGCCAACGCGCGCCAAGTGGAGTGGTCGGATTTGACCGAGGCGGTGCCAGCGCTGCTCGTTCTGGGAGGCATTCCACTGACCTTTTCGATTGCCGATGGATTGGCGCTGGGACTGATCAGCTGGCCCCTCTTGAAGATCGCCACGGGGCGATGGCGCCAGGTGCCAGGAGTCTCGCTGGTTCTCGCGGCCGTGATGGCCGGCTACTTCGCGTTCGTGCGCAGTCAGCTATAGCGCACTACACAAGAACCCGAACGCGCTCCGTGCACGCCGCAAACCGCGCGAGCCGAGCTGGTGAGCGCAAAGGCCTGGAATGGCGGGGTTCTCAGGTTCCAAGCCGCCTCGGCGGGCCGGACCTTAGGCAGTCGGAACGGATCTGCACAAACGCAGGGCCACGAAGCCAGCTGCGGATATGTTGCGCTCGACTTTCGAAGCCACCTGGTCGCAGGAGAGCGGTCCGACCCCACCAAATCCATCGCGTGCGATGGTTTCGGCACTCCCTCGCCCAATGGCGCACTCAGAGTCCGGCGCGTTGCGGATGAACCACGGGATCGAACCGAGAAGCTCTCGATCCAAAAGAGCACGAGCCTACTTTGCCGTCGGCGTGGGCGCCGCGGAAGGAGCTTCGACCGGCGGGCGACTGCGTGCTGGGCTGGTCGCGTCCGGATTCCACCAGGCATCGAGCAACTGACGGAGCTCTTGTACGCGAGCGGGCTCCGAGGCCGCCAAGTTTCGCGTCTCGAACGGATCGGCCCGCACGTTGTAGAGCTCGATCGACTCGCGCAAAGGCGACTTCCCTTGCGTGCCGCCGGGGACTCGTTCAGCCATCGGACCCGCCACAAGCAACTTCCAATCGCCACTGACGAGGCCTCGGCTGAGGAGGCTGGCCACAGGATTGCGAATGTCCACGATATCGTGGCCGTAGTTTTCCAAAAACACCGCGCGGCGTTGGGAGAGCGAATCGGCGTCGAGAAGGTCGAGCCCGGGCAACTCGATCGGCACGGAAAGACCGCACGCTCGCACGATCGTCGGCACGACATCCACAATAGACACGGGCGTGACGTCGTCCCGGCGGGGCCGGACGCGCGCCGGCCAGCGTACGAGGACTGGCGTTCGAACCCCGAGTTCGTACGCGGAGCGTTTGGCGACCGGCGACGAGTTGCCTTGGGCCGCATCCCAGCCATTGTCGGCCAAGTAGATCACCAAGGTGTCGTTGAACAGGCCTTCCTTTTTTAAGAAGTCGTCGAGTTCCCCGCAGGTCGAATCCAACCATTCCACCATCGCATAGTACAACTCGGCCGCATGGGTCGGTGCGCGCCCGCGGTAATGCTGAAGAAACCGTTCCGGCGGGTTGTGCGGAGTGTGCGGCAGAAACGGCGCGTACCACACGAAAAAGGGCTGGCCACGGGTCCGGGCGTCGCGGATAAAGTTCCAAATCGGCTCCATGGTTTCACGTCCGATGCTAAGTCCTTCGCCCCCATGCCGACCGCCCGGCGAGGTCATGCCATCCGTGAACCCGACCTCTGCGTACCCGACGTTCCAAAGCTTGCCGGTCTGCAAGGTTCGATACCCAACCTGAGTCAGCGCACGGGGCAACAGAAACGGATTGGCCAGCAGCCGCTCAATCAAGGGCCCACGGTTTGCCCGCATGCCCCCCGCGTTCGGCTGACCCGACGGCGCATACAGGTCATTGCCCGTGATGCCGTGCTGGTGGGGATACAGGCCGGTCAAAAGCGTCGCCAAGGACGGGGAGCACAGTGCAGTCGTGACATACCCGCGTGTGAAGGTCAGCCCCTCTGAAGCCATACGGTCTAGATTCGGCGTACGCACGATGGGATGTCCCATGAAGCCGTAGTCGGGGAACCCATGGTCATCCGAAATAATGAGGATTACGTTGGGCCGGGCCGATGGTTCGGCTCCGAATGTCCACCATGGCGCGAACGACAACGTGCACATCACCGCTGTCCACCCGCGAATGAGCCACCGGCGCGGCGTTGTGTCTGGGTTCATGTGCAACCTCCGGCCGCTCAACGGAATTTTATTGCTTTTCATTCGGCCCGCCGAACACCGAACGAATGGCCTCGAGATAGCCCAGCCCATGGACCGTGTCCGGTTCCAAGTAGCTGCCTTCGGTCCATTCGTTCCACGCGTTGATTGTCAGAATCCGTTGTTCCGGCGGGCGGTCCATCAAGCGTCTCCGAACGATCTCCAGGGCAGCACGAAACCGATCGGGCGTATTCCCGCCGATCGTGTTGGTGAAAGGGTACCCGTAGTGCCCGTACGGATCGTCTTGGCAGGTCCGGGGGCTGGGATCCCATCCCATTGTGATGTTGGGGTAATAGGGCACGGGGAACTTGCCCTCCGCTTCGTTCAAATACCACATATAGGCATCGCGCGCGCGGTCGTAGTCCGTCACCAACTCGGGCAACGCCACATGGTGCACCCAAACGTACGAGCCGACGGAGTCGAACCCAAGCTCGCGCACCAGTGCCACCGGGTCGGTCGGGACTTTTTCGCCAGGGAGAACCGTGCGGCCCCAAACGATCGCATTCAAGTGCACGCCTGGGAATCCTGCCGCCCGGGCCTTCGCACGGAACCGATCCAGCGCCGCGCGCGTAGCCTGGACAGACCCGAAACTGTCCAGCAAACACGTCAGGTCGTAGAAGGAGAAGTACGGGCAGCCCTCGAGGGTCCAGTACGATGGATGTTTGAAATACCGTTGAATCACCAGGTCCGTGATGCGTTCCCACGTCTCCGGTTTCACACGTCCCGGATAGAGCACCACGGGCGTGTGCCCTTTGCGAAGCGGGTGGATGTCCTTCCAGTCGTGATTGGCCCACATCAGTGCGAAGCGGATGCGGTGGTTGTTCGTCGCGCGCAAAAAGCCTTCATCAAGAGCCCGCTCTAGAAACGGGCCGTCGTCGTAGTAATACCAATCGAAAATGAACACGCCGATGCCGTGGTCTGCCGCCGCGGCGATTTTCCGAGCCATCACGGCCGGATCCGACTCGTCTTCGTAGCCCCACAACGGCACCTTGGGCTGGGCATGATTCGGGAACCTCGGACGCGCCGCGCGCACCAACTCCCATTCCGACCAATTCGGGCCTTTCAGCTGGCGGGTGCGAGCGTCACCAGGATGATAATTCGGGAAGTAGTAGCACGCCACCGTCACCGCACCTGGGACCGGAGATTTGCGCTCGGCTGGACGGCTGGCGTGACTCGTGGCCAGCCGCACGTTGTCAAGACCTGGACTTCCCCGCACCGCCGAGAACCCGATCACGATTGCGGTGCCGGCCGGCACACCGCGCGCCACAAGTTCTCCGCGTTCACCGGGCATCACATCGGATCGAGCCAGGATGCGGAAATCGCCATCCATCATCGTTGCGCGCAATAAAGAATTCGTCCGCCAAGGCTCCGACACGTCGAACGTGACCGTCACATCCGAGTCCGCGCCCAGCACGCCGAGACGCTGGTATACGAAACCGAGCGGCTGAACGTTACACGTGGGGGGCGTTGGACCCCGAGCGGCATGGACGGCATAGGCGGAACGTCCGAAGGCCGACCAACCCGCCGGGCAACCCCCATACCACTGGTCTTGTGTCGCCACCAAACCGCTCAGATCCGAAAAATCTCCGTTGACGACGGAGAGATCCGCGCATGCCGGCAGCGCGCATCCGAAGGGGATCGCTACCACAAACCACCGAATCCAACACTGCAGATCCGTTCCACAAGTCATCGACGAGACCTCCGTGCCACCATCCAACATCGGCCCTTCTATCACTCTCGTCGCCCATAGGCAAGCGGAGTCAAGGTGATTCGATCCTGACTGCTCTCCCTATCCAAGGCGCCCTAGGCCTCGGTCACAACCGGCCGCGAAGCGGAGATCGCGCCGCCCGCGCGTGGATGCGCCCTACTTCGCCCCCCATCGTTCATTTCGCCGCGTATCGGGGCTTCGCTTCGTCTAGGGTGGCTCCGCCCAGTCTGGCGACGGTGGGTTTCTTGACATCCAGGCCCCAAATGGACAGTATGGCCCAGTGCTAGGCGTCGGCGGTCTGCGCCACGCGCCGGCGCATTCGCGAGGGATTCAATGAGTAACCACGAAACTTGGACGCTGTCGTCGGACCGGCTGTTTTCGCCAGAGCCCTCGCAGCGTGCGGTGGCCCGCGCCCTGTTCGAGCGGGTCGCCCAGCTGCCCATCGTCAGCCCTCATGGCCATGTGGATCCGTCCTTGTTTTCGGACCCCGAGGCTCGCTTCGGGTCCCCGGCGGATCTTTTGATTATTCCAGACCACTACGTGTTCCGAATGCTGTACTCCCAAGGCCTACCGCTGGAGGACCTCGGCGTGCGGCGGCGGGACGGAGGCCAGGTGGAGACCGATCACCGAAAAATCTGGCAGCGGTTCGCGGACCATTTTTACCTCTTCCGGGGCACACCCTCGGGGCTGTGGCTGAAGCACGAATTGATCAGCGTGTTCGGGGTGAAGCTCCCGCTGAATTCTCGCAACGCTCAGGTCATCTACGACCAAATCGAGGACTGTCTTCGGCGACCGGAGTTTCGCCCCCGTGCGCTATTCGAGCGCTTCCGCATCGAAGTACTATGCACGACGGATGCGGCTTCGGATCCTTTGAACCATCATCGCGCGATTCGCGCGTCGGGCTGGAACGGCGACATTCGTCCCACATTTCGTCCGGATAGCGTCACGGACATTTTGCGGCCGGATTGGCGACAGCAGCTTGAGGCTTTGGCCCACGCTGCCGACATGGATATCATCAGCTTCGGAAGTTTTTTGGAAGCCCTGCGGCGGCGCCGCGCGGCATTCCGCCAGTTGGGTGCCACAGCGACCGACCACGGCGTCACACTCCCCCACACCGAAGTGCTGAGCTCCGCAGATGCGGAAGCGATTTTCCAGCGAGCTCTCCGTGGCGTGGCGACGCCCGAAGACGGAGTCCGTTTCTCCGGCCACATGCTCATCGAGATGGCGCGGATGAGTCTCGAGGACGGCATGGTGATGCAGATTCACGCCGGTGTGTACCGAAACCACAACCCGCTGCTGTGGGAGCGCTTCGGGCCGGACAAGGGGGCCGATATCCCTTTGCCCTGCGATTTTGTCCGCGGGCTCAAACCGCTGTTGGACCTCTACGGCAACGAGCGGAATCTGACCATCGTGCTCTTCACGATGGACGAGACCACCTACGCGCGGGAGCTGGCGCCGCTGGCCGGTCACTATCCGGCCTTGCGCTTGGGACCACCGTGGTGGTTCCATGACAGTTTCAACGGTATGCGCCGATACTTCGATCAGGTCATGGAAACGGCGGGTCTGTACAACACAGCGGGCTTCAACGACGACACCCGTGCGTTTCCCTCCATTCCCGCTCGCCATGACGTGTGGCGACGCGCCTCCTGCAACTGGTTGGCAGGCTTGGTGGTCCGAGGACTTGTGACGGAGGAGGAAGCCGCCGAGATGGCCGTAGACATGGCAGTGGGACTGGCGCGCAAAACCTATCGGCTGGAGAAGAACATTTGAGGAGGAATTCGCTGCAATGACCGAATCAACCGGTGATCTCTTTTCCGTCGCAGGGAAGGTCGCGGTGTTGACCGGGGCCGGCGGCGTGCTCGTGGGCCGAATGGCGTTGGAACTGTCGCGGCGCGGAGCGGAAGTCGTGGTGGTGGACCGGGTGGTGGAAGCCGCCCATAAAGTGGTATCAGAGATCCAAGCAAGCGGCGGCGACGCCATGGCCGTGATTGCCGACGTGTTGGATCGGTCGAGCCTCGTGGACGCACTCGGATGCGTGCAAGAAACGTTTGGCCGCTTGGATATTCTCGTCAACGGCGCTGGGGGGAACCGAAAGGAGGCAACCACTTCGCCCGACCTCTCATTTTTCGACATTCCCCTCGATGCGTTACGCTTCGTCCTGGATCTCAACCTCTTGGGCACGATCCTGCCTTGCCAGGTGTTCGGCCGGTTGATGGCTGAACAAAAGTCCGGCGTAATCGTCAACATCTCTTCGATGAACAGCTTCCGACCGCTCACGCGGATTGTCGGGTACTCTGCGGCCAAGGCGGCCATCAACAACTTCACACAATGGTTGGCCGTACACATGGCGCAAAACTATTCGCCCCACATTCGTGTCAATGCAATCGCCCCGGGCTTCTTCGAAACGAACCAGAACCGCTATCTGCTCCGCGACGAAGCGACCGGCCAACTCACCTCGCGGGGAGCACAGATTATTTCGCACACGCCCATGGGGCGCTTTGGGCAGCCCGAGGACCTCATCGGCACGCTGCTGTGGTTGGTCTCGCCTGCGTCGGAGTTCGTCACGGGCGTGGTGATTCCGGTGGATGGCGGATTTTCGGCGTATAGTGGTGTATGAGCACCACCTGGCATTCCATGGATACCATCGGTTCCGCCGTCCAACGCATGGACGAATCTACGGTGCGCTCCCGGTTGGAGGCCGGCCTGGCGCACATTCCGGCGGCCACCGCGCGGGTCGTGGTGGTCATTCCCGACGGCACTCGTACCGCACCGATCCCGATGATGTTCCGCCTGCTGTGCGAGATCTTGGCGCATCGGGTCGGGCGGCTCGATTGGTTGATCGCACTGGGAACCCATTCGCCGATGTCGACGGCCGCCATCGAGCGGCTCGTGGGCATGTCCCGCGCCGCGTGGACTCAACGATGGCCCAACGTTGACGTCCACAACCACCTTTGGAGCGACCCGGCCACGTTCGCGATGGTGGGCACGCTCTCGCACGCGGACATCGAACGCCTCAGCGGCGGCCGCCTGTCGGTGGACGTACCTGTGAAGGTTAATCGCATGGTCGTGGAGTGCGACCACGTGATCGTGTGTGGGCCAGTGTTTCCGCACGAAGTGGCCGGCTTTTCAGGTGGGTCGAAATACTTCTTCCCTGGCATCAGCGGTCCCGAAGTGATCCATGTGACCCATTGGCTGGGCGCCTTGCTCACCTCGCGGGCCATCATCGGCGTGGCTGACACGCCGGTCCGCCAAGCGATCGAGATGGCGGCAGCATGCATCCCCACCCCGCGCACCTATATCTGCATGGTCGTGCAAGGCGAACAACTCGCCGGCTTGTTCGTGGGCGATGTGAACTCGGCATGGACCGCGGCCGCACGGCTGTCGTCCCAGCTTCACATCCGTTGGGTGCCACACCCCTACCATACCGCACTGGCGGTGATGCCAGAGATGTACGATGACCTCTGGACCGGCGCCAAGGGAATGTACAAGTTGGAACCGGTGATCGCCGACGGCGGAGAGGTCATCATCTACGCACCCCACATCACGGAAGTTTCCTACACCCATGGCCGCATTCTCGACGAGATCGGCTACCACGTGCGAGACTATTTCCTGGCGCAATGGGAAAAGTTCCGCCACTATCCTTGGGGGGTGCTGGCTCACTCGACGCACCTCCGTGGCGCGGGAACCTACGAGCACGGCGTCGAGCGCCCAAGAATCCGCGTGACGTTGGCCACAGGAATTCCGCGGGAGCGATGCGAAAAAATCGGCCTCGGCTGGCGAGATCCCGCCAGCATCCGCGTCGAGGAGTTTGCCAACCGCGAGGACGAGGGCATCCTTCTCGTACCGCACGCAGGCGAGATTCTCTACCGCCTCGAGTCTGAACGACCGGCCGACAATGCCGAGCCGAGCGATCTCTTTAGCGCTGCGCCGAGGCGATCAACAGCGTCAGATCTTCCTTGAGGGCCTGCAGGTCTTCTTCGTGCTGGACTTCGTCGGAGAGGATCTGGACAGCCAAATTGTACGTCACGGGATCGGCCGTTTGCGTGGCCTGGATCAACTTCTGGTACGTCACGATCGCGCACTGCTCGCCAGCGATGTTCTGATTCAACAGGCGCGCCACGTGGGGATCCACCGGCGCGTCGTAACCACACCCCGACTCCTTGAGCCAGTCGGCCGGCGATAGCACCGGTGTGCCACCGAGTTGGATGATCCGCAACGCCAGCATGTCTGCATGGCGAAGCTCATCTGCTGCATGCTGAGTCAACTCGGCCATTACAGCATCCTTCATAGGCCCTTTGGCCAGTTTTGCGCCGAGCCAATATTGGTAGTATGCCAGCCATTCATCGGCGAATGCCCGGTTGAGCATCCGAAGGAGCTCGTCCACATTCAGACCTACAATTTCCCGACCTTTGGTTCCCATGGCTTCTTCTCCTGTTCGCTGCAACCGAGCCGAGTTTCGACTTTCCCCGAACCAGAGTCAACCCTCGATCGCCACCCGCTTCGAACCACGCGCCCCGGTCAAGCAAGCCCTAAAGCACGCCGTCGCCTGGACCGATCTTCAGAGCCTCAAGCTAGTCTGTTGGATCAAGAAGACCTGACCAAGCTCGAAACGCATTGGAACATTGCCGCTGCGTAATGAACCACAACGCTTTGAACCCCGTTCTCTGGTTGTGCGCCACAACGAACGCCATGGCCCGCCGAGAGGATCACGCGCCGCATCGCCCGCCGACCTACGCATGGACCCCCGATGGCAGAGGGCATCGAGTCCCGCCATGCACAAGAAGTACACGTGAGGCAACCCCACGACGAAGCCCTACGCCCGCCTCCGCGCCCATCGCATCGGGGGGTGTCGCCCACACTCATCAGCACGACCTCGCCCCAGTCCGACTTTCAGAGCCTGGCCGCGCACAGGATCAGGTACGGGTTCGACGCGCGCCAGAACGATGACTTCAAATGCCTGTTGTGCTAGCGTTGGGTTGACGTTGAAGTTGTGGAGGTGGTCGTCATGAAAAAAAGCGTCCAAGCTCAAACGAAGATTGCGGAGCGAACTCCGGTCGGGTTGGTGGGGGTCGGACTCCAAACTTACTGGGAGCAATTCGAAGGACTCCGAGACCGTCTGGTCGGGTACCAGCAACAGATCGCGCAGACCCTTGCCCGCTATGGCGACCTGCGCGTAGTGAACGGTGGCTTGGTGGACACAGTCCCCCACGCCCACCAAGTCGCCGACCGTCTCCGATGCGAAGGAGTGGAACTGCTGTTCCTGTACGTCAGCACCTACGCGCTGTCGTCCACCGTGCTGCCTCTCGTCCAGCGCCTGAACGTCCCGGTGGTCGTGCTGAACCTCCAGCCGGTGCCGCAGCTGGATTACGCGAAGTTCAACGCCCTGGGCGATCGGGGCCGCATGACCGGAGTTTGGCTGGAGCATTGCCAAGCCTGCGCGTGCCCCGAATTGGCCTGTGCGTTCAGTCGCGCCGGCATCCAGTTCCACATGGTCACCGGCCATCTAAGGGACGCGGCGGCCTGGAAGCAAATCCGCGAATGGGTAGAGGCGGCATGCGTGCGAGCGCGTCTCCGACGCACCCGCATGGGCGTTCTGGGCCATTACTATTGCGGCATGCTGGACGTTTATACCGACATGACTCGCCTGGCGGGCGTGTTCGGAACGCATTTCGAACTGCTCGAGATGTGCGAGCTTCATCAACTTCGCGAGCAAGCTACGCGCCGAGACGTTCAAGCGAAACTTCGCGAATTCCGCAAAACGTTCGACGTCTCTCCTGAATGTCCACCTGCGGAACTGGACCGAGCTGCACGGACATCGGTGGCATTGGACCGCCTGGTAGAACGGCACGACTTGCACGCGTTGGCCTACTACTATGAAGGCGTGGCCGGCCACCCCTACCAGGACATCATCACCTCCGTGATCCCAGGCTTCACCCTGTTGACGGGCCGCCACGTACCGGTGGCCGGGGAATGCGAAATCAAAAACGCCCACGCGATGAAAATCTTCGACCTCCTGGAGGCCGGTGGGTCCTTTTCCGAATTCTACCTGGCCGATTTCGTCGACGACGTCGTGCTGCTTGGCCACGACGGACCGGCGCACCCGGCGATCGCTGAAGGACGCGTGGGGTTGGTGCCGCTACCGGTCTACCACGGCAAACCCGGCCGCGGTCTTTCGATTCAAATGGCGGTGCGCCACGGACCCATCACCGTGCTGTCGGTCGTCGAACGAGCCGATGGCGGCGTGGGCCTCTTGGTCGCCGAAGGTGACTCCGTTCCCGGTCCAACCTTGCAAATCGGCAACACGAATAGCCGCTATCGGTTCGGTATCAGTGCGCGCGAATTCATCCAATCCTGGACGGAGGCAGGTCCTGCGCACCATTGCGCGGTCGGAGTGGGGCATCGAGCCGACACATTGGAGAAACTGGCGCGCCTTCTGCGCATCCCGTTCACGCGGATCGGTCCCCCGGGCACGCGCGACCCATAAAAGAACCAAGCTCCGTGACTCGCACCGACCGCGGCGGGATGGAGTGCCGTCCGACGTGGCCCCCTGAAGATCACGCTGGGCCGCGCCAAACGCGGCCGACATTTGACACAAGGTCCGTTGCTTGCCATCATGTCCCGCATGTTCGCCGGCGGCGAGTCCGGCAGAGGAGACAGGACGATGGAAGGTGCTCACAAACACCCACCGGTGTTGACGCGCGAATTTCTGTTCCCCTTTGCGTTGGTCACGACCCTCTTCGCGCTGTGGGGGTTCGCGAACGACGTTACTAACCCGATGGTGGCGGCGTTCAAGAACATTCTTTTGATCAGCAACTTTCAAAGCTCGCTCGTGCAGTTCGCCTTCTACGGCGGCTACTGCGTGATGGCCATCCCCGCCGCGCTATTCATCAAGCGGTTCTCCTACAAGAGCGGTCTTCTCATGGGTCTGCTGCTGTACTCCCTCGGCTGTTTCTTGTTCATCCCGTCCGGCTGGATGATGGCGTTCTGGGCGTTTCTACTGGCGTACTTTGTGATGACTTGCGGGCTCTCGTTCTTGGAAACCAGCGCCAACCCGTACATTCTCGCGCTGGGACCCGAAGAGACTGCCACGCGTCGGCTGAACTTCGCCCAGGCCTTCAACCCCATCGGCTCGCTCACCGGCATGTGGGTCGCAAAGACGTTCATCCTGCGCCGACTCGATCCAATGCCGGAAGCGGAGCGCCGGATCCTCCAGCAAACCAACCCTGAAGAGTTCTTGAAACTGGCGCACCATGACTTGGACGTGATCGTTGCACCCTACGCCGCGCTCGGACTCACCGTGTTCGTGGTGCTCATCATCTTTCTGATCGCACGCCTGCCACGCGTGGCGGGCGAAGGCAACCGCAACATCGATTTTCTAGGTACGGTCCGCCGCTTGGTCCGCAACGGCCGCTACATCGAAGGCGTCATCGCGCAGTTCTTCTACGTCGGCGTCCAAATCATGTGCTGGACGTTCATCATCCAGTACGCCGAGTACGAGTTGGGCATCAAGAAGGAAATTGGCCAGCTCTACAACATGTACGCGATGGGGACGTTCGTCACGTTCCGCTTCATCTGCACGTACCTGCTCAAGTATGTCAGCCCCGGCGGGTTGCTCTTCACGCTCGCCACCGGCGGCTTCCTGCTCATCCTTGGGACAATCTTCATCCCAACCATTTGGGGGCTGTACTGTCTGATCGCGGTCTCGGCGTGTATGTCGCTGATGTTCCCGACGATCTACGGCATCGCCCTCAAAGGGCTAGGCGACGACGCAAAGTTGGGCGCCGCGGGCTTGATCATGGCCATCGGCGGTGGGGCCCTCATGCCCCCCATTCAAGGTTGGATCATGGATCAGCCGGCCTTCCGCTACGGCTCGCTCGTGCTGTCCAGCACCCGGGTGTCCTTTGCGCTCCCGCTCATCTGTTTCGCGGTAATTGCGCTGTACGGCTACCGTACTTCCAACGTGCACGGACACCGCTACTCGTGACGGCCACGCCAGGATCCGTCGCCAGCGTCCGCGGGCGAATCAAGAGCGACTCGCGGCCGAGGCACACATAGCATCAGCGCCGAGGGAAGATTCATGCGGGTGCTGGAACCATGGCTACATCCGATCGAGGCGATCCTGTTCGACATGGACGGCGTGCTCTGCGACTCCGAACCATTCATTTGCGAAGCCGCACGGGAGATGTTCCGTCGCCGCTTCGGTGTGGAAGTGTCGCCAGAAGAGTTCCGGCCCTTTGTGGGTGCGGGCGAGGACCGCTACCTCGGCGGCGTGGCGGAACGGCGCGGGCTCCCACTGCGGTTGCCTGAGGACAAGCAGTTGACCTATGAGATCTACCTGCAGGTGATCCGCGGACGGCTGCAGGCGCTTCCCGGCGCGCGCGAATTCGTCCAAACTGCGCGAGAACTCGGATGGCGACTCGCCGTCGCGACCAGTGCCGACCGCATCAAACTGGAGGGCAATCTCGCCGAGATCGGTCTGCCGCCTGCACTCTTCGATGCACGGGTCACTGGCAGCGATGTGCCGCGTAAAAAGCCTCACCCGGACATCTTCCTTATCGCGGCCCTCGCTGTAGGAACGCCGATCGAGCGCTGTCTGGTGGTCGAAGACGCGCCCAACGGACTCCAAGCAGGACGCGCCGCCGGCGCCTACTGCTTAGGGCTGACCAGCACTTTCGACGAACCCACGCTGCGGCAAGCCGGCGCCCATATGGTCGCCGCCAACCTGGCCGATGCCCTGCCCTGGCTGAACTCGTTTCGCCGCCCGTGAAGTCCAGCGAGCCTGATCACGCTCCCAAGGGCCACGCGACAAACACAAGCACATCCCACAGCGCATGGCTCACGATGTTGGCCCAGAGCCGCCGCCGGGCGTAATACCACCCACCCCACACCACGCCCGCCACCGCCGCAGCCATGACAAGTACCCAGTTCCCGCTCGGGGCGTGAACCGCGGCATACAATGCCGTGGCCCATCCCACGCTCGCCCGCGGTTCATGCCGAGCCCACTGCCGCTGAACCAAGCCACGCCAAACAATCTCCTCGGCCGGCCCGATCACCCACAGCAACAGCGCCGCGATCCGAACCCGCGACACCCCGTGCGCCAGGCCATACACCGAATCCACACGTTCCCCGAACCCGACATGGCGAACCAAGTGGTTGCCAATCCAGAATACGGCATAAAGACTCAGCGCAAGCGCAACACCTTCGACCACGCCGCGAACCCCCTCGCGCTGGAGTTCCTCTGCCAACTCCCGCCGCAACGTTGGCTCCACCACCAGACCGATCCCGGCCACACCCGCCGACATCGTGGCCATCCCCCACCAAAAATCCACGCCACCCGACCGCGTCCAGGCGAACCATGCAGCCCAAAGACTACCCGCCACGACCGCCCACCCATGGGATCGAATCCAGTTCAACTCCCCAGCCCTTTCAAGTTCCACCGCCCCACCCCGAGCCCGATGCTCCGAGGAGCCACCCGCCCACTATAGCGCATCGCCAACACGCGGAGCCAGCCGGCCTTCTGCGCAACTATGTTCAAAATTTCCAGCCGGTCGGATGGCCCGCGCGCGTCGCCGTCAGCGAACTTCCGCCGTCGGAGCTGTCCTCGGCCACCACTCCGGTCCGATTCGCCGCCCAAGAAGGAAAAACTTGCGGTCGGGATACCACAACACTGGCACGCCCTCCAAAACGGTCCAACTGCCATAAAGCGCCAAGTCCAAACGCCCACGGCTTCCCACGGGCCCGAGCGGTGTCCCGTCGTGGTCCATGAACCACCGGGGCTCCTCGAACCACACCGGCTGGTCCGCGCCGGGCATGAACGTCCCCGGCACCAAGTAGACCGGCCGCCGGTGAAACATCGTGTCGGTCGGGCCATATCCTTGGTAGTGCCCATCATGGCCATGAATGAACAATGCGTAGCGGCCGCTGCCGGCTTCGTTACCACCCAGGTCGTAGATCGGGCACGGCGACAGCGGATGTAGCAGTCGGGTACCGCCGTCGCGTCGGCACAAAGGGCGCGGCGAACTCCACGTCTCGCCACCATCGGCGCTCACGCTCCAATAGGGGCCGCCCGCGGCGGTGCGCATCACGCAGAACAAACGACCGTCCGGCAACCGTACGATGGAGGGCTCTTGGCACACGCTGATCGTCGGGTTGCCAGGAAACTCGACCGCCAGCGCTCGTTCGTTCGTCATGAACCACGACAGCCTCAGCTCGCTCGGTTCTGGGTGGTCGTCCACATTCTCGAAACGAATGAACTCCACGCGGGAATCCGCGGAAATCCATGACTTCGTGGGGTTGGGCGTCACCGCAAAACTCGTCCACCGTGTCACGCCCACGAGGTAACGTCCCCCCGGCGCGAGCCGGAGCGGTTTTTGCCAACACAGAACATTGGGCGGCATTGTCGGATCAGGATTATCCCGAATGCTGCGCGGCATGAATACGCGCTGCGGGGCCGACCATGTACGCCCAGCATCGTCACTGTACATCCCGACCAGCCAGCCGGTGTGGTGAGGAAAATTGTCGTAGCGACCGATGTGCTGGCTGTACAGCACGTAGATCCGGCCCCGCCGGCTAACGAGCGGAAACGCCCAGCTGGCCATCGGCCCCTCGCCCGCGCGGGCTGGACCGGCGATCACCTTCGGCGGCGACCACGTCCGTCCACCATCCTCGCTCCGCGCAAACACGATGTGCTGGTCCGGCCGAGCTTCCGCGGAGCTCTGCGTCCATACCGCCATGAACGAACCGTCCGGCCCCTCGAACACTAAGAAATGCTCGTTGCCCGTGTCCGCAAGCGCGGAGTTCGTCACCTGCGGCACATACACCACAAAGTCTGGCCGCGTGGCATGCCGCTGCGACGCCATGCACGCCAACAACTCCTCGGCCGACGCGATGGCGGCCGGCAGCCGATTCGATGGGGCCTCTGCCATGGCTGCGATTGCACTCCCCACCGCCAGCCACACCGCCGCAGTGCGACCACGAAACCAGCGCTCCTTCACTTCGACCTCCTGATTCGTCAAGTGCGGGAAACTCCGCGCACCCAATTCCGCCGATGGGTTCTCGTGTCCGTCGGCTCAGTCTACGCCGAGACCGAAATACGTGCGACCTGCGAAGGCTGACGCTGCCGCACTCGCACGTGCCAGAGTCGGCGGCGAAGTCTCCGGTAACTGCCACGGCGTGTCCGCGAACTTGGGCGTGCACGACGACAAGTCCGGCGCCAACCAGAACCCACCCCCGAGTGTTCCAAGCTTTGGACGAATTTAGCCGCCGGGCTTCCAACCTTTGGACGAATTTCCGACCGCGACTTCCAATCCTTGGACGGAAGTCTCTAAAGCTTTGTCGCATGAACTCGCGCAGAGCGGCGAGACCATCGTTGGGCGGCGTCGCACAACGCCTTCCAGGTTTCTTCGGGAACGTGCAACTGCCCCAGTTCCACTGCGTGCGATCCATCGCTGGGCTGTGGCCCATGGTAGTCGGATCCGCCCGTCACAAGCACGCCATGCCGTTGAGCCCAACGCCGAAACTCCCGGGTGATCTCCGAATTGTGGCGCGAGTGATACGCCTCCACACCGTCCAAACCGGCTCCGACCAGATCGCGGAGGATCTGCGCTCGGTCGTCCGACCCACACGGCAGCAGGCCCGGATGCGCAAGGACGACCACCGCGCTGGCGGCATGTAGCTGCGCGATCGCGCGATGAAACGGCAGCCTGAACCGCTCCACGTAGGCGGGACGCCCGCGCGCGAGCCATTCATCGAAGGCGGCTCGCACTGTCGGCACATGGCCCGCCGCCACCATCGCTCGCGCGATGTGCATCCGCCCGATCATGCATGAGCCTGCCGTGCGGCGCACGCTTTCCCACGCGACAGGTTTCCCAAGCTCTGCCAGTTTCGCCACGATGGCTTGATTGCGCCGCATGCGTCCCCGGCGCACTCGACGCAGGGCCGAGCACATCGCAGGGGTAGCCTCCACGAAATAGCCCAACAAATGCACCGGACAGCACGGGTGGGCTGCACTGATTTCGACGCCGCGAATGACCGACAAACCCGCCTGTCTCGCCGCCTGTTCGAACCGTCGCCACCCCGCAATCGTGTCGTGGTCAGTCAAGGCCGCATAGCGAATGCCCGAACGAACGAGCTCCCGAACCAAGTCCTCGGGGGACAAGGTGCCGTCGGAGATGTTCGAATGCAAGTGAAGGTCGATCACGATGCGTTCGTTTCCGTCGGCTCCGACGACGTCGCCGTTCCACTATAGCGTTGGACCAAACGTCGCAACGCCGCGACCTGCTTTGGACTCAGTCGACCAGAACGTCGGAATTGCTGTTCCAGCGACTCGACGAACGCTCGATCGTCTTTTATGAGGCCGCGGCGCTCCGGAGGTGTTTTCCATTCCCGCACTTCCCGGACCACGCGGAACATCTCCTCGATCGCTTGGGTCTCCTCCGGGGTCATCGGGTCCTCGGCCACGCTGCCCCCGCTGGAACTGGGCAGCCGTCCATAGCGACGGGCGAGTTGCTCCAACGCTTTGACCTGCGCGTCCGTCAGCGCCCGACCGGCTGCGACTTGTGCGCGGAGGGATTCGTAAAACTTCTTATCATCCCACGTTCGCCCGCGGACCTTCCGCGGAGGATCGAACTGCACATCCGCCAAGCGATCGAGCAGTTGCTGCACATCAGCCGCCGTACGTTCGGAAGGCGGCCGCGAAGTCCCGGCAGGTTCCGACCATCCCAGCCGCAAAAGCAACGGGACTACCTCCGGGACCTGGTCGCGATATTTCCATGCGATCCGCCGGAGCACCTGGCCTTGGCGCTCGGTCACGGGCCGCCCGGCCGCGATTTGCTCGCGGAGCGATTTGACAAACTTTTGCTCGTTGAACGCACGCCGCCCCGGCGCGGGCGCGTCCCACGACTGCACGTCCTGAACGAGCAACTCGATCAGCTGTTTGAGCTCGTCCGGGTTGGGATCGCGGCCCTGCGCCGATTCCATCCATTCTTGGAAGCTCTGGTAGAACCGCTGAAGCATGTCGCGCCAGTTTGCCCGCCCTTCCTCGATGGCATCGAGCTGCTGTTCCATGTCGGCCGTGAAGCCGATGTCGAACAACTTCGGGAAGCGTTCGACGAGGTACTCGACTACCTTCATGCCCAGCTCGGTGGGATAGATCGCCCGTTTGACGCGCCGAATGTAACCCCGTTCGTAGAGCAGCTGGACCGTCGACGCGTACGTGCTCGGCCGACCGATGCCGCGTTCCTCCATGGCCCGTACAAGGGAGGCGTCAGTATACCGTCGCGGGGGCTGCGTGAACTTCTGCTCCGCCAGCCAATCGCCGACACGGTCGAGCGGTTCCCCCGCCTCCAGCGGAGGCAAGCGGGGAACTTCCGGTTCGCTCTCGCTCTCGTCTTCGCTTCCGGGAACCGCCGAGGATATGGCCACATCGGAGGCCACACGCAGGTATCCAGGGAACTTCACCTCGGTCGCAACGGCACGAAACACGAACGAACGCTCCCCAGGTGTCGGTGGCACCGCTTCGATCTCGACCTGAGTCTGCCGGAGTTCGGCGGGGGTCATTTGACTCGCCACAAATCGGCGCCAAATCAGTTCGTACAGGCGCGCCTCGTCCGGCTTCAGATGCGGCGCCACCGATTCAGGCGTACGCCGCACGTCGGTCGGACGGATCGCTTCGTGCGCTTCCTGGGCAGAAGATCGGCTCCGGTACACGTGGGGCCGCGGAGGCACATACTCGCGCCCGTAGGTCTGCTCGATGAACTGCCGACAGGCCGTTTGCGCTTCCGCGGCCACCGCGACGGAATCCGTGCGCATATAGGTAATCAAGCCGACGGGACCACTGCCGAGGTCCACGCCTTCGTACAACGCCTGCGCCACGCGCATGGTGTACGCCGGCACAAATCCCAACGCTCGCGACGCCGCTTGCTGCAAGGTGCTGGTGATGAAAGGGGGCGGTGGACGTCGCTTCAACCGCTTGGTTTCTACCGAGCGGACCCGCAAGGGGCGCTCGTCCAATTCTTTCCGAATTGCCTCCGCCTCCGCGGCCGAACCGATCTCGGGTTTCTCCTCGCCGATGCGGACCAGCCGCGCCACAAACGGGTCGCGGGGCTCGCACCGCTTGGCCACCTGCACACCGATGATCCAGTATTCCTTGGGCTGGAACGAACGGATCTCTCGCTCGCGCTCGCACACGAGCCGCAGCGCCGCGGTCTGAACTCGGCCGGCACTGGCGGCCCCTGGGATCCGCTGCTGAAGGAACGGGCTGACGCGGTAGCCGACAATGCGGTCGAGAATTCGCCGAGCTTGCTGCGCGTGGACCATGCGCTCGTCAATCTCGCGCGGGACCGCCAAGGCTTGCCGGATGGCCGACTCCGTGATCTCGTGGTAGGTGATGCGCTGGAAGCGGCGGTCGTGCTCATTTCGCGCCAACAGTTCTCGGAGATGCCAAGCGATCGCTTCGCCTTCGCGGTCGGGGTCCGGCGCCAAGTAAATCTGGCCTGCCTTGGCCGCGGCTTGCCGGAGCTCGCGCACCACTTTTCGACGGGAAGGAATCAGCACGTACTGGGGTTGAAAGCCCCCGGCGATGTCCACGCCGAACCAATGCTGGGGCAGGTCGCGCACATGTCCCAACGAAGCCCGGATTTCGTAGCCTGGCCCCAGCATTTTGGCCAACGTCCGCGCTTTGGCCGGTGACTCCACGATCACCAGCGCCGGACTCTTCGACGAAGTCGCGCTCTTACTCCGTTTCCGCGAAACCATGCTCACCTCTCGAGGGATGTACACGTCCGACGGCCAGCGCCACCCTCCGACCCGGCAGCATTCGGACGACTCGCTTCAACTCTAAGCCCACCAGCAGCGTGTGCACACGCGCAGCGCCCAGGCCACTGCGGCGTACGATCGTATCCGTATCGGCCTCACCTTCGTCCGACAGAATCTCGACGATCTTCGCTTCGTCGCCATCAAACTGCATCATCGCCGACCCCAGCGCCCCGGCGGCGGACTCGTCGGCCGGAGCGGCCGCGCGGGCGCGCGGAAACAGGTACTCAAACTCTTCCAGGATGTCCCGCACGTCCTCCACCAACCGCGCGCCGTCCCGGATCAACGCGTGAGGGCCGCGAGCCATCGGCTGGTCGATCCGCCCCGGCACCGCAAACACCGCGCGCCCCTGCTCGACAGCATGGGCCGCGGTGTTCATGGCTCCGCTCTGATGATCGGCCTCGACGATAACCACCCCCAGGGACAGTCCACTGATCACCCGATTCCGATACGGGAAGGTGGTGCGGTCCGGATCGCGCCCGAGGGGAAACTCCGACACCACTGCGCCATGTTCGCGAATCCGCTCGGCCAGCGGAGCGCTTTCCGGCGGGTAGAGCCGATCCAGCGCACTTCCGAGTACCGCGATCGTCCGACCGCCGGCCTTCAGCGCCCCTTCGTGCGCAGCCACGTCGATGCCGCGCGCTAAACCGCTGACCACGGTCATGCCCGCCTTCGCCAATTGGAACGATAGGCGGTCGGCCACGGACCGGCCATAGAACGTGCACCGCCGCGAACCCACGATCGCGATGGCATGGCGGTCGCGCTCGACGAGCTCCCCTGCCACGTACAAAGCCAACGGGGGCGAGTGGATCGAGCGCAACGGCTCCGGATAGTCCGCATCGGCCGGCGTTAGGATCCGCGCGCCCAAAGCCCGCGCCTGGCTCTCTTCTCGCACTGGATCCACCCGGCTTCGCTGCTCCACGATGGTGCGCGCCAACTCGGGGCCAATCCCAGGCGCCATTCGTAGGTCCGCCTCGTCCGCATTGAAAATGGCCTGCAGGCAACCCAAATGCTCGCGCAGCGCGCGCACGCGTACCGGCCCCAACTGGCCCATCAGGTTGAGTGCGATGTAGGCCTCATGGTCCGTCATAGTTCATTCCGCGGCCGGCGCGCTGCCGGACGTGCCGGAACCGGAGCCGGCGCGCAGTTTGCGCAGCCGACGGCGATGGCGAAACAGATCGGGCTGAGCGTCGCGCAACAGATCCAGCGCGCATAGAATTCGAAGCATCTGCAAGACTTCGGAGCGGTCGTAGTCGAGCTGCTTCCGAATGTTGGCACTGAGCTCCAGCAGCACCGTGCTGAACAGCACCACGCCGGCAATCCCGTGCTGACGCAACAGCGTGAGCGTCTGCTCGCGGAGCTCCGCCGAGGCGGGAAGCGCCGGCAAACAGATCACCGCCACCACGTCCTCCACCCCCAATCTTCGGGCGGCCTCCTGTCGCACCTCCCGCGCGCCCAGGCGAAGCAATTCTGGTGCATCCGCGAACGCGGACGGCGCAAACCGCTCGGTGAACCACCCCCGGACGCCAATCACTGCTGCCCGCACTTTTCGCATGGTGGCCCCCGCCCAAACACCCGGCGGCGGCGGACCCCCTTTAAGGACCGTGGGGTTGAGCGCAAGGAAGTCCCAAGTCTCGTCTGGTCGCTTCGCCCGCGCCATCACCTGGTACTTGCAAGTCTGCGCGACCAGGAAGCCGAGCCCCTCCAGCCAATCGCGAATGATGGCCTCACTGACCGAACGCACGCCACACCTCCTCCACCACATCGGCGGGCACTTCGATTCCGTAGCGGGCCTGGCCCAGCGCGGTTAACAACACCCAGCGCGGCGCGCGCCGCGCCGCCTTCTTGTCGCGAGTCATGGCTGCCCACACGTCGGACCAGCCTAGTCGAACACCCGTGTCACGCACCGAGGTCGGTAGCCCGAAGGACCGCAACAACTCCACCAGACGGTCGCGCTCACCCGCTGAGAAGCCAACGCACCGCACCGAAAGCTCTGCCGCAAAGGCCATCCCGATTGCCACGGCCTCGCCGTGACGCCAGCGTGTATAGCCGGTCACCGCTTCGAGCGCGTGACCCAACGTGTGCCCAAAATTCAGGGTGGCCCGCAATCCGGCTTCGCGCTCGTCGGCCGCGACGACATCTGCTTTGTGCTGACAACACCGCGCCACCACCTCTTCGAGCACTGAAGAGGTCAACGAGAGGATCTCGGCACGGCGCGCTTCCAGCGTGGACAGCAATGCCGCGTCGCGAATGGCGCCATACTTGACCACCTCTGCCATGCCGGCACGCAATTCAGCCTCTGGGAGCGTCCGCAGCGTACCGACATCAACCCACACCAACGAAGGCTGATGAAACGCTCCAACGAGGTTTTTCCCTTCCGGCAAATCGA